>NZ_JBQCCN010000001.1:0-2214 GCF_051962185.1 Sphingomonas sp.
ACTCGGTTTCGATGAAGGCGTCGGGGTCGAGGTGCTGCATCGCGCGCGGATCGGCGGCGGGCCGATCGCTTGCCGGATCGGCCGCATGACGGTGGCGCTGCGCCGCCGCGTCGCCGGCGCGATCCATGTCGCTCCGCTGACTAGCTGAGACCAGCCGAGATGAACCCGGCCCCGTTGGTGGCGCTGGTCGGCAATCCCAATGCCGGCAAGAGCGCGCTGTTCAACGCGCTGACCGGGGCGCGGCAGAAGGTCGGCAATTATCCCGGCGTCACCGTCGAGCGTCTTGCCGGCCGCCTCGCCCTGCCCGACGGCCGTCCGGTCGAATTGCTCGACCTGCCCGGCACCTACAGCCTCGAGCCGTCGAGCCCCGACGAGCGCGTCACCCGCGACGTCGTGACCGGCGCGCAAGCCGGCGAACGCCTGCCCGACGCGATCGTCGTGGTGGTCGACGCCTCCAATCTCGACAATCACCTGCGCTTCACGCTGCAATTGATCGCGCTCGGCCTACCGGTGGTAGTCGCGCTCAACATGATCGATCTCGCCGAGCGCGACGGGCTCAAGCTCGACCCGGCGGCCTTGTCGCGCGAGCTCGGCGTGCCGGTGGTCGCCACGGTCGCGGTCAGGAAGCGCGGCATCGACGAGCTCAAGGAAACGCTCGCCGAGCTGGTGACGCCAGGCGCGACGGCGCTGCGGCCGAGCGATCCGGTGCTCCACGCCGACATCGCCACCCTGCAGCGCCGCGCGCGTCAGATCGCCATAGCCGCCACCGTGTCCGAGACGCCGGTGCGGCGCTGGACGCACATGCTCGATTCGGTCGCGCTCCATCCGGTCTGGGGCGTGTTGCTGCTGTTCGTCGTGCTGTTCGTGATGTTCCAGGCGGTGTTCTTCGCCGGCGCCGCGCCGGCCGACGCGATCGCCTCGGGCTTCGACTGGCTCGCCGGGCTGGTGAAGGACGTGATGCCGGACTCGATCCTGCGCTCCTTGATCACCGACGGCGCGATCGCCGGCGTGGGCGCGGTAGTGAAGTTCCTGCCGCAAATCCTGATCATGTTCTTCTTCATCCTGGTGCTCGAGGCGAGCGGCTATATGGTGCGCGCGGCGTTCCTGATGGATCGCATCATGGCGAGCGTCGGGCTGTCGGGCCGCGCGTTCATCCCTCTGCTGTCGAGCTTCGCGTGCGCCGTCCCCGGCATCATGTCGACGCGCACGATCGAGGACGAGAAGGACCGCCTGACCACCATCCTGATCGCGCCGCTGATGACCTGTTCCGCGCGGCTGCCGGTCTATACCTTGGTGATCGGGGCGATGATCCCCAACGTCCGCGTGCTGCCGTTCGTCGGGCTGCAGGGACTGGTCATGCTCGGCCTCTACATCATGGGCGTCGTCGGCGCGTTCGTCGTCGCCTGGGTATTGCGCCGCACGGTGACCAAGGGCGCGTCGTCGGGCTTCATGATGGAGATGCCCAAATACCAATTGCCCCGCGTCCGCGACCTCGCGATCGGCCTCTGGAGCCGCGCCGAAATCTTCCTCAAGCGCGCCGGCACCACGATCGCCTTCACCACCATCGTGCTGTGGGCGATGCTGTCGTTCCCGCAAGTTCCCAAGGACAGCCGGGTCTCCCAGGTCAATTATTCGGTGGCCGGGCGGATCGCCAACACGATCGAGCCCGCTTTCCGCCCGATCGGCTTCAACCGCGACATCGTGCTGGCGCTGATCCCGGCGATGGCCGCGCGCGAAGTATCGGTCGCCGCGCTCGGGACGGTCTATGCCATCGATTCGGCGGACGATGGCTCCAAAATGGCGCAGACTCTCCACACGCGCTGGAGCCTGGCCACGGCGCTCGCTTTCCTCATATGGTTCGTGTTCGCGCCGCAATGCATTTCAACGATCGCGGTGACGCGGCGGGAGACCAACGGCTGGAAATGGCCAGCCTTCATGGTTGGCTATTTGTTCCTGCTGGCCTACATCATGGCCGGAATCACATACTGGCTGGCAACACTCGCCGGCCTCTAAGGCAAAAGGCGATTAAATGGCGGGCAGCGTCAACAAGGTCATTCTCGTCGGCAATCTCGGGCGCGACCCGGAGAGCCGCAGCTTCCAGAACGGCGGCAAGGTCGTCGAATTGCGCATCGCGACGTCCGAACAATGGAAGGACCGCAATACCGGCGAGCGCAAGGAGCGCACCGAATGGCACACGGTCAAGGTGTTCAGCGA
>NZ_JBQCCN010000002.1:0-17496 GCF_051962185.1 Sphingomonas sp.
GTTCCGACGCTGCTCGATCTGATCGGGATCGGGGCACCGGCCAGCGTCGCCGGTGTCGCGCAAATGCCGTTGGAGGGCGTGAGCTTCGCGGCCTCGCTGACCGACGCAACGGCGCCCGAGCGCGACACGCCGCAATATTTCGAGATGTTCGGGCATCGCGGGATCATCCACTGCGGCTGGAAAGCCGTCGCGTTCCACCCGCCCGGCACGCCTTACGACGCCGACAAATGGGAATTGTTCGACCTCGATAGCGACTTCGCCGAGACACATGATCTGTCGGCCGAGCGCCCCGAGAAGCTCGCCGAGCTGATCGACTTATGGTGGCAGCAGGCGGAGGCGCACCAGGTCCTTCCGCTCGACGACCGGTTCGGCCCACGCTTCGCCGAGAACGCCACGCGCCGCCTCGGCGACCGCCGCGTCTTCACTTTCCACCAGGGCATGGGCCACATCCCCACCGACATCGCGCCCGATCTGCGCGCACGTTCCTATCGGATCGAGGCGCATGCGACGGTGAAACCGGGCGACGAAGGCGTGCTGATCGCGCATGGCGACGCGACCTGCGGCTACAGCCTGTACCTCAAGGGCGGGCGGTTGCATTTCGACGTCAATGTCGGAGAGAATCAGATCGTCTCGTCGGACGCGGCGGTCCCGGCCGGCGAGCATGTCTTCTCGGTCCATGTCGCGCACGGCGCACCCGTCCAGGCCGAATTGCGCTGCGACGGCGCGCCGATCGGCGGCGGCGCGATCCGCTTCGGCTTCGTCAATTTCATCAGCTGGTCGGGGCTCGACATCGGGCACGACCGGTCGAGTCCGGTGTCGGATTACACGGCGCCGTTCGCGTTTACCGGCGAGCTGGCCAAGGTCGTGGTGACGATCGAGGATGAGCAAGGCGACGCGGAAGGCGCGGCGCAGGCGTTGCTGGCGCGGGAATAACTGCACCCCATTATCGGCAAGCGTACGGCGCTACCCGCCTATACGCCTCCCCGGCGACGGCCGGGGGCAATCGCGACACACTCTCGACGGCTGGATGCTGTCTCGAATTCGCCGAAGCTGGGCCCCGGCCTTCGCCGGGGAAGCGTGATTGGAGGCATCGGCATCACGCCGCCTCCCCCACAAAACGAAACGGCCCGGAGGGGCTACATCCTCCGGGCCGCCCGTGGCTCGCCGCAAGCGGGGGCTGAGGCGGCGAACGGTCGCCGCTAGGTCAGGCGGCGAACTGGCCTTGGCCGGGACGCCGCGGCAAAGCCGCGCCGTCGGTCGAGGCTGGAAGCCCCGCCGGCCGGGCGTGATCGCGGGCGCGGGATAGCCGGGCTATCCCGCTCGATCACGCCGCGAACTGGTTCATCGTATTGTGGACGCCGCCCGCCTTGAGCGCGGCCTCGCCCGCGAAATATTCCTTATGGTCGTCGCCCAGGTCGCTGCCCGACATGTTCTGGTGCTTCACCGCGGCGATGCCCTGGCGGATTTCCTGGCGCTGGACGTTTTTGACGTAGCCCAGCATCCCCGCCCCGCCGAAATATTCCTTCGCCAGATTGTCGGTCGACAGCGCCGCGGTGTGATAGGTCGGCAAGGTGATCAGATGATGGAAAATGCCGGCCCGCTTCGCCGCATCCGCCTGGAAGGTACGAATCCGCTCGTCGGCCTCGACCGCCAGTTCGGTGCCGTCATAATCGGCGCTCATCAATTTGGCGCGATCGTACGCCGAGACATCGCGGCCCGCCTCGCTCCACGCGTCGAACACCTGCTGGCGGAAATTGAGCGTCCAGTTGAAGCTGGGCGAGTTGTTGTAGACCAATTTGGCATTGGGCACGACCTCGCGGATGCGATCGACCATCGAGGCGATCTGCTCGATATGCGGCTTCTCGGTCTCGATCCACAACAGGTCGGCGCCGTTCTGCAGCGAGGCGATGCAGTCCATCACGCAGCGGTCGGCGCCGGTGCCTTCGCGGAACTGGAACAGGTTCGACTTGAGCCGCTTCGGGCGGACGATCTTGCCATCGCGCTCGATCACGACGTCGCCGGCCTTGAGGTCGCCGAGCGCGATCTCCTCGCAATCGAGGAACGAATTATATTGGTCGCCGAGGTCGCCCGGCGCGTGGCTGATCGCGATCTGCTTGGTCAGCCCGGCACCCAGCGAGTCGGTGCGCGTGACGATGATCCCGTCCTCGACGCCGAGTTCGAGGAAGGCGTAGCGGCAGGCCCGGACCTTCGCCAGGAAGTCCTCGTGCGGCACGGTGACCTTGCCGTCCTGGTGCCCGCACTGCTTCTCGTCCGAGACCTGGTTCTCGATCTGCAGCGCGCAGGCGCCGGCCTCGATCATCTTCTTGGCCAGCAGATAGGTCGCCTCGGCATTGCCGAAGCCGGCGTCGATGTCGGCGATGATCGGCACGACGTGCGTCTGGTGGTTCTCGATCGCGTGGAGCAGGCGCTGCGCCTCGACCTCATTGCCGGCGTCACGCGCCTTGTCGAGGTCGCGGAACAGCATGCCCAGCTCGCGGGCATCGGCCTGACGGAGGAAGGTATAGAGTTCCTCGATCAGTGCGGGGACGCTGGTCTTCTCGTGCATCGACTGGTCGGGCAGCGGCCCGAACCCGCTGCGCAGCGCGGCGACCATCCAGCCCGAGAGGTAGAGGTAGCGGCGCTCGGTCGAGCCGAAATGCTTCTTGATGCTGATCATCTTCTGCTGACCGATGAAGCCGTGCCAGCAGCCGAGCGACTGGGTGTACTTGGCCGGATCGGCATCATAAGCCGCCATGTCACGGCGCATGATCGCGGCGGTGTAGCGGGCGATGTCGAGCCCGGTGCGGAACCGGTTCTGCAATTGCATCCGCGCCACCGCCTCGGCGCTGATCCCGTCCCAGGTGCCATTGTGGCTGGCAATCAGCTGGCCGGTCTGCGCGATGCTTTCTTGGTAGGTCACGGTACGTCCTCGCTTGTGTTGATGCGAGATATGTACGCTGATTTACAGAACACCGCCCTCCGTCACCGAGACAATTCACGGTCAATCAGTGCCAGATAGCGCTAAAAATGTTGTGTTGATGTAATTTACTTTACTAGAGCGAAACGTCGAAGCGGGAGCTTCTCCTCGCGCACGGCGAGGCTTTCATAGAGCGCGATCGCGGGGTCCAGCAGACGAATGTCGGCGCGCGTTCATCAATCGCCTCCGAAGGTGAATGGGCTCACCCCGCGCTCACGCTCGTTGACCAGCAACGCGCGAGCGATCGGCGCGGCGCTGCGCTGTGGGCATGCCGGACGCGCGCAGGCACGGCAACCGAGGCCGATCGGCGTCGCTTCTCCCTTGAGATCGATCCCGCGCGCCGCGGCCATCGTCCCCGCCAGTTCCGCCGAGACGCCAAGCCCCACCGAGAATTCAGCGGAGACCGCGCCGTAGCGGCGCCCCAGCGGGGTCACCGTGCGCGACAGCGTCAGCCAGCGCCCGCCATCCTCGAGCTCGACAAGCTGGACGGCGAGGTCGCCGGGCCGGTCGAAGCTCGAATGCACCTTCCACAGCGGGCACCGCCGATCGCTCTCGACGAGCGGCGAGCCGCTCGCGCCGGAGAAGCGCTTCGACACCTGCCCCGCGCGGTCGATCCGCACCATGAAGAACGGCAGGCCGCGCGCGCCGACGCGCTGCAACGTGGTCAGGCGGTGCGCCACCTGTTCGAATCCGGCCCCGAAGCGGCGCTGCAGCAATTCGAGGTCGTAGCCGGTCGCCTCGCACGCCCGCAGGAAACGGGCATAAGGCATCATCACCGCGGCGGCGAAATAGCTGGTGAGGTAGCGGCGATAGAGTCGCTCGCCCGCGCGATCGGCGAAGCCGGCGCCCTGGACCAGAGCCTCGATCATCGGCCGCGCCTCGATCTGGCCCAATTGATAAGCCGCAGCGAACGTCCGGCTCGCGGCATCGAGCGTCTCCGACAATTGCAATTGCCGGGCATGGAGGTCGGTGCGGCGCAGCAGGTCGGGCATGACGTCGACCGGCAGGATCCTGATCGTCAGCTGGTGCTTGATCCGCAATCGCTCGGCGATCGCGCCGTACAGGTCGCCCGCCCCCAGCCGGAGCTCGTCGGCCACCGCCTCGGCCGCCGCATCGAGATCGGCGTAATGGCCGCGCCACCGCTCGATCTCGCGCCGAAGCTCGGCGATGGCATCGGGCGCGCCGCTCGCCTCGCCTGTCGCCGTTCCCTGGCCCAACCGATCGAACAGACGCGCGAACGCCTCCGCGCCCCCCGGCGCGCCGGCCAGCCATTCCTCGACCTCGTTGCGGTCTATCTCGAGGTCGGCGAACATCGGGTCGGCCAAACGTCGACGGATCGCCGCCGCGCCCCCGCCCGGCTCGCCCGCCGCCAGCGTCCGCGGGTCGAAATCGAACGTCTCCGCAAGCTTGACCAGCAACGCCGCCGACACCGGCCGCTGGTTCTTCTCGACGAGATTGAGATAGCTCGGCGAGATCGCGAGCATCTCGGCCATCGCCGCCTGGGTCAGCCCTTCGCGCCGTCTGAGCCGCCTGACCGCGTGTCCCGCCAGCAATTTACGTTCCGCCATTCCCGCCCCATCATCGTCGCCAGATGCCCAGCGATCCCGTTGACAGACGGTCTTGTCAATAGTTTACATCGCTACCGGCTTTCGGCTGCAAACGACCGACACCCACACCTTCGCTGCATCGCAATATGTATCGCCTGCCCGATCGAAGTCCGCCACTTCCCGCTTCGACACAGGATGCTTCCGCCTGTTTTTGTAAGGTTTCCGACTTTCCTGGGGAGGAAAGGATGCCCGCCGAGGTTCGCCTCGGCGGGCATTTTCTTTGGCTGCGGAAAATCCTCCCCTCACCCCCAACCGCTTGTTAAAGCACCCGCATGCACGTCCGTCTCCGCACCGCGATCGCGCTTCTGTTCGTCGCGATCGCCTTCTCCGCCCAGCCCGCCGCCGCCAAGGTCCGCATCACCTTCTGGTCGCGCGAGGAAGGACAGATGTTCCCGCACGCTTTCTTCACGCTCGACGGCACGCCCGATCGCGGCGGCCGGCCGGTCGATATCTCCTACGGCTTCACCGCCAAGGTGATCTCGCCGGCGATCCTGTTCGGCGACGTGCCGGGCAAGATCGATCTCACGCCGCGCAGCTACATCATGGGCAGCTTCGCCCATTTCTCGGTCTGGCTGACCGACGCGCAATATGATTCGATCCTCCATCTGACCGACGAATGGGGAGAGAAGGGCAACCACACCTACAGCGCGAGCAAACGCAATTGCGTCCATTTCGTCGCCGAGGCGGCCCGGCGCGCGGGCCTGCGGGTCGTGATCCAGCCGAAGTTCGTCAAGAAGCCGCACGCGTTTCTGGAGTCGGTGCTGGCGATGAATCCGCAGGTTATCCGGGTCGAGGCCAATGCGAAGACTTTCTACGGTGCCGCACGCGCCGCGGCGCGCTGATCGACTACCGCATCGGCACCAGTTCGATCACGTCGAGCAGGGATTCGAAATGCGGATAGGGCAGCACCATCCGCCAGCGATGAGGCCCTATCCGCTCGACCAGCCCGGCCATGTCGCGGCTGGCGTCACGACCATAATCGATCGCGCCACGCTCATCGCCGAGCATCAGCGTGCCCAGGAAGATCTGGCGATACCCGCCATCGTCGAACACCAGTCCGACCGGCCGTTGCGAGCCGCCGATCTTGTAGAAACTGAGCGTTTGGCCCTCCGGGTCGATGCGACAGCGGAACGGCGGATACGCGACGAAATCGCGATTGCCGGGCCGCTGCCCGCCCAGCTTGAACACACGGCAGCGATAATCGCCCGCCGGCGGCTTGGCGCCGGCCAGCGCGCGATCGGGATCGAATAACGCCCCCTGCGCGGCAATTTCCCGACCGTGACCCGCCGCCCGCGCCTTGGCCAGCGCCTCGGTCCAGGCCTGGCGCCAGGTACGCAGCCGTCCGCGGTCGGCCGGAGTCGCGACCTTGTGCCAATCGGCCGGGACATCCTCCCTCGCCATCGCCGGCGCGGCCGCGACGCAAAGAACCAACAGGGCGCTCCCCAGCGCCCCGAAATGCGACCTTCTCATGAACTCGACAACCAACCATTCGGCGGTTGGTTGCGCAGGCGATACGTCAGGCCGCGGTCCAGCCGCCGTCGACGGTCATGTTGGCGCCGGTGATCGATTTCGCCTCGTCGCGGCACAGGAAGACGGCGAGCGCCGCGACCTGCTCCGGCGTGACGAATTCCTTGGTCGGCTGGGCGGCGAGCAGCACGTCGTTCATCACTTGCTCGCGGGTCAGGCCCCGCGCCTTCATCGTGTCGGGGATCTGGTTCTCGACCAGCGGCGTCCAGACATAGCCGGGCGAAATCGCGTTGACCGTGATGCCGTGCGTGGCGACCTCGAGCGCGGCGGTCTTGGTCAGGCCGGCGATGCCGTGTTTGGCCGCGACATAGGCCGATTTGTTGGGACTCGCGACCAGACTGTGCGCAGACGCGGTCGAGATGATCCGCCCCCATTTTGCCGCCTTCATGTATGGGATCGCGGCGTGCATCATGTGGAACGCGCTGGTCAGGTTGATGGCGATGATCGCGTTCCATTTGTCGGTCGGGAATTCGTCGATCGGCGCGACATGCTGGATGCCGGCATTGTTGACGATGATGTCGGGCCCGCCGAGTTCGTCATGGCAGCGCTTGACCATCGCCTCGATCGCCTCCGCCTTGGTCATATCGGCGGCGTCGTACAGCGCCTTGGCGCCGCTGGTCGCCTCCAATGCGGCGCGCTCCTGCTCGATCGCCGCGGCATCGCCGAAGCCGTTGATCATCACGCTCGCGCCCTCGGCCGCGAACGCCTTGGCATAAGCGAGCCCGATGCCCGAGGTGGACCCAGTGACGATCGCGCTCTTGCCCTTGAGGAACATGGACTTCTCCGTTGCTTAGCGGGGGGTGAGATCGAAGGCGGCGGTCTTGCCGTCGATGATGTTCTCGGCGACCAGTTCGGCATTGGCCATCGTCGCCTCGACGTCGCCGCGGCCGGCCTGCCAATGCTCGCGCATCGTCCGCGCCGAAAATTCGAAGTCGCGCGCCCCGCCTTCCCAGGCGTTGGCGCGATAGATCAAATGGACGAGGTTGACCGGATATTCGGCCGAGCGTTCGGCTAGCGCGGTGACATCGGGATCGTTGCCCATTTCCGGCGGCAATTTGGCGAGCACGCGCCGCGCGATCTCGCGATCCTTGCGCAGCCGCATCAACTGGGTCGATATCTCGCGCGAGCGGCTGGAGAAGCGTATTTCCTTCTCGCGCGCCATGACGTCCATGATCGTCCGCGGCGGCGCCGCGATCGACGGGAACAGATCTACCTGGAATACCAGCAGATCGTCGCCTTGATGGTCGAGCACATGGCTGAGCGGCGTGTTCGACACGAGCCCACCGTCCCACCATAGCCGCCCATCGATCTCGACCGGCGGCAGGCCCGGCGGCAGCGCGCCCGAGGCCATGATGTGCCGCGCGTCGATGCGGTCGAGACGGTTGTCGAAATAGCGGAAATTGCCATTCTCGACATCGACCGCGCCGACCGAGAGCCGCACCGGTCCATGGTTGAGCAAATCCCAGTCGACCAGCTCGTTGAGCGTGTCGCGCAACGGCGCGCTGTCATAGAAACTGAGTGCGGCGCTGGTCCCCGGCGCCGCCATCACCGGCGGCACCATGCGCGGCGTGAAAAAGCCCGGCACGCCCGCCAGCATGACGAATCCCGCCGACCATTCGTGCAGCGCCTCGCGCACCGTATCCTCGGGAAAGATCGGGAAGCTGGGCAGCGAACTCGTCACCTTGTCCCAGAACGCGGTCAGCCGCGCGACCCGCCGCTCGGGCGGGTTGCCCGCGACCAGCGCGGCGTTGATCGCGCCGATCGAGATGCCGGCGACCCAGTCGAGCTCGATGCCGTTCGCCTCCAGCCCCTCGATCACCCCGGCCTGATAGCTGCCGAGCGCGCCGCCGCCCTGCAGCACCAGCGCCACCTGATCGGGCAGCGGAAGCGCCTTGGCGCGGCGGCGGGGTCGGGCTTCGGCCATCGCGAGAGCGCATGGGCCAAGCGCGCGAGTCGATCAATCGCCCGATTGCAACCCAGGGCATTGGCGCGCATTTTGATACGCAACGAAAACGACGAAGGGGCAGCGGATGCGGCTCGACGATTACGATCCCAACATCAATGTCGAGGATCAGCGCGGCCAGGGTGGCGGCTTCGGGGGATTTGGCGGCGGTGGAGGCGGCGGCGGGCTGTTGTTCGCCTTCCTGCCCTTCATCTTCAACCGCTTCGGCTGCCTGGGCGTCGCGGTGGTGGTCGGTGTCTTCTTCCTTCTGAGCGGCGGGCTGCACTTCGCCGATACCGGCGGCTCCGGCGGCAGCTATGCGCCGACCACCGCCAGCCGCTCCGCAGGCGGCAGCGATGTCAGATCGAGCTGCAACCTCGACGCGAGCTCGAAGGTCGCGTGCAACGCCTTCAGTTCGGCGGACAAGACCTGGGCGGCGATCTTCCAGCAACAGGGCCAGCGCTTCGTCGCGCCCAAGCTGGTGTTCTATTCGGGCAACGGCCAATCGGGTTGCGGCGCCGCCCAATCGGCGATGGGCCCGTTCTATTGCCCGACCGACCAAGGCATCTATCTCGACACCAGCTTCTTCCAGGAGTTGTCGCAGCGCTTCGGCGCGCCGGGCGACTTCGCCCAGGATTACGTCATCGCGCACGAATTCGGCCATCACATCCAGAATCTGATGGGCATTTCCGACCGCGTGTCGCGCGCGCAGCGCCAGTCGAACGAGGCGGACGGCAACCATCTGTCGGTCATGCTCGAGCTCCAGGCCGATTGTTTCGCCGGTGTCTGGGCGGCGCAGAACCGCGACCGCATGGATCCCGACGACCTGCAGGAAGGCATGACCGCGGCCAAGGCGATCGGCGACGATACGCTGCAGAAGGAAACGCAGGGCCGCGTGATGCCCGACACCTTCACCCATGGCACCTCGCAGCAGCGCATGACCTGGCTGAAACGCGGGATCGACACCGGCGATTATCGCCAGTGCGATACGTTCGCGGGAGCGATTTGAGGGCGGTCGGCGAATAAACTCCCAACCGTCACCCCGGCCTTGTGCCGGAGTCTGCCGGGCCGCACCGGAGAGGCTGGAACCTCTTGTCCATCCCTAATCTGCGCGGTGGGTGCCGGGACAAACCCGGCATGACGGTTGTGAGGTTTTGCCGCCCCTCAGGCGCTGTTGCCCACCACCCGCGCCACGCCGTCATCGACCCGCACCAGCGTGTCGCACAGCCGCAAGCTCGAATCGCGATGCGCCACGATCAGGATGGTGGGGCGCGGGTCGAGCGCCGCCAGCCGCGTCAGCAGGTCGCCTTCGCTCGCCTGGTCGATCGCGTTGGTCGCCTCGTCGAGCACCAACAGCCGCGGCTTGCGCAACAGCGCACGGGCGATCGCCAGGCGCTGGCGCTCGCCGCCCGACAACAAGGCCCCGCGCTCACCGACCACGCTGTCGAGCCCGTTCGGCATTCGCGCGACGATCGCCGTGGCGCCGACCGCGTCGATCGCCGCATGCATCGCCTCCTCGCCGATCGTCTCGTCACCCCAGTCGAGGTTGCGCCGCACACTATCGTGGAATAGGAAGCCGTCCTGCGGGACATAGGCGATCGCCCCACCCCAGCCGCCACCGAGCGGCCGGCCGCCGACGGTGATCGTCCCCGATTGCGGCTCGAGCAGGCCGGTGATGATGTCAACCAGGGTCGTCTTGCCGCCGCCGCTGGCGCCGGTCAGCCCGGTGACCGCTCCTTCCGCGATGGTCAGCGTGGCGTCGCCGACCCCGCCGCCGCCGGGATGGCGATAGGTTACATGCGAGAGCTGGATCGAGCCGGGTGGCGGGCGATCTTCCTCGCGCGCTTCGAACGCGCCGAAATGACGCTCGGCGGCGCGCACCGCTTCGAACGCCGGGACGCCATAAGCGACCTGTTGCACCGCCTGCTGGATCGCCTGGGCCGGGCCGACCATCCGCCCGAACACCAGCACGACGATGATCAGCCGTTCGGGCGCGATGCCCATCGCGTTGATCCCGGCCAGCACCACTGCGGCCAGCGCCACAGCGGACCCCAGCGAAAACCACAGTCGCGCGCGCGCCTGGTCGCGCTGGAACCACAATTGCCGCCTCCGCGACACCGATTGCGACGCGGCGAATTCCTCGACGAAACGGGCCCGCATCTGTTGTGCGGCGGCGATCTTGAGCCCGCCGAGGAAACTGCTGGCGTTGCTCATCATGTTCTGTCCGGCGCGCATCGCCTGTTCGCCGGTCTGGTGGTTGCGTGTCTGGTTGAGCACGATCAATGCCCCGCCGAGCAGCATCGCCCCCGCCGCGATCAGCGCGAGCATCGGCGCGAGCGTCGCCACCACGGCGAGCGCCACGAGCGACGAGATGATCGCCACCGTCATCTGGATCAATTGCTGGGCGGTGACCCCGATCCGCATCACGTCGATCCCGATCAAGGTCGTCATCCGCGAGTGGTCGAGCGCCGCGATCTCCTTCCACGGCGCCACCGCCAAGGCGCGCAATACGCGCAACCGCTCGGCATCGATGAACCGCGCCTGGAGCGATTGCATCGACAGGTCGCGCGCATAGAGCACCAGCCCGCGCACGACCATCATGACCATGAAGCCGCCCATCATCCAGCCGACCAGATGCGCCTTGTCGCCGACGCCCCAATGCGCGGCCAGCCGATAGATCCAGGCGGGCCCGCGACCGGTCAGGACGCCGAGGATGGGAACGAGCAATAGCAGTCCCGCGCCTTCGACGGCGGCCCCTGCCAGCGCCAGGAGCAGCGCTCCCGCCGTGCGCCGCGGGCTCATCGTGGCGAGCGCGCGCGTCGTCGCCAGCATCACGCGCAGCGTTTGAACGCCGTTCCTCTCGCCCCCGGTCACCGGCCCTTGTTAGGGTCGAAGCGCGGCGCTGTCACCGCACGATCGGCGGCTTTCAGTCGGCCAGGGCGAGACGCTGCTCGAGGTCGACGCCAGCCGGCGCTGCGTGCGCGAACACGTCATTGCCCAGGCTCGTCAGCAGGTCGACCAGCCGTTCCTCGGCGTGGCTGCCGGCCGATCGCCGATTGCTCGGACCACCGGTCGCCAGACTGCTCGTATCGACGAAGCGGCTGCCCCAGCCATCCGCCAGCGCGAGCACCTGCTCGACCGCCGGCGACGGATCGCAAGCGACGATCGAAGGGAACGGCAGCTTGGTACCGGGGCTCGTCCTGACGTTGCGCGCCATGGCCGACTGGCCGAAACCATAGCTCAATGGCGACAACAAGATCGCGCCGCGGATATTGGTCAGATAGCTGCGCGGCGACAATTGCGCCCACCAGGCGACGGCCAGGCAGGCCACGCCTTGCGCCAGGATCACCGCCGGCTCGGCGCGCTTGGCCATCACGGCGTCGAGCTGCAACGCCCAGCGTCCGCTGTGAAAACGCGTCAGGTCCAGCTCGACCCGCTTCAAGGGGGCGGCGATCGGGGAATCGCCCTTGACCGAGACGATGATCGGAATGGGCTTGTCGAACGACGTGTCGAAGTCGCGATCCATGACGGCACTCTCCCAAACGGGCGCGGTCGCCAGTGTCCTCTCCTGGGCCCGCCGACTCGGCGTCGCCCACCAGCGGAAAGTTATTCCGATCGATCCGCTATGCAATCGCTCATGCGATGAATCGAGATTGGGCAGAGCCGGATTTTAGATCGTGAAGCGAAGAGTGAACTCTGCGCCACCTTCGGGATGGTTGCGCGCCGAGATGGCGACTTGCATCGCTTCGGCGAATCCCCTGGCGATGGCGAGTCCCAGGCCGCTGCCGCCGACGCGATCGCTGCCGCGCCCCTGGACGAAGGTATCGAACACCCGTTTTTCCGATCCCGGCTCCAGTCCGGGACCATGATCGCGCACGGTCAATTCCACCGCATCTGGCGCGCGCCGGCCAAGGATCGCGATCCGCCCGGCACCGCCATGGATCGCGGCGTTGGCGAGTAGGTTGATGAGGACATGATGGAGCAATGTGGCGTCCGCCGGCACCAGCGGCAGGTCGACCGGAACTTGCAGATCGATATGCGTCGCGCGCAGCAAATCCTTGAGATCATGGACTGCGCTCGCCACCGCGTCGGTCAGGTCGACCGGCTCGATCGATATCGCCAGCGCGCCGGTATCGATCCGCACCATGTCGAGCAGATTGTCGAGGAAGCGCCTGAGCCGCGCGATATCGGCACGCGCCACCGGTACCGCGGTCGCATCGGGATGTTGCCGCGCCAACGCATCCACCGAGGCGGCGACCGAGGTCAATGGCGTACGGAGATCGTGCCCGATCGAGGATAGCAGGGCGGCGCGCAGCCGGTCGCGCTCGCGCAGCACCGAGACGTCGCGCAATTGGTCTTCGAGCTTCAATCGTTCCTGCGCCAGCGCCGCCTGACCGAGCAGCGTGGTCAGCAGAACCGCGCGCCCGGCGCCGACCGGGTCGCCGCCATCCTCGGCCAGCAACCCGACCACCCCTAGTACGCCGAGCGAGGTCTTGAGCGGCTGGAACTGCCAATCGGCGGAAACGAGTGTGGCGGTACCGACACCGGTCGCCTCGCCCTTGCTCCACGCCCGATCGGCGGCCGCACGATCGACCGCCCCCAGCCCGGGCGCGGGGCCTGGCGCGGAAGCGACGCACTCGAGTTCACCGTCGCGCTGGTCAAGCAGGATCACGGTCACGCCGAGCAGGTGCGCCGCTTCACCGCAGATCGTCTGGCTGGTGCTCTGCCAATCGGATGCGCGTGCGAGCGCCTGGCCGAACCCCGCCACCGCCGCATTTTCCTGCGCACTCCGCGCACCGATCGTCGCTCGAATCTTGAGCCGACCTGTCAGATTGGCGGTGAAGGTCGCGATGCCGATCAGCACGAACATCGTCAGCACGCTTTGCGGGTCGGCGACGGTGAACGTGTAAAGCGGTGGCAGGAAGAAGAAATTATACGCGAGGCCCGACATCACGCCGGTCGCAACTCCCGGCCACAATCCCAACCGCGCCGAGGCAAGGATGACCGGGAGCAGATAGATGAGGTCGATCCCCCCGCCCCCGATCCACGGCTGTACGAGCTTGGCGATGACGGTAGTAAGTGCGACCAGCCCCATCGCCGCGAAAGCGTTGACGGCAAGGCTCCAGTCGTCGCGCGCGATATTCGTCCTGATGCGGGGCGGCGCCTCCCCCGCTGGGATGACATGGACCGCCAGCCCTTCGCCCGCGGCGAGCATCGACTCGACCACCGACCCGTGGCGCAGCGCGAACCACCAGCTGCGGCTCGACTTGCCGATGACGAGCTGGGTGATCCGCGCCTCGGCGATCTGTTCGCGCAGGCCGGCGGCGACATTTTCGGCGGGGATGGTCGCAATCGTCGCGCCGAGACCCGCGGCGAGCCCCAGCGTATCCGCGACCTGCCGGCGTTGCTCCTCGCCGAACCCCGCGGCGCGCGGCGTTTCGATGAACACCGCTTGCCACGGCGCCTTCAAGGCGTCGGCCAACCGCTTGGCGGAGCGCACCAATGTCTCGGCACCGGGCAGTTCGCTCACCGCAACCAGCACGCGTTCGCCGCCGGCGTAGGTGCCGGTGACCGCGTGAATGTCGAGATGCTCGGTCAGCGCCTGGTCGACACTGAGCGCGGCCCGCCGCAACGCCATCTCGCGCAGCGCCGACAGATTGGCCTTGGAGAAGAAGCGATCGAGCGCGCGCGTCGCTTCGGCGGGAATATAGACCTTGCCCGCCTTGAGCCGGTCGATCAGCTCGTCAGGCGGCAGGTCGACCATTTCGACTTCGGCGCCGTCGAACACGCTGTCGGGCACCGTCTCGCGCACGCGGACGCGCGTGAAGCTCGCGACGACGTCGTTGAGGCTCTCGACATGCTGGACGTTGAGCGTGGTGTAGACGTCGATCCCGGCATCGAGCAGTTCCATGACATCCTGCCATCTTTTGGGATGGCGGCTGCCGGGCGCGTTGGTGTGCGCGAATTCGTCGACCAGCGCGAGCTGCGGCCGCCGCGCGAGGACGGCGTCGAGATCCATCTCGTCGAGCTTGTGGCGCTGATAGTCGAGCGAGCGCCGCGCGATCACCTCGAGCGGCGCGACCAGCGCCTCGGTCTCGGCACGGCCATGCGTCTCGACCATTGCGACGACCACGTCGGTACCATCGCGCTGCCGCTCGGCACCTTCCTGGAGCATCTCGAACGTCTTGCCGACGCCCGGCGCCGCGCCGAGGAAGATCTTGAGCCGTCCGCGCTCCTCCGCCTTCGCGGCGCGAAGCAGCGCGTCGGGAGACGGGCGGTTGGTGTCGTCGGCCATGCCATTCCTGCGACCGTCACACCGGCCTTGTGCCGGGGTCCACCGCGCCGCTTTTCCTTCGGTTGGGGATGTGCTGCACGGTGGATGCCGGGACAAGCCCGGCATGACGGATTAGGGCCAAAACTAACGGCTTCTTAATGCCGCGCGCATCGTTTCGCCCGCGAACCTTAATGCCCCGGCCTCCTATTTGGCGGATTGTTCCATCGGAGGCCCAGCATGTCCGACATCCTCTGGCTCGCCGTGCTCGGCGGGCTGTTCCTGGCGACGCTCGCTTATGTGCGTCTGTGCGACGAGGCATGAGATGACCTTCCATCTCGCCGTCGCCGGGCTGACCGCGGCCGCCCTCCTGATCTATCTCGTCGCCGTCCTCGTACGGCCCGAACGGTTCTGAGGATACCATCATGACCTCGCAGGGATGGGCGCTGATCGCGCTCTTCATCGCGCTCCTGGGAGCGCTGGCCAAGCCGATCGGGCTGTGGTTGTTCGCGCTCTACGAAGGGCGCCGCACGCCGCTCCACGCGGTGCTCGGGCCGGTCGAGCGCGGTTTCTACAAAGTGTCGGGAATCGATCCCCAGGCCGACCAGGGCTGGCGGCGCTACGCCGTGCACATGCTGGTGTTCCAGCTGGTCACCGCGCTCCTCACCTATGCCCTGCTGCGCGCGCAGGGCTGGCTGCCGCTCAACCAGCGCGGGCTGCCCGGGCTCGGCGCCGACGGGGCGATGAACACCGCGATCAGCTTCGTCACCAACACCAATTGGCAATGGTATGTCGGCGAGGGCTCGATCTCGAACCTCAGCCAGATGCTGGCGCTGACCATCCACAATTTCCTGAGCGCGGCGACCGGTATCGCCGTCGCCTTCGCTTTATTCCGCGGCTTCGCGCGGCGGCAAGCCAGCGGAGTTGGCAATTTCTGGGCCGACCTGACGCGGGTCACGCTCTACGTCCTGCTGCCGATCTGCGTCGTCTACGCCCTCTATCTCGTGCTGAGCGGCGTGCCGCAGACGCTGGCCATGTCGGTCGATGCGAAGACGCTCGAAGGTGCAAAACAGACCATCTCGCTCGGTCCGGTCGCCAGCCAGGAAGCGATCAAGATGCTCGGCACCAATGGCGGCGGCTTCTTCAACGCCAATTCGGCGCATCCGTTCGAGAACCCTTCCGCGCTGACCAATCTGGTCGAGATGATGTCGATCTTCGCGATCGGCGGCGGCCTCACCTACACGTTCGGCAAGGCAGTCGGCGACACGCGCCAGGGCTGGGCGATCCTGGGCGCGATGACCATCCTGTTCGTGGCCGGCGTCACCGTCGCCTATTGGCAGGAGGCCGCCGGCAATCCGGTGCTCCACCATATGGGCCTCGCCGGTCCCAACATGGAAGGCAAGGAAGTCCGCTTCGGCACCGCCGCCTCGGCGCTGTTCGCCGCGGTCACCACTGCCGCCTCGTGCGGCGCGGTCAACGCGATGCACGACAGCATGACGGCGCTGGGCGGCCTGGTCCCGCTGTTCAACATGCAACTCGGGGAGGTCGTCATCGGCGGCGTCGGCGCGGGCATGTACGGCTTCCTGCTGTTCGCCATCCTGGCGGTGTTCGTCGCCGGGCTGATGGTCGGCCGCACGCCGGAATATGTCGGCAAGAAGATCGAGGCGCGCGAGGTCAAGCTCGCGGTGCTGGCGATCGCGGTGCTGCCGCTCTCCATCCTCGGCTTTACCGCTTTGTCCGCTGTCATGTCCGACGGACTCGCCGGCCCCCTCAACAAGGGCCCGCACGGGTTCAGCGAGATCCTCTACGCGTTCAGCTCGGCGACCGCGAACAACGGCTCCGCTTTCGCCGGGCTCTCGGCGGGGACGCCCTGGTACAATGGGCTGCTCGGCGTCGCGATGTGGGTCGGACGCTTCTTCATGATCGTCCCCGTGCTCGCCATCGCCGGCAGCCTCGCCGCCAAGAAGCACATTCCCGCCAGCGCCGGGTCGTTCCCGACCACCGGCGGACTGTGGGTCGGGCTACTGGTCGGGATCATCCTGATCCTGGGCGGTCTCACCTTTCTCCCCAGCCTCGCGCTCGGTCCGATCGCCGATCATCTCGCGATGATCCACGGCCAGCTTTTCTGAGGACAATCACGATGACAATCGCATCCTCCATGTTCTCGACCAGGTTGGTCGTCCCGGCGATCGGGGATTCGTTCAGGAAGCTCGACCCGCGCGCGCTGATCCGCAACCCGGTGCTGTTCACCACCGCGGTGGTGGCGCTGCTGCTGACCGTGCTGCTGGCGCTGGGTGGCGAGAAGCTGCCGATCGGGTTCCAGCTCCAGTTGATCGTCTGGCTGTGGCTGACCGTCTTGTTCGGCACCTTCGCCGAAGCCTTGGCCGAGGGCCGCGGCCGCGCCCAGGCGGCGAGCCTGCGCGCCACCAAGTCCGAGCTCCAGGCCAAGCGCCTAACCGGGGTCGGCGACACCTGGGGCATGGTCGAGGCCTGGCGGCTCCAGAAGGACGAACTGGTGCTGGTCGAGACCGGCGACCTGATTCCCGCCGACGGCGAAGTGGTCGAGGGCGTCGCCAGCGTCAACGAAGCCGCGATCACCGGCGAATCCGCGCCGGTCATCCGCGAAGCGGGCGGCGACCGCTCGGCGGTGACCGCGGGCACCCGCGTCATCTCGGACCGGATCAGGGTCCGCGTGACGCAGGAGCCGGGCCAGGGATTCCTCGACCGCATGATCGCCCTGGTCGAAGGCGCCGAGCGACAGAAGACGCCGAACGAGATCGCACTGACCATCCTGCTCGTCGGGCTGACGATCATCTTCCTGATCGCGGTCGGCACGATCCCGGGCTTCGCCAGCTATGCCGGCGGCAGCGTACCGGTGGCCATTCTCGCCGCCTTGCTGATCACGCTCATCCCGACCACCATCGCCGCCTTGCTATCTGCGATCGGTATAGCCGGCATGGACCGGCTGATCCGCTTCAACGTGCTCGCCAAATCGGGCCGCGCGGTCGAGGCGGCTGGCGACGTCGATACGCTGCTGCTCGACAAGACCGGCACGATCACGATCGGCGACCGCCAGGCGAGCGAGTTCCGCCCGCTGACCGGGGTCGAGACGAAGACCCTGGCCGAGGCGGCGATGGTCGCCAGCCTGGCCGACGAGACTCCCGAGGGCCGC
>NZ_JBQCCN010000003.1:0-23665 GCF_051962185.1 Sphingomonas sp.
GACCACCGCGTCGACCAGCGCGTCGAAATTCGCGCGCAGATCCTCGGCAGGGAACGACGCCTTGCCGATGCCCGAGTGGATGATGCCCGCCTTCTCGACGCGATACTCGACCTGGCCGCCCTTGGCCGCCTTGACGGCAGCGGCGACGTCCATGGTCACGGTGCCCAGCTTCGGGTTCGGCATCAGGCCCTTGGGGCCGAGCACCTTACCGAGGCGGCCGACGATGCCCATCATGTCCGGGGTGGCGATGCAGCGATCGAAGTCGATCGTGCCGCCCTGGACGATTTCCATCAGGTCTTCCGCACCGACCACGTCGGCGCCGGCGGCCTTCGCCTCGTCGGCCTTGGCGCCCTTGGCGAACACGCCGACGCGAACGTCCTTGCCGGTGCCCTTGGGCAGCGTCACGACGCCGCGGACCATCTGGTCGGCGTGGCGCGGATCGACGCCCAGGTTGATGGCGAGCTCGATCGTCTCGTCGAACTTGCTGGTGGCATTGGCCTTGGCGAGGGCGATCGCCTCGTCCACGCCGTGGAGCTTCTCGCGGTCGATCGTGATCGCCTTCTGCTTCTTGCTAACGAATGCCATCGGTTCAGCCCTCCACCACTTCGAGGCCCATCGCGCGGGCGGAGCCTTCGATGATGCGGGTCGCCGCGTCGATATCGTTGGCGTTCAGGTCCTTCATCTTGACCTCGGCGATCTTCGACAGCTCCGAGCGCTTGATCTTGCCCGCGGAGACCTTGCCCGGTTCCTTCGAGCCCGACTTCAGGTTCGCGGCCTTCTTGATCAGGAACGTCGCCGGCGGGGTCTTGGTCTCGAACGAGAACGACCGGTCGGCATAGACGGTGATGATCGTCGGGATCGGCGTGCTCTTCTCGAGATCGTTGGTCGCCGCGTTGAACGCCTTGCAGAATTCCATGATGTTGACGCCGCGCTGACCCAGCGCCGGGCCGATCGGCGGCGACGGATTGGCAGCGCCCGCGGGCACCTGCAGCTTGATATAGCCTGTGATTTTCTTAGCCATTGTACTCACTCTGTAGTGGGCGAGGGGACCGGGGCTCCCACGTCCAGTTCAAGTTTAGCGGTCAGACGGGCACAGCGGCGCCCTCCCGCAAATTCCACAGCAATTGCCTTGGAAGCGCGCGCCGATAGCGGAAAAGGCGAAGGGAAGCAACAGCCGCGGCCGCACACGATTAGCGCCAGCTAATCGTGAGACGGGGCTCGTCCGGCCGGCCTGGCGAAGCGAGGACCGACGACGCGGGATTTACTCCCGCGTCGGACGCCTGAGGGTCGTGATGTGGGGATTTGGGACTGGATTTGAAACCGCGGGACCGACGCGGGAGTAAATCCCGCGTCTTCGTCGGACAGGTCGCGCTTCGCGCGCCTGCCGGCCGGCGCTCGCCCGTCTCGTAAATAGCTGCGCTATTTCCGTGCGGTCGCGAGCCTATGGCTCACTTCGAGCGCTCGACCTGCTCGAAATCCAGCTCCACCGGCGTCGCACGCCCGAAGATCGACACGCTGACCTTGACCTTCGACTTGTCGAAGTCGAGCTCTTCCACCACGCCGTTGAACGACGCGAACGGGCCGTCGAGGACCTTGACCGAATCGCCGATCTCGTAATCGACCTTGACCTGCTGGCGCGGAGCGGAGGCGGCGGCCTCTTCCTTGCTGTTGAGCATGCGCGCGGCTTCGGCGTCGCTGATCGCCTGGGGCTTGCCGTTGGGGCCGAGGAAGCCGGTCACCTTGGGCGTGTTCTTGACGAGGTGATAGACGTCGTCGTTCATCGCCAGCTTGGCCAGAACATAGCCGGGCATGAACTTGCGCTCGACTTGCACCTTCTTGCCGCGGCGGGCTTCGGTGATCGTCTCGGTCGGAACCTCGATCTGCTCGACGAGCTGTTCGAGACCCATGCGGGCGGCCTCGGACATGATCGCGTCGCGGACCTTGCCCTCGAAACCCGAATAAGCGTGGATGATGTACCAGCGTGCCATGGGAAACCTTATTTCGCGAGGCTCAGCAGGAATGCGACCCCAGTGTCGAAAATCTTGTCGATGACGAAAAAGAAGATCCCCAGCAGGAGCGTCATGACCATCACCATCACGGCGGTCATGACGGTCTGGCGCCGCGTCGGCCACACGACCTTGCGCGTCTCGGACTGAACCTGACGGATGAACTCGATGGGGGACGTCTTCGCCACGTGCTGTGAACCTATTTGATCGTTGCCGAAGCTCGGGACATAGGACCGCCGCCCGGTCCCTCAAGAGGCACGGACGACAATCAATCCCGATTTCGGATTGGCGGCGGAAATAGCGCCCCCCCGAACGGAACGCAAGCACTCGTCCGCCGCACGATCTTCGCTCGCGGCCTGTTCAACGGTTCGTCGCAATTAACCCTTTTCGTATGGATCGTCGCGGTGCCGTCAGCGTTCGCCGCCCAACGTATAATGCAGGGGAGCATCATGGAACTCGATCACGCCATCATCAGGATTCTCGCTGCGATCGAGCGCGAGCAAGAGCATCCGGCGGAAGAGAAGGAGTGGCAGGGGAGCTCGGATTCGAACCGAGGGCCTTCGGTTTTGGAGACCGACGCTCTAACCAGCTGAGCTACACCCCTGTGCGGCGGATGCCTGTAGCGGGCGCCACGCCGCGGGGCAAGCGCGCGTTCCGACAAAAAGCTTTCCGTCCATCGCGGTCGATGGCGATCAAGCGGCCGCCGCTTCCTTGCCCCAGTCGCGCGACGCCAGCGCGCGCGCCTCGCCGACCGGCAGCGGGCGGCCGAAATAATAGCCCTGGACCTTGGTGCAGCCGAGATCCTGGATCAGCCGGTGCTCCTCCTCGGTCTCGACGCCTTCCGCCGTGGTCGCCATGCCCAGCGACTGGGCGAGCGCCACCACCGCGCGGATGATCGCGATCGGCTCCTTCTGGCCCCTGGACGCGCCCTGGACGAAGCTGCGATCTACCTTGATCGTCGAGAAGCGCGTGCGGGCGAGGTAGCCGAGCGACGAATAGCCAGTGCCGAAATCGTCGAGGCTCAGGCGCACGCCGAGGTCGAGCACGCGCTCGAGCACCTGCACCGCGACGGTGCCTTCGCGCATGAACACGCCCTCGGTCACTTCCAATTCGAGCCGCTCGGGCGGAAGGCCGCTGTTGGCGAGCGCCGAGGCGACCACCGACACGAAGGCCGGGTTGTGCAATTGCTCCGGCGACACATTGACCGCGACGCGGGTGGGTGCGGGCCAGGCCGCGGCTTCGTCGCACGCCTGGCGCAGCACCCATTCGCCCATCGGCACGATCAGGCGCGCATCCTCGGCGAGCGGCACGAACTTCGCGGGCGAGATCACGCCGAGTTCGGGATGGGTCCAGCGCAACAGCGCCTCGAACCCGGTTAGGCTGCCCGTCCCGGCCGCGACGACCGGCTGGTATTCGAGATGCATCTCGCCCTTTTCGAGCGCCTGGCGCAACGCCATTTCGAGCACGCGCCGCTCTTCCGCCTTGACGTGAAGCTGCGGCTCATAGGCGTGGAAGACGCCGCCGCCGGCATCCTTGGAGCGATAGAGCGCGAGGTCGGCCGATCGGATCAGCATTTCGGCGGTGCGCCCGTCGCGCGGACCGATCGCGACGCCGACCGAGGCGCCGATATAGAGCGTATGGGCGTCGACTTCATACGGCCGTGACAGGCTGTCGATGATGGTCTGCGCCAGTTTCTCGACGCGGGCGCCGTCGCTCGCGTCGCGCACCACCACGGCGAATTCGTCCCCACCCAGCCGACCGACCATCTCATTATCGGTGACCAGATGCCCGAGCCGCTCCGACACCCGTCCGAGCAAGCGGTCGCCGATCGGATGGCCGAGCGAATCGTTTACCGCCTTGAAGCGGTCGAGGTCGATCATCATGAACGCGCAGCGCGTGCCCCATTTCTCGGCTTCGGCCATGGCGCGGGCGAGCTGTTCGTTGAGATGCAGGCGATTGGGCAGGCCGGTCAGCGTGTCGTAGCGCGCCATCCGGTTGATCTTGTCGGCCGATTCGCGTTGAGCGGTGACATCGGACCCGACGCCGCGGAACCCGATAAAGGCGCCGTCCTCGTCATGACGCGGGCTCGCCGCAAGCGCAAACCAACGCTCGGTCTCGCCGACCTGTACCGGCAGCAGCAAGTCGCGGAACGCCTCGCGATTCTTCAGTTTGTCCGCGAGCGTGCGCAGGCCCGAAGAGAATTCGCCGCTTTCCCAATGCGCGCCGGCGAGCGCCTGAAGCAGGGGCATGCCGTTGATCTTGACCGGGTCGAGCAGTACCGATCGTGCGAAGCGCGGGCTGGCGCGGACGATACGCCGGGCACTGTCGGTCTCCCACAGCCAGTCGCCATCCTCTTCCTCGAACTCGCGGAGCAACAGGCTGACGGTCTCGTCGCGCTCGGCCAAGCCGATCTCGTTGGCGCGGATCACCACCAGCGACTTGCCGCGCTGGAAGCAGCCGACCATCAACAGGACCACGAACAGCACCGTCGCCGCGGCCAGCAGCGGACTGCCGATCAACAGCAACATACCGGCGATGGCCGCCCCCAATACGCCCAGGAAGCTGAGCGTCGCGAGCGGTAGCGCGGCCATCGCGACCGCCGATGCGGTCAGCATGACCGACAGGACGATCCACAGCCCCATCGCCGTACCGATATCGGCTCGCGATCCCAGCGCGAGCGGCGGCACCGACCATACCGCGGCCAGCGCGATTCCCTCGAGCACGGTATCGCGCACGTCGCCCAGCGTGGCGGAATTGGCGTCGCGATGGCGCGTCGCCAGTCGCCTGATCGTGACCCCGACGCTGACCAGACCGGTCAGGACCGCCCAACCGATCAGAGTCCAGCGCGGCGCTTGTCCGTCGAACATCATGACGACCAGAGCCGCGCCGATCACGTTCGCGCCGAGCAGGAAGAGAGCCAGTTGGCGTCCGGCATGCAATTGGGCCGCACGGATCGGTCCCCAATCGGTCGTGTCCGCCGGATCGTACAGGCCGAGCAACGCGCGGACGTCGATCCGCGGCGTGGCGAATTGGGAAGAAGGCTCCGTGCTCACGCAGACGCGGATAGCGCGGCAGGGTTAGCGAACAGTTAGGCGGCGGAACGATTTGCGGGCATTTTACCCGGAACGGGGAACGAGAATCGCCATTTACCCGGTAAAACTGTGGAAAACCGCGCGAGGCGGGCTGCTCCAGGCCAGCATTCCGGCCGGTCGGGTTGGCCTCAGGCGGCGATCGCGTAGGGTTTGATCTCGCCGGCGAGATAGAGATTGCGGGCCTTCGCACGGCTCAATTTGCCCGAGCTGGTGCGCGGCAGCGTGCGCGGCGGGATGAGCTCGATCACGCAATTCATACCGGTGACCGACCGAACGCGCTCGCGGATTTCGTCGCGCAGCCGCAGGCGTTCGGCTTCGTCCGACGTCCGGCACTGTACCAGAACCGCGGGGGTTTCCTCGCCGCCCGGAGTAGTGATCGCGAAGGCCGCGATGTCGCCCGCCTTGAAGCCCGGCAGCTGCTCGACCGCCCATTCGATGTCCTGCGGCCAATGATTGCGGCCGTTGACGATGATCATGTCCTTGGCGCGGCCGACGATGTAGATATAGCCGTCCGACATATAGCCCATGTCGCCGGTGTCGAGCCAACCGTCCTGCATGCAGGCGGCGGTCGCCTCCGGGTCGCGGAAATAGCCGACCATCACCGACGGCCCCGCGCACCACACCTTGCCGATCGCGCGCTCGGGCAACGGCGTCCCGTCTTCCTCGCGAATCTCGATCTTCATGTCGCGGGCCGGCTTCCCGCAATTGACGATCGCGCGATAGCGCTGCGGCCGGTCGTGGCGGCCCTGCTGGCCCGACAATTGGGTTTCCTCGACCAGTTCGACGCGAATGCCTTCGCCCGGCGGCATGATCGACACCGCGAGCGTCGCTTCGGCGAGGCCGTAGCTGGGCAGGAATGCGCTTGCCTTGAACCCGGCATCGCCGAACGCGTCGACGAACGACTGCATGACGTCTGGGCGGATCATGTCGGCGCCATTGCCCGCGACGCGCCAGCGCGACAGGTCGAAACGTTCCGACGCCTTGGTCTGGCTCGACATGCGGCGCGCGCAGATGTCGTAGCCGAAGGTCGGCGAATAGGAGAGAGTGGTGCCGGGGTTACGGCTGATCAGATCGAGCCAGGCGAGCGGGCGGCGCGCGAAATCCTCGGTCTTGAGATAGTCGGTCGAGACCTGGTTGGCGACGACCGATAAGAAACAGCCGACCAGCCCCATGTCGTGATACCAGGGCAGCCACGATACGCAGCGATCGCCGTCGCCGACATGCATGCCATGGCTGTGCGCCGCGAGATTGTTGAGCAAGGCGTGATGCGTGATCGCGACGCCATGCGGGAAACGAGTCGAGCCGCTCGAATATTGAAGATAGGCGATGTCCTCGCCCTTGGCCTGGGGCAATTCGGCCTCCGGCGCGGGGCGCGCGCCGAAGCTCGCCCAGTCGATTCCCTCGACATTCTGGCTCTTCGCCGCCTCGGCGCACATCGCGCCAATCTCGGGCGGATAGATCAGCATCTTGGGATCGCAGCTGTTCAGCTGCACCGAGAGCTGGTCGATATAGGATTGCGCGCCACCGAAGCTCGTCGGCAGCGGCAGCGGTACCGGCCAGGCGCCGGCATAGACCACACCGAAGAACAGGCTGGCGAATTCCACGCCGGTTTCGGCGATCAACGCTACCCGGTCTTCGGGCTTGATGCCTGCCGCAACCAGGCGTCGCGCCATCGCGAGCGCGTCCTCGCGCATCTCGGAGAAGGGGTAGGGACGGACCAGCGTGCCACGCGGATCGTGGAAATTGAGCCCGCGGACGCCTTGCGCGGCGTAATCAAGCGCCTCGCCCAAGGTCGCGAAATCGGCGAGTCGGCGCGGCAATGAGTCATCGGTCGGCGTCGGCACGAGTCCGCCCGTTCGATCGCTCGTCGCCACGTCAGTCGCCATCTCTATCGTCATCACATTCGCGCCCATGTTGCCTGCGGCTCTTTCCGGCCGCTTCTGCCAGCGACGGCCCCCTGCCGCTCGCACGCGTTCAAATTCGGTTGTCAGTGTGGCACAAACATGGCGGTATGGCTCGAGTTTCCCGTCAATCCGCCTCTCCGCTCGACCGTTCCGGCCTCGAACGGCTGGCGCTGCGCTATGTCGAACGCTTCGCGACGACGCGCGGGCGGCTGACCGATTATCTCGAGCGCAAGATCAGGGCGCGCGGCTGGACAGGGGAGCCGGCCGAACCCGGGGAGATCGCCGAGCGAATGGCCGCGCTAGGCTATATCGACGATCGTGCCTGGGGAGAGGCCAAGGCCGGCGCGATGGCGCGGCGTGGCCTCGGCGCACGCCGGGTGTCGGGCGCGCTTCGCCAGGCCGGGCTCGACGAGGAGGATACCGACGCCATCGCGCGGGCGATCGCCGATCGCTCGCTCGATGCCGCCATCACGTTCGCCCGGCGGCGGCGGATCGGGCCGTTCGCCGATGCACCCGGCGATCGACCGACGCGCGAGAAGCATATCGCCGCCATGCTCCGCGCCGGCCATCCGGTCGCTCTGGCGCGTGCGCTGGCGGCGATGGATCCCGGGGAGGACCCCGCCGAACTGGATCGCTGAGCCTATTCCGACCGTGACGAAACATCCGACGTCGGGTCGTAACGTCCCGTTCCGATGCGATTCCGAAACGATCCGTGCTAACCCTTTGGCTTTGATCGCGATCGTGTTACAATGATTGTTCGCAGGGGGTGACTGTGCGCGTAGAATCGCAGCCGGACACGGGCGATTGCCCGCCGGAGCCGTTGGGAGAGGCTGACGTCGCGGTATTGGCGGCCGGGGAATCGCGCCATCGCGGCGTGGTCACATGGTTCGACGTCACGCGCGGGTTCGGCTTCCTGGTCGACGACGACCAGGCGGGGGATATCCTCATTCATTTCTCGGTGCTCCAACCGCACGGCCGTCGCAGCTTGCCCGAGGGCGCGCGCGTCGATTGCGTGGCGGTGCGGCGCGAACGCGGGTTGCAGGCGAGCGCGATCCTGGACGTCGATTTGTCGACCGCGATCGAGCCGCCGCCCCCGCGCGTCCGGGTCGACTCGGATCGTATCGACCCGGTGGCGATGCTCGACCAGGCCGGACCGTTCGAGCCGGTCGCGGTCAAATGGTTCAATCGCCTGAAGGGCTATGGATTCCTGGTGCGCGACGCCGATTCGACGGATATATTCGTTCACATGGAAACGCTGCGCCGCGCGGGCTTGCATGAGGTCGAGCCCGACCAGCGACTGCGTGCGCGGATCGTTGCCGGGCGCAAGGGCCCGCTGGCGGTCGCGGTCGAACAGGACCACTGACTTCATGAAATTCGGGTATGCGTTGTTGCCGCTGGCGTTGTGCGGCCTGTCGACCGCCTGTTCCAATGGTGACGCAGCGAGCGCCAACAGCGCCGCCGCCGCGACGACGATCGCGCTGACGGTGACCAGTGCCAACGGCACCCATGCCTTTCAGGTCGAGGTGGCAAAGACCGCCGCGCAGCAGGAAAAGGGGCTGATGTACCGGACCGATATCCCGGACAATGGCGGGATGCTGTTTTGGCCCTATCCCGCCGGCGGCGGCGCGCCGCGAGTGGCGAGCTTCTGGATGAAGAACACGCCGAGCCCGCTCGACATCATCTTCATCCGTGCCGACGGCACGATCGCGCGGATCGCCGAAAACGCTATCCCCGAAGACGAAACGCCGATCACCTCGGGCGAACCGGTCGGCGCGGTGCTCGAACTCCAGGGCGGGCGCAGTTCGGCGCTGGGCATCAGCGAAGGCGACAAGGTGACCTGGACCGGCAAGTGATCTGCCTTTGCCGGCGCATGCCGGGCCATCGCGGCCGCATCGTTTCCTCGCTCAACCGGCCGGCTTTCGCCCGGACGGCGATGGCAGGCGTTGAACCCCGGACCATCACGGGCTAAGCGCGGCGCATGGGCATCAATCTCAATCCCTTCACCTGGTGGAACGGCGCGACCTGGGGCACCATGGTCGGCCTGATCGGCAAGGAGCGCGTCGGGGACGACGAGCTCGGCAACGTCTATTACCAGGGCGGCAAGGACACGAACGGCAATCCCCGCCGCTGGGTGATCTACCAGGGCGCCAACGATGCCAGCCGCATTTCGCCCGAATGGTTCAGTTGGCTGCACCATCAGATCGACGACGTGCCCGACCGCGCCTTTCCGCCGCAGCGCCGCTGGGAAAAGCCGGCAGTGCCCAATCTGACCGGGACCGCTCTGGCCTACCGCCCGCCGGGCGCGCTCGAAAAGGGCGGGCATCGCGCCGCCGCCACCGGTGACTACGAAGCCTGGACGCCGGAAGGATGAACTGGCGCCGCGTCGCCGGCATCACCGCGCTGGCTGCAGGTGTCGGCGCGGCAGGCTGGGCCGGCTATAATTGGTACAGCACCCCCGCGCCGCCGCCCGAGGCGATCGCGACGGCGGCGCCGACCGCGCTCGACGACAGTGGCCAGTCGGGCGGGGTCGAGACGATCGACGTGTCGGGCGACGCGACCAATCCCAATCAGGGCGCGACACCGATGAACCAGCGCGTCGCCGTGCTGGGGCTGCTCAACAAGCGCAATAGCCAGGAACGCGACCTGACGATGAAGCCGGGCGAGGCGACCCGAATCGGCAACGCGATCGTCCGGCTGCGTGCGTGCGAGGAAACCGCGCCGTGGGAAGCCGAGCACTATACCGGCGCCTTCGTCCAGCTCGACGTCGAACAACCCGACAAGCAATGGAAGCGAGTGTTCTCGGGCTGGCTCTACAAGGAGCGGCCGAATTTGAACGTCGTGATCGATCCGATCTACGACGTCTGGGTCAAGAGTTGCACGATGTCCTTCCCCAAGGGGGGGGCGGACACCGTCGCTGCGCCATCCGAATCGAGCGGTGCTTCGGGCAAGACCAGCCGATCGAGCGCGCCGAAATCGCCGGCCGGCGATGCCGCGACCGCGGCGCCGAGCGAGCCCTCGAGCGCCCCGCCCAGCAACGCGACGTAATCGGCCCGGCTGATCTCGATCGCGCCCAGCGACGCGAGGTGCGGGGTCATGAACTGGCAGTCGAGCAGGGTGAAGCCGCCGACCTTCAATCGCGCCACCAGCCAGGCAAGCGCGACTTTCGACGCGTCGGTCGCGCGGCTGACCATCGATTCGCCGAAGAAGGCCTTACCGAGCGCCAGGCCGTAGAGGCCGCCGACCAGGCGATCGCCGTCCCAGCATTCGATCGAGTGCGCACGGCCCTGGTAATGGAGCGTGGTGAACACCGTCTCGATCGTCGCGTTGATCCACGTATCCGGCCGGTCCTCGGCACTTTCCGCGCACAAGGCGATCATCTCCTCGAACGCCGCATCGGCGGTGACCCTGAAGCGGTCGGAGGCGATGGTCTTGCGCAACGATTTCGACAGGTGAAGATGATCGAGCGGCAGGATCGCGCGCTTGCGCGGCTCGACCCAATAGATGCCCGCGGCATCACGCGCATCCGCCATCGGGAACACCCCGACCGAATAGGCGCCGAGCACCAGGTTTGGATCGAGCACTTCGTAGGACGGTTCGGGCGGCTGCTTCATGCGGCCAGCCGTTGTTCGATCGTCCGCCACAAGCTGTCGAAGGCGTGCGCGGCCGGCGACCGCGCGGCGAATTGCCCCAGCGGCGCGCGGCGGTCGCCCCTCCGCTCGACGACGCTGGCCATCGGGATGACCGGCCAGTCGGGATGCACGGCGACCGCGTCGGCGTGCAGCGTGCGGCGGCGATCGACCATGACGTGGATCGGCAGCACCCTCGCTTTGCCGAGCGAGGCGGCCATGTCGGCGAACGCGCGCTGGGATAGTGCCGAGGGAATGACCGGGACGACGATCAGATCGGCGGCGCGGATCACCTGATCGCTGGTTTCCGTCATGCCCGGCGGGCAATCGAGAAGGACGCGGTCATAGGCCTCGGCCAGGGTTGCGAGCAGTTTTCGCAGGCGCTTTTTCTTGTCGAGTTCGTGGAACAGCAGGTCGAGGCCGCGGAGCGAGGTGTCGGCGGCGATCAGGTCGAGTCGCGGGATGGCGGTGGCACGCGCGAGCCTGGCCGGCTCGACCTGCTTGGCGAACACCGACTGCGCGTCGTTTTTGGCTTTCTTGGCCGGGAGCAGGAACGTGCTCGCCGCTTGTGGATCGAGATCCCATAGCAACGTGCGGCGCGCGGAGAGCGTGGCCGACGCCCAGGCCAGATTGACCGCCAGCGTCGTTTTTCCGACGCCGCCCTTCAGGCTGTAGATCGCGACCGTCGCCATGCCCGCTCCCCTTGGGAGATGATCGGCAGGGTGCCCAAAGTGCCTGGTGGATGCAACAGCGGTCCGCGTCGGGACGCGGACCGCCGGATAGCGAATTACGCGTCGCAGGTCTGGGCAGGCTTGCCCGGTGCGGTGACCTTGATCGACTTGGGCGTGCCCGAGACTTCCCAGCCGCCTTCGCCGACATAGGGCTTGCCAGCTTCGGGCGCCTTGAGCGTGACCACGGGGGCCGTCGACGGCGCCGAGATCGTCAGCAGCTTGTCGCCTTCAAAGAAGGTGACGTGCGCTAGGCTGTTGTCGCCATGGCAGCGCATCGACACTTCGGCCTTGATCGCCGGCGGCAGCTCGAATTTCGGCTTTTCGGCGACGGTCTTGTTCTCAACGCTGGTCGAGTTGTCGACGGTCGTGGTGGTCGTCTTGGATTGACAGGCCGTCAGCGCCAGCAGCGCTACAGCGGTTGCGGGGAGAAGAGGGGACTTCATAGGATTTTGCGCTTCGCTCACGCAGCAGCGAACGTCAAGATATAACCAATTTGGGCCGTTTCGGACGTGGCGCGTTGCGACAAAAATGTCATTCGTGAAATTCATCCATATCCGGGATGCGACCGAACGCGATCTTGGTCCCGACACGGTCGATGCGGCCGCCGTAGAAAGGACCTAACGATACGGCATGGCGACCGAATTTCTCGTTCAGCCGATCCATCGCGCGACTGAGCGCCAATCCGCGCGTCTCACGCGCCAGCGGATCGTCGGGATCGAGATGGGCGAACAGCGAGCCTTGCTCGCCGGCGACCGGCACGATCTCGTTGAGCGTGACGCCGATCATTCGCGCGCGGAGCGAGCCGTGCCGGCGCCGTCCCTCCTCGGCGAGTCGCGGGAACAGCGCGTCGAGCGCGGCGAGCACCTGAAAACTGTCCTGCGTCGCGGCGAGCCGCCGGCTGGTCTGCCACACGGTCTGGTCCTCCTCGAACCGGACGTGCAGCACCAACAGCCGGGCGGCATAGCCCTTGCGACGCAGCCGGCTCGCCGCCTTGAGCGCGAGTCTGCGCGCGGTCAGCCGCACCGGTTCGAGACCACGCTTGCCGGGAGAGAGCACGTGGCTGTGTCCGATCGACCGCGTTTGCGTGGGCTTGTCGGGCAGGTCGACACCGTGGAGCAGATACCAGAGCCGATCGCCGTTGGTGCCGCCCCAGGCGGTACCGGCGTCGCGCGGCCGCCGCTCGCACAGTTGCCGGATGTCGTTGACCCCGTCGCGCGCGAGTCGCCGCTCCATATTGGCGCCGATCCCCGCGATGTCGCGTAGCGGCAGGTCGAACAATCGGTGCGGCAATTCTTCGGCGGTCAACACGATCAGCCCATCGGGCTTCTGCATATCCGAGGCGAGCTTGGCGAGGAGGCGATTGGGTGCGATCCCGACCGAGGAAGTCAGGCAGTCGCCGACATTGGCCCGGATGCCGGCCTTGATCCGCTGCGCCAGCGCGATCGCCTCGTTGGGCGAATTCTCATTGTCGAGCAGGCGGCAGGCGACCTCGTCGATCGAGCAGACCCGCGTCACCGGAATATGCTTCCAGATCTCCTCGATCACCGCGTCGTGGAACTCGACATATTTGTCGTGCCGCGCCGGCGCGATCAGCAATTCCTTGCAGAGCCGCTTGGCTTCCCACACCGGCGTCCCGGTCGAGATGCCGTAGCGCTTGGCCTCGACCGAGGCGGCGATCGCGACGGTGGTGTCCGATCCGACCGGTGCCACGATCACCGGCTTGCCGCGCAGGGTGGAGTCGAGCTGCTGCTCGACGCTGGCGAAATAGCTGTTGAGGTCGAGGAACAGCCAGCGCAGCGGGCGTGGGGGCAGAGTCAGTTCGACGGGCAGGGGCGGCGTCGCGGGAAGGGCAGGGGATATCGAGTCGGCGAGCGCCATGGCGGCGGAACATTATCAGAACATCGTCGCCTCAAACAGAGTCAGATATACGCCTGGAGCGCGGACCAGGCGGCCGCTTTCGCGGCGATGCCGGCGGTGTTGAGCGGGCTGCTCGAGGGTAACCCGATGAGTGCATAGCGATCGACTTGGTCGCTCATCAGGCGCGTGCCGATCCGTTCGGCGGTGCCGCCGTTGAACGCGATCGCGCGCAGTTCGGGCAGGCTTGCCGCCAGCGCCGCGAGGTCGTTGGGCGCGTGATCGCGGATCGCGGCGTCGCTGCTCCCGGACCGGCTCGCGCTGGCGACCGCGTCCCACAGGCCGATCCGCGCGTCGAGCAACGCCGCCAACCGCGCGTCATAGTCGAGCGCGTGGAGATCGCGGCGGACGACCGGCGACAGCAATCTCCAGAACTGGTTCTGCGGATGCGCATAATAACGCCGCGCCGCGAGGCTGCGGTCGCCGGGCAGGCTGCCGCAAATCAGCAGCCGCGTGCGGGCGTCGACCACCGGGAGAAAGGAATGTTTGAGCGTCATCGGGCGTCAGCCCTAGCGTGCCGCGAAACGCGCGTCGCGCCTTGACCGCGCGGCGCGATCGGGTGACCATCGCTGCGAACAGGGAGATGGGCATGAAGCGAGTGCTGCTGGTGGGCGCGAGCATGATCGCGCTGGCGGGGTGCGGCGGCAGCCCGAGCGCGGTGGGCCAGAATTCCGCCGACTCGATCACCACCACCGCGGTCGGCAATGTCGTGGCGACGCAGCCAAGCCCGACTGCGACCGAGAATGCCGCCGCGCCCGACGACATGAACGCGATGTCGATCGATGCCACGTCGTCCAACGAGGCGTCGGCGAGCGCCGGAGTGCAGAATAGCGAGTGAGATGTTAAATCCCTCTCCCCTCTGGGAGAGGGAGGGGCCCGCTCGGCGCAGCCGAGTAGGAGAGTGAGGGAAGCGAGCCGAAGCCTCGCGCGGCTTTCGCGCCGCTTACCCCTCATCCAAGCTCCGCTAGGCGGCGAGCCGCCAAGCTTCGCTATCCTTCTCGCCCAAGGTGAGAAGGTTTGTCGGTCCATTCCACCCCCAACAACGAATTGGGCGCCCGACAGCAGCGATTGCTTGCCCGTGCGGCGCGCCGGTCTATCTAGAGGCCATGCCTACTACGCCCGACACGCTGTCGCTCATCGGCCATACCCCGCTCGTCCGCCTGAAAGGGCCGAGCGAGGCGGCGGGGGCCGAGATTTTCGGCAAATGCGAATTCGCTAATCCAGGAGCGAGCGTTAAGGATCGCGCCGCCTTGTTCATCGTCCAGGACGCCGAGGAGCGCGGGCTGATCAAGCCGGGCGGGACGATCGTCGAGGGCACCGCCGGCAATACCGGGATCGGCCTCGCGCTGGTCGCCAATGCCAAGGGCTACAAGACGATCATCGTCATGCCCGAGACGCAAAGCCGCGAGAAGATGGACACGCTGCGCGCGCTTGGTGCAGAACTGGTGCTGGTACCCGCCGCGCCTTATTCGAATCCCGGCCATTTCGTGCACACCAGCCGGCGCATCGCCGAGGAGACGCCCAACGCGGTCTGGGCCAACCAGTTCGACAATATCGCCAATCGCAAGGCGCATATCGTCGGCACCGCCGAAGAGATCTGGGAACAGATGGATGGCCGGATCGACGGGTTCACCTGCGCGGTGGGGACCGGCGGCACGCTGGCCGGAGTCGGGCTCGGTCTCAAGTCGAAGGACGAGAACGTCACGATCGCGCTCAGCGACCCCGACGGCGCGGCACTCTATTCCTATTACGCCTGCGGCGAGCTCAAGAGCGAAGGCTCTTCGGTCGCCGAAGGGATCGGGCAAGGGCGGATCACCGCCAATCTTGAGGGCGCGCCGATCGACACCCAGTTCCGTATCTCGGATGCCGAGGGCTATGAATGGGTCCAGCGGCTGCTCGACGAGGAGGGGCTGTGCCTCGGCCTGTCTTCAGGGATCAACGTCGCCGGCGCGGTCGCGCTGGCCAAGCAACTCGGGCCTGGAAGCCGTGTCGCGACCATCCTGTGCGACACCGGATTTCGCTATCTTTCAACGCTCTACAACCACGACTGGCTGGCATCGAAGGGATTGGTTCCCGCCTGATGCGATGAACGGTGGCAGCAACGAGGTCGACAAACGACTTTCGAAGCGTTACATAAATGCCACACAATCATGAAAACATTGGTTCGCGACAACGGTCAGACAATGCAACGGGTGAAGGTCGGCTTGGTCGGCCTCGCGGCGGTGCTGCTGCTCATCGGCCTTGCCGCGACGCTGTTCGCGATCGTCAGTCGCGAGCGCCCCAACAACGCGGTCGGCGCGCCCAAGGCGGACGTTGCCGCCAATTTGGCGGCCTCCAACAGCGCCGCGCCGGTCGATACCGCGACCAGCGAACCGCTGGCCGAAATGGGCGTCGCTCCCGCGGCTTCGCCAACCCCCGCCAAGCAGTGATCCACGTCCGTCCGTGGGAAGTTGATGGGAAACCATCCCACCACGCTCGTGAGTCGTGGGAAATCCAACATTTCAAGGCCGCATCGGCGTCGCCACGTCCCGGAAGGGCGGGATATGGCTAAAGATTATTTTGCCGTATTTGGAACGGGTTAGCTGCCAACGTCCTCGTTTGACCCACGGAATACCAAAAATTCCCATTGAATCCCATCCGGTGGCTTGATACGCCAAGCGTCGGAAGTGGGGCGTTTTTACCCGTTTGATTCATTTGCGTCGGCGCGAGCGAGGGCTCGTTCGGCGAGCGGGAAAGCGCGTGTTCTGGTTCGGGGCGAACGGTGGCTGGGAGCAGCATCTACACGGGAACGGCGCTGCAGCTTGTCGATGACAAGAACCGCGTTTCCATACCCGCCAAATTCCGCGACGCCGTCATCGACAACACCCCGCCCGAGCGCTTCAAGAAGGGCCCCTTCGTCCTCATGGGCCAGCACCCGGAGGCCAAGTGCCTGATCGCCTATGACCAGGCCTATGTCGACGCCAAGCTGGCCAAGGCCGCGGCGGGCGACACCGACCCCGGATTCAACGTCCTGCGCGTCATCGCGGGCGGCGCTGAGGAAGTCGGCTTCGACACCACCGGCCGCGCCGTCCTCGTCAATTGGATGAAGGAAGAGGCGGGGATCGCCAAGCACGCCTTCTTCTACGGTTCGCTCACCCATTTCGAGATCTGGGACCCCCACACCCTGCTCGCGGCGACCGACGACCAGGCGGCGCCCGTCCTCAAGCGTATCTGTCGCAACCTCATGCAGGAGAAGGGTCTCCTGTGAGCACGCCCACCCCCCATGTTCCCGTGCTCCTCGATGAGGTGATCGATGCTCTCCATCCCGTCCCCGGAGAGCGCCATGTCGATGCGACCTTCGGTGCCGGCGGCTATACCCGGGCGATCCTCGCCACGGGCGCGGCCGTGGCCGCCTTCGATCGCGACCCCGATGCGATCGCGGGCGGCCAGGCACTGGTAGCCGCCGAAGGCGGCCGGCTGGAGCTGATCGAAGCACCCTTCTCCGCGCTCGACAGCGAGCTCGAGGCGCGCGGGCTCACCCCGGTCGACGGCGTGGTGATGGATATCGGCGTCTCGTCGATGCAGCTCGACCAGGCCGAGCGCGGCTTCTCGTTCCAGGGCGACGGCCCGCTCGACATGCGGATGAGCCAGGCGGGCGAGAGCGCGGCGGATTTCCTCAACACCGCCGAGGAAAGCGCGATCGCCGACGTGCTGTATCTGTATGGCGAGGAGCCCCGCTCGCGCCGCGTCGCGCGGGCGATCGTCTCCGCAAGACCCCTTAGGCGAACTTCCGAACTCGCGACCGTGGTCAGGAAGGCGCTAGGGCACAAGCCGCACGACAAGAAGGATCCGGCGACGCGGACCTTTCAGGCGGTGCGCATCCACATCAACCGCGAGCTCGGCGAGTTGGCGGACGGCCTCGCCGCCGCCGAGCGCGCGCTCAAGCCCGGCGGGCGGCTCGCCGTGGTCACTTTCCACAGCCTGGAGGATCGGCTGGTGAAACATTTTCTGCGCGAACGGAGCGGCGCGACGCCGTCCGGCTCGCGGCATCTGCCGCCCCAGGCCGCCAAGGCCGAGGCGACGTTCGAAACGATCGGGCGCGCGGTGCGCCCCAGTGACGCCGAGCTGGCGCGGAACCCGCGTGCTCGTTCGGCGACCTTGCGTGTGGCTCGGCGGACCGCGTCCGCGGCCTGGGTAGCGGGAGAATTGTGATGGTGGTGGCGCATCGATTCCGTTGGTTCGGCTGGTTCGTGCTCTGCGTGAGCGTGATCCTGGGCTGTTACCTGATGTCGTCGCGGGTCGCGGCGGAACGCAACAAGCTGGCGTCGATCGAGAGTTCGATTGCGCGCACGCAGCGCGACATCACCGCGCTGGAGACCGAGTTCGACACCCGCGCCAGCTTCGCCCAGCTGCAGCGCTGGAACGGCGACACGCTCAAGCTGTCGGCGCCGACCGCCGCGCAATATATCCGCGACGATGCCGAACTCGCCCAGGTCGACTTCAATGCGCCGGGCGCGACGCCGATCGGCACGCCGCAGATCCAGAATGCCGCCGCGGTGATTCCCAGCGCCCCGGTAATGCCGGCCGATGCTGATGCCGCGATCCCGGCTGCCGCGACTCCCGCTCCGACGGCGCCGGCCAAGGTCAAGGCCGCGGTGGCGATGGTCGCCGCGCCGATCGGTGCCAAGGTGCAGGCCGCTGCGGCGAAAGCCCCGGTCAAGCCGAAGGCCGCGACGATCGCCTTGCTCGACCGCAAGTTGCTGAGCGATTCGACGCTGGGCTCGCTGTCGCGCGGCGCGCGTGAGGAGGGTGGCGCGCGATGACCGCTCTGCTCGCACGGCCGCTGGCGCCGCGTCGTCTCGCCGACGATCGCGCCGCGTCCCGTGCGACCGCGCAAAAGCGGCTGATGATCATGATGCTGCTTTATGGTGCGGCGGTCGGTGTCGTCGTCGCCAAGCTCGGCTTTTTCGCGATTTCGGCCGGCACTGCCACCGCCGCGACGATGAACGGGCGCGTGATCCGCGGCGACATCGTCGATCGCAACGGCGAGCCGCTGGCGCGCACGATCGACGCCTGGGCGATCGGCGTCCATCCCGAGCGGATATTGGGCGACCGTCGCGACATCGCTCAGCGCCTTGCCGGTATCCTGGGGCTCGACGAGAATCAGGTCTATGCCAAGCTGACCGGCACCAAATTCACCTATATCGAGCGTGACGCCTCCGCCTCGCTGGTCACCGAGGTCAATGCGATCGGCGAGCCCGCGATCGTGTTCGAGCGTCAACAGCAGCGCCTCTATCCGCAGTCCGAGCTGGCCGCCCAGGTGCTCGGGTTCCTGGATGTCAACAACAAGGGCGCGAGCGGCATGGAGCGCGCGCTCGACGGCCGGCTGACCTCGGCCGAGACCGCCGGCACGCCGGTCGCTCTGTCGATCGACGCGCGCGCGCAATCGGCGCTGGAGAACGAACTCGGCCAGGCAGTCGTCAATCTCAAGGCCAAGGGCGGGGCGGGCGTGGTGCTCGACGTCCACACCGGCGAGATCATGGCGCTGGCGTCGTTCCCGACCTTCAATCCCAACAACCCCGGCGCGGCGCCCAAGCCCGTGGTGACCGAGGACGGCAAGCAGCTTCCCGGCCCGTTCTTCAACCGTGTGACCAGCGCCGCCTACGAACTCGGTTCGACCTTCAAGCCGATCACGATGGCGGCGGCGATCGACAGCGGCACCGTGACCTCGATGGCCAAGCGGTTCGACGCGACCCAGCCGCTGCAGATCGACGGCTTCAAGATTCACGACCATGACGGCGAGAATCGCTGGCTCGACATTCCCGAGACGCTGATCCACTCGTCGAATATCGCCACCGCGCGGATCGCCGACGAACTGGGCGGCGACAAATTGTCGGCGATGTTCCGCGCGATGGGGTTCGACAAGCCGATGCCGTTCGAATTGCCGGCACGCGGCCGTACGCTCTTCCCGCAGAAATTCAGCCGGGTGACGACGATGACCGCAGGCTTCGGCCATGGCATCGCGGTCACTCCGATGCACCTGGCGGCCGCTTATGCCGCATTGGTCAATGGCGGCGTGTGGCGGCCGGTCACCTTGATGAAGGTTCAGCCCGGCACCAAGGTCCCGGGACGCCGTGTAATCAGCGAACAGACGAGTTATCGCATTCGCCAGCTGCTGCGCCTCGTCGTTACCGAGGGTACCGGCCGCACCGCCGATGCTCCCGGCTTCCGCGTCGGAGGTAAGACGGGAACGGCCGAAGTCGCCACGGGCGGCGGCTATTCGAAGAAAGCGAACGTCTCGACCTTCGCGGCGGCTTTCCCGATGGACGCGCCGCGCTATGTGGTCATCGTGATGCTCGATTCGCCCCAAGGTGCCGTGAGGACCGCGGCCTATACCGCCGCTCCCGTCGTCGACCGTTTCATTCTGCGCGCGGGGCCGATGTTGGGCGTGATGCCCGACCCCTCGCGCGACATCAACGTCAACGAATTGCTCCCGCTCATCTGGCATCGCCCGGGAGAGAAGCAGCAGAACATGGCGGACCCCGAATGAAGCTCGGCGGGCTGGTGGCGGGCGGGGGCGACGCCGGCGTCACCGGCTTCGCGATCGATCACCGCAAGGTGGCGCCGGGCACGATCTTCGGCGCGTTCGAAGGTGCGCGGGTCAATGGCGAGGATTTCATTCCGGCCGCGGTCGCCGCGGGCGCGATCGCCGTGGTGGCGCGGCGCGGCGTGACGGTCGAGGGGGCGCTGCACATCGCCTCGGACAATCCGCGCGAGACCTTCGCGCACCTCGCGGCATCGTTCTTCGCGCCGTTCCCCGAGACGTCGGTGGCGGTGACCGGCACCAACGGCAAGACCTCGACCGTCGAGATGACGCGTCAGCTCTGGCGCATGGCCGGGTTCCACGCCGCGTCGATCGGCACGCTGGGCGTCACGACCTCGGACGACAGCGTTTCGACCGGGCTGACTACGCCCGACGTCGTCACGTTCCTGTCGAACGTCGCGGGGCTCGCGCGCGAAGGCGTCACGCATGTCGCGTTCGAGGCGTCGAGCCACGGCCTGTCGCAATATCGTACCGAGGGTCTCAAGGTGAACGCCGCCGCTTTCACCAATCTCAGCCGCGACCATCTCGATTATCACGGCGACATGGCGGCGTATCTCACGGCCAAGCTTCGCCTGTTTTCGGAAGTGCTCGACGACGACGGCACCGCCGTGGTGTGGGCCGACGATCCCCAGGCGGCGCGCGTCGTCGATCTCGCCCATGCCCGCCGCCAGCGCGTCATCACCGTCGGCGAGCGCGGCGGCACGCTTCGGCTGGCCGGGCGCGACCCGACCTTGCTCGGCCAGGGACTGGTGATCGAGGCGGAAGGCCGCGAGCTCAAGGTCACCCTGCCGCTGATCGGTGCGTACCAGGCGGCGAACGCGCTGACCGCGGCCGGCCTGGTCATCGCGACCGGCGGCGACGTCGCCCAGACCATCGCCAACCTCGCGCGCCTGCAGCCGGTGCGCGGGCGGCTCGAGCGCGCGGTGATCACGCGGACCGGCGCGCCGGTCTATGTCGACTATGCCCATACCCCTGACGCGCTCGAAGCGGCGATCGCCGCGCTCAAGCCGCACACCGCGGGCCGGCTGATCGTCGTGTTCGGCGCGGGCGGCGACCGCGACCACGGCAAGCGCGAGTTGATGGGGGAGATCGCGGTGCGGTTCGGTGACATGGTCATCGTCACCGACGACAATCCCCGCAGCGAGGATCCGGCGGCGATCCGCGCCGAAGTGCTGAAAGGTGCGCACGGTGCGATCGAGATCGGTGATCGCCGCGCCGCGATCGCGCATGCGGTCGCCGAAGCCGGCGGCGAAGACATCGTGCTGATCGCCGGCAAGGGGCATGAGCAGGGCCAGATCGTCGGCGACCTGGTGCTGCCGTTCGACGACGTGAGCGTTGCGCGCGAGGAGGCGGCGGCGTGACGCGTGGCCAATCCATGGAGTCCCGGCTAGACCAAGGGATGTTTGCTTTATCCCCGCGCACGGCGCCCGCTCCGATCCCTCGTCCGGCCGGAGGAGCGCTATGACGCTCTGGACCTCGGCCGACATCGCTACTGCCACGAACGGCGCCGCTTCGGCGGCGTTCGACGTTTCTGGCGTGGCGTTCGATTCGCGCGAAATCGGCCCCGGCGATTTGTTCATCGCCATGACCGGCGAGGCGACCGACGGCCATAAATTCCTGGACCAGGCGTTCGAGCGCGGCGCCGCGGGAGCGATCGTCAGCCAGGACACGCCGCACCCTAATGTCCGCGTCGGCGACACGTTCGTCGCGCTCGAAGCCTTGGCCATGGCGGCGCGAGCGCGGACCGGGGCGCGGATCATCGGCGTCACTGGATCGGCCGGCAAGACCGGCACCAAGGAAGCGCTGTTCGCGGCGCTCGACCGCTCGCCCTCGAAAAAGGCGCATCGCTCGGTCAAGAGCTACAACAACCATACCGGCGTCCCGCTCAGCCTGTCGCGCATGCCCGCCGAGGTCGATTACGGCGTGTTCGAGATGGGGATGAACCATCCCGGCGAGCTCGCGCATTTGACGACGTTGGTCCGCCCGCACGTCGCGATCGTCACGGCGATCGCCCCGGCGCACGCCGCCTTCTTTCCCGACGAGAGCGCGATCGCCGATGCCAAGGGCGAGATTTTCCAGGGCCTGGAGCCCGGCGGGGTAGCGATCATCCCCTATGACAGCCCGCACCGCGACCGTCTTGCCGCGGCGGCCGCGCCGCATGCCGCGCGCACCGTCACTTTCGGCGTCGACGCCAGCGCCGATGTTCGCGCGCTCGAAGCGGTTCGTGCCGCGAACGGGGGCACGTTCGTCACCGCCAAGGTCGGCGAACGTGAGTTGAGCTACACCATCTCGCAGCCGGGGCAGCATTGGGTGTCGAACTCGCTGGCGGTGCTGGCGGCGGTCGATGCGGTCGGCGGCGATCTCGCGCTTGCCGGGCTTGCGCTGGCCGAACTCGGCGGGCTCGCCGGGCGCGGAGACCGCTTCTGGGTCGAGGCCGGCGAAGGGCGCGCGCTGGTGATCGACGAAGCCTATAACGCCAACCCGGCGTCGATGCGCGCGACGCTGTCGGTACTGGCCGCCGAGAATGCCGAGCGGCGGATCGCCGTGCTCGGCGAAATGCGCGAGCTGGGGGACAAATCGGACGCCTATCATGCCGATCTGGCGGAGCCGATTCGTAACGCCGGCGTCCAACTGGTCATCCTGGTCGGCGAAGCGATGAAACCCCTTGCGAAGGCGCTTGAGGGGCAGGTCGAAATCGTCCATGTGCCCGACGCCGCAACCGCGCGCGATCGCCTGACGGCGACGCTCGACGCGGGCGATGCGGTTCTCATCAAGGGTTCGAACGGGGTCGGGCTGTCCGCAATCGTCGCGGCGCTCGCCAGCGGGAAGATATAATGCTTTATTGGATCGCGCAGGCGCTGGGTTTTCCCCACGTTCTCAACCTGGTGCGCTACCAGACCTTCCGCTCGGGCGCGGCGGTGGCGACCGCGTTGCTGATCGGCCTGATCATCGGGCCGCGCTTCATCGGCTGGCTGCGCATCCGCCAGGGCAAGGGTCAGCCGATCCGCACCGACGGCCCGCAATCGCACCTCGCCAAGCGCGGCACGCCGACAATGGGCGGGCTGATGATCCTGACCAGCATGGCGATATCGATCCTGATCTGGATGGATCTGACCAATCCCTACGTCTGGGCGTGCCTGTTCGTGACGCTCGGCTTCGGCACGATCGGGTTCCTCGACGATTACGACAAGGTCAGGAAAGCGAGCACCGCCGGCGTATCGGGCAAGGTGCGCCTGCTCGGCGAATTCGCCATCGCGGGCATCGCCAGCGCGATCATCATCCACACCAACACCGCGAACGGCACGCATCTCTATTTGCCGTTCTTCAACTCGGTGGTGATCGATCTAGGCTGGTTCTACGTCGTGTTCGCCGCGTTCACGATCGTCGCGTTCGGCAATGCGGTGAATCTGACCGACGGGCTCGACGGGCTGGCGACCATGCCGGTGATCATCGCCAGCGTCGCGTTCATGCTCATCGTCTATCTCGCGGGTAACGCCAAGTTCGCCGATTATCTCGGCATCCCGCACATTCCGCGCGTCGGCGATCTCGCGATCTTTTGCGGCGCGATGATCGGCGCGGGGCTCGCCTTCCTCTGGTTCAACGCGCCGCCCGCCGCCGTCTTCATGGGCGATACCGGCAGCCTCGCGCTCGGCGGCGCGCTCGGCGCAATCGCGGTCACCGCGCACCATGAGATCGTGCTCGGCATCATCGGCGGGCTGTTCGTGGTCGAGGCGATGAGCGTCATCATCCAGGTGTTCGTCTACAAGCGCACCGGCAAGCGCGTGTTCCGCATGGCGCCGATCCACCAC
>NZ_JBQCCN010000004.1:0-39129 GCF_051962185.1 Sphingomonas sp.
GGCGTTGCGACCTCTACAAGCACGCCACGCAGACGGTGTTCGGCGAGGGGCCGGTCGACGCCGATCTCGTGTTCGTCGGCGAGCAGCCGGGCGACCAGGAGGATCTCGCCGGCAAGCCGTTCGTCGGCCCCGCCGGCCAGATGTTCGACCGCGCGCTGGGCGAGGCCGGGATCGACCGCGCGCGCGTCTATGTCTCGAACGCGGTCAAGCATTTCAAATACGAACAGCGCGGCAAGCGCCGCATCCATTCCAAGCCCGACGCGGGGGAAATCGCCGCGTGTCGCTGGTGGATCGACCAGGAACTGGCGCTGGTGAAGCCCAAGGTGACCGTCGCGCTGGGCGCGACCGCGGCGCGCTCGCTGTTCGGCAAGGTCATGACGATCAGCCGCGAACGCGGCCGCCCGCACGATCTGCCCGAGATCGGCGAGGCCTGGATCACCGTTCATCCGAGCTTCCTCTTGCGGCTCCCCGACGAGGACGCGCGGCACGAGGAATTCGCCAAATTCGTCGCGGACCTGAAAGCGATCGCGAAGCGCCTCCGCGGCTGACGTGGCTGGATGGATTCGTACTGATCTGGATTAGCCTGTGCGCGCATTCCCCTCTGCGCGATCGACGCGCGCGACCCGGCGCGGGAACGAATCGCGCCGGAGACGGGTTGCGGCCCCGAAAACGGAGGAGAAAGACATGGCCGACAAGCAACCCGATGCGATCGCCCTGCTGAAGGCGGATCACCGCGCCGTCGAACAATTGTTCGAGGATTTCGAAAAGGCCAAGGGCGAAGGCAAGAAGCAGTCGATCGCCGAGCGTATCTGCCTCGAACTGACCGTCCATACCAAGATCGAGGAAGAGATTTTCTACCCGGCCTGCGAGGGCAAGGTCGATGACGACCTGCTCAAGGAAGCGTTCGTCGAACATGACGGCGCCAAGGTATTGATCGCCGAGATCGAAGCGGGCGGCCCCGACGACGATTTCTACGATGCGAAGGTCCAGGTGCTGTCCGAACAGATCGAGCATCACGTCAAGGAAGAGGAGCAGCGCCTCGAAGGCATGTTCTCGCAGGCGCGTCGCGCCGGCCTCGACATGGACGCGCTCGGCGACGAACTTCGCGCCCGCAAGGAAGAATTGGTCGCGACCTACAAGAAGGGCGGGCTGCCCCGACCGGAGACGGCGACCTTCGTCGAAGCGGAGGTCTGACGGGCGCGAGCGCTCGCCGGACCGAAGGCTCGTCTATCGTCATCGCCGGCTACCGGAGACGCGGGGAGCGGGAGGACATGAGCCATCCGTTGGGTCCCGTCGCCGGCGCCCCGGCCGACGCGGCCAGAGCAGATGCCGCGTCCCGGGCGCGGGCGATCGCCCAAATCGGCGATTGACCCCAACCGGCCGTTCTGCGCATCGATCGGTCCCATGATCGAGAAAATCCTGGGCTGGCTCGCCGGCATCATCATCACCGTGATCTCGTCGGGCGGCTATCTCGGCATCGTGCTGCTGATGGCGATCGAAAGCGCGTGCATCCCGTTGCCGTCGGAAATCATCATGCCGTTCGCCGGCTATCTCGTCTCGACCGGCCGGTTCAGCCTGGTCCTAGCGGCGACCGCGGGGGCGATCGGCTGCAATCTCGGCTCGATCGTCGCTTATGAGATCGGCAAGCGCGGCGGCCGCCCGCTCGCGCTCAAATGGGGCAAATACGTGCTGGTCGGCCCGGGCGAGATCGACGCCGCCGATCGCTTCTTCGACCGCTATGGCTCGATCGCGGTGCTGATCGGGCGGCTGTTGCCGGTGATCCGCTCGTTCATCGCCTTCCCCGCCGGGGTCGCGCGGATGCGACTGGTGCCGTTCCATATCTACACTTTCCTCGGCTCCTGGCCCTGGTGCTTCGGGCTCGCCTGGATCGGCATGAAGCTCGGCAAGGCATGGGACAGCGATCCGCGGCTGAAGGCGGCGTTCCATTCGGCCGACGTCGTCATCGCGGCATTGCTGGTCGCCGCGGTCGCCTTCTATCTGTGGCACCGCCTGCGCGGCGTCAGGAAAAGCCCAGACGCGCCGCCGCGGCCCTGAACCGTTCCTCGCGATCGGGCGCGAGCTGCGTCACCCGCCGCTGGTAGGTCGCGACGAGATCGGGCCCGGCCTTTTCCGGTGAGCCGGCGTCGAACGGCGGCGAGGGATCGTATTCGAGGCTGAGCTGCACCGCCTTGGCGAATGGCTCGCCGCGGACCTCGGCCATCAGGGTCAGCGCGAAATCGATCCCCGCGGTCACGCCGCCGCCGGTCACGCGGTTGCGATCGACCACCACGCGTTCGGGCACCATTTCGGCACCGAACATCGGAAGATACTCGCGCCACGACCAATGCGTGGCGGCGCGATAACCCTTCAACAGCCCCGCCGCGCCGAGGATCAGCGACCCGGTGCAGACGCTCGTCACCCAGCGCGCTTCGGCGCCGACCGATCGCACCCAGGCCATCGCCGCGTCATCCTCGATCACGTCGGTTACCCCCATGCCGCCAGGTACACAGAGGATGTCCGCCCGGGGAATGTCGGCGAAGGTCGCGGTCGGCACGATCGCGAAGCCGGCGTCGGTGCGGATCGGGTCGCGACCCTTCCACACCAGGTCGAGCCGGACATTGCCCAGCCGCGACAGGACCTGCGCCGGCCCGGTCAGGTCGAGCTGGGTGACGTTGGGAAACAGCAGGAAAGCGACGGAAATCGGCGGGATGCTGGCCATGCGCATGCTCCTCGTTCGGCGGATGCCCAGGCGAGCGGCGTCGCATGCCGCGCTCCCCTGTGGTGCCCCACGGTTTCGCCAGTCACGCGACGCGCATGATCGTATCGGGTTCTCGCGCCGGGGCCAAGCGCGCGGCGACATATTCCGTGGACTGTCGTCGTACGTCCGGTCAGGAAGAGCGCATGCCGATCCTTCTTGCCGTGCTGCTGCAAAGCGCCGCCCAGTCCGCGACACCGCCGTCCGTGCCGACGCCGAGCAACGCGCCGGCCTCCACGCCGGCTACCGCGCCGGTCGACCCGGTTGTCGCCGCCGCCGCCGCGAACCGCGCCCGAATGAAAGTGCCGCCGCATTTCGTCAGCGGGCCCAAGGCGGACCTGCCCGACAGCGAGCGCGCGCTCGGTCATCACGGCGTGATCAAGGTTTCCGGCGTGATCGATGTCGACGGCCATTTCATCGCGGCACGGGTCGCCAAGCCGAGCGGTGCGCCGGTGCTCGACAAATTGGCGCTCGACACGGCGGCGGCCTCGACCTTCAAGCCCGCGACCGATGCCGAGGGCCAGGCGATTCCCGTGGTGGTGTCGATGCCGGTCGATCTGGTCGCCTATAAATCGTCGCTGCCGGGCGGCGGGCTGGTCCATTATGGCTGCAGGCAATTCGTGCTCGACATGGATTGGTGGCGCCGGGCGCATCCCGACACCAAGTGGCAGGACCACGAACTCTACACGATGCTGATCGGCCTCGACACGCTCGTCGCGCTTCGTGAGAAGGGAGCCGGCGACGTCCAGGGCGTGCTGGGCGCGGCCAAGGGATTCGAGGCGCATTGGCTCGACGCGATCGAGCAATGCCGCAAGCAGCCGGATAAATTGCTGGTCGACGTGATGCGGCCCGAAGGCGAGTATGCCCGTCAGTTCAGTAAGTTGCGCTAAGGGCGAGCGTATGGTCGATCGCTGGTGCCAAAACCCCGAGGCTGGACTTCAGGCGCAATCCGAATAGCGTTCCGGCTTCGATTCCATCGGGGGCGTTGTCGATGAAGAAATTGCGGGCGGTTGTCTTTGGTATCGCGAGTCTGGTCGTCGCGGCATCGTCTGCCGTGTCTGCATCGGCACAGGCCGCGCCCGTCACGGTTTTCGGAGTCGCGCTCGGCCAGGAGTTCGCCGTTCCCCGGTGCGCGCAGGAAAATCCCATAACGGTCGCATCGACATGCTGGACCTATGAGTTTCCGACGATGGCCTCCAGCGACGCCGATTCGGCGAAATTCCGCGAACTTCATTTCGCCAATCCGCCAGTGTTCGGATCGGAAATCGATGCCTATGTCGAGAATGGCGTGGTTCAGTTCTTCACGATGGAAACTAGCGGCGTCGAGTCGCAGGATTTCGTCCTTGCTCAATTGACCGAGAAATTCGGCAAGCCGACCAAGTCCGACCGCGTAGACGTGCAAAACGCCTTTGGCACCAAATTCGCCGTGGTCCGGGCCGAATGGGATTTGCCGACCTGCTTCGTCCGCTTCGACGCCGATGGCAGCGACGGCGGCGAACATGCCGGCCATCTCGACAAGGGCTGGGTATCGATAACCACCCATGACCAACATCTGCGCGATCTCGAGAAGGACAAGCAATTGCTGCAATCCCGGCAGAAGCTTTAATCGTTCGGGCTCCTTGCCGAAGCCGCCACCGAGCGGTCACGGCTGGGGCAGGGTCCGCCGGTGTTGGGCAAGCAGCAATCCGGCGAGCGCGGCCGCCAGCACGACATAGGCCGCCACGCCTGCCGTCGGGCTCCAGGCGAGGAAATCGCTGGGCAGCGTGCGCAACTGCCCGGTCCGCCAGTCGGTCAGGATCGGGTCGGCCAGGGGGAAGCGATAGGTATCGGGCGCGGTGATGGTCGCCGCCGCGATCATCAGGTTGATGGCGATCGACACCAGCAGCAGCCCGCCGGTGATCGCCCGTTCCCAGCCATGCTTCAGGCTCGCCCAGAACGGCGCCAGACCGATCGCGATCAGACCGATCGCGGGGATCGAATGGCGCGGGCCGGTCGAGTGGCCGCCGTCCCAATAGACATAGGCCGAATTGATCAGCAGCACGGCAAGCGCGGCTACGATCAGCATGGCGGCGAGCCCGCGATGAGCCTTCGCCAGCGGCCATAGCCCGATCGCGGCAGGGATCAGCACCGGCGCCACCCAGACCAGCCCGCGGCGCAGCCCGAGCAGGATCTTCAGCAGCACCATCGGCTTGGGCGCCGTCAGCCCGAACAGCCCTTCCTTCATGCCGGCGAAGCCGACGACGCCCGAATAGCCGAGCCGGAACGGGGTGCCGAAGGCGATCATATTGTAGGCGACGAAGGGGACCAGCAATGTCGCCAGCCCGGCGAGCGCGGCCGTCGGGACCGCGCGCCGGTCGGCACGCCATAGCCGGATCGCGCCCCAGATCGCGATGGCCGATCCCGCCGCGGCGGCTTCGAACTCGATCAATACCGCTAGCCCCAGCGCCGCGCCGCCGATCGCGGCGAAGCGCCGCGCGTGCCTCTCGCCCGCGCGCCACAAGGCCCAGATCGCGACCACGAACAAGCCCGCGACCGGCGCATGGCCGAACAAGGTGGTCGACCAGCCCCAGACCGGCGTGCCGAGCGCGAAGCCCAGGCTCGCGACCAGCGCGGCGCTCGCGTTGCCGGTCAGCCGATAGCCGAGATCGTGCAATGCCAGTGTCGCCAGGGCGGCGATGATCGCGCTGACCATCGCCACCGCTAGCCGCAGCCGCACCGTCATGTAATGCTCGAAACCAGCGTCGTAGATCGTCGGCGGAAGGTACTCGAGCGGTGGCCCGAGATGGTCGGCCAGCGCCATCGCCGGCAGCGCCAACAGCGTCATGCCGGGCGCCTTGTCCATATAGACATGGCCGCCGAACTCGGCCTTGTCGATGGTCAGCGCCTGATAGGCATCGATCCGCGCATCGCCATGCTCGACCAGTGCCATGCCGGCATACATTCGCGTCGCGTTATTGGGATTGAGCGCCCAGGATCCGAACCAGGCGCATGACAGCCAGACCAGCACGAACAGCAGCAGCCGCGTTCGCGTCACGCCGGTCTTAGCCGAGCAACCAGCCGCCGAGCAGCCGGAACGGCGGCAGGGTGAAGAACCCCGCGATCAACAACGCGGCGGTGACCAGCCCGCGCACCGTCGCGCGATGCCGCGCCACCTGATGTGCGCGCGCGGTCAGCCACACGCGTGGCGCCATGATCAGGACGAAGATGGAAAGGAGGTGGATGACGCTGAAATGGCCGGGATTGATCGTCTTCACGAACAGGCTGAGCGCCGCTGTCGCGACCATCGCCAGCACCCAGATCTTGCCGAGCAGACGATGGGTCGGCGTGCCGCGCGGGCGGAGCAACATCCAGGGAGTCAGCGCCAGCGAGATCAGGACGGTAAGCAGATGTGCCCAGATGATCGCCGGCACCTGCGACCATTGCGCATGGCCCCGGGCCAGCGCGACGATCACCGCGACCAGCAACAGCCCCGCCGCCCCGGACAGCGCCTTGTCATAGCCATTGGGTGCGATCGAGCCGATCTTGGTGCCGGCTTTCATGAACAACGTCGCCATCGGTCCCCCGTTTTGTGTGTGGGGCGAGCCTAGGGGGCGAGATTGCGGTCAGCAACCGGCGGGGTACGTTTATCGGGTAAGCCCCTCCCCTTCAGGGGAGGGGTTGGGGGTGGGGGACGTCTCGCAGAGCCCGTCGCCCGTGGCTCCCCACCCCAACCCCTTCCCTGAAGGGGAGGGGTTAAGAATAGTCTATTTCCCCTCGTCCTCGGCGGCCTTGCGGTCCTTGTTGACCTGCTTCGACTCCCTGAACTGCTGTTGCGAGCAGCCGAGCGAACCGCCTGGGCCGATCGCCGAGCACGAGCCGATCCCCGACGCGCCGGTATCGAGCGTGCCTTGCGCGCGCAACGCCCAGCTCTCGTTCTCGGGCGTGATCTTGAACTCGCGCAATTCCTTGGGGACGCGGAATTGCTCGGAGGCGTCGCGGCGGGTGCAGACGACGATCTCGTTGCCGTCCTTGTCGGTCGGGCATCGCTCGTTGCCGTAGAGCACCAGCACGCCGTTGACCGGTGCGTTGCGCGACACCGGGCCGGGCGCGGTCGGCCGGGGCGCCGGCGGGACGCCGGGACCGGCCACCGTCTGCGCGGCGGCGGGTATCGCGATCACGGTCGCGGCCAGCGCCGCCAGGGCGAAACTGCGCATCTTCGTCTCCCTCCTCGCCGCCAACGCCTAGAAGCGCTTGGCGGTTTCGATCGCCACCCGGCAGCCGAGCCGGATCAGCGCCGACATCAGCGGATAGGCCGGCGCCGCTTCGGCGCCGTGCGCCAGCGCGGTCTCGCGATGCTCGACCTCCTCGGCCTGGAATTCCGCGATCGCCGCCGACAGTTCGGGATCGCTAACGCCCAGTTGCTGAAGCTGCTCTGAATAATGTTTGTCGATCTCGGTTTCGACCGCCGCGGTGCAGGCCATCGCGGCTTCGGGGCCGATCGCCGCGGTCGCCGCGCCGAGCGCGAAGCCGGCGACGTTCCAGAACGGCTGGAGCAGGGTGGGGCGCACCCCGCGGGCGGCGACCATCTTGTCGAAGAACGCGCGGTGGCGCTCCTCTTGCCGCGCCATGCCGGCGATCTCGCGCGCGGCGGGCGAGCGGTCGCCCATGATCGCCAATTGCCCGGCATAGATGCGCGTCGCGCCATATTCGCCGGCCTGGTCGACCCGGATCATCGAGTCGGTCCGCGGGCGCGGGTCGCCAGGCCGCCAGCCGGTCATGCCGCCCGGCTCCGGCGAGTCAGCAGGACGGCGATCGTGAGCGCGCCCAGGATCGAGATGATCGCGTTGAACCCGGCGAGCGAAATGCCCGCGAAGGTCCATTGCGGCGCGTCGCAGCGCACCACCGGCGCGTTCATGATCGCGCTCAGCGTGTCGCCGCCGGCGCTGAAGGTCGAGGTGCAGGCGGTGAAGCCCTGCCACCAATGATATTCGACCCCGGCATGCGCGACGCCGATCGCGCCGCTGACGGCGATGGCGATCGCGGCGAGCGCGACCAGCAGCCGCTGCGGCAGCGCCGGTACGAAGGCGAGCAAGGCGAGCGGCAAGGCGGCGTAATGCGGCCAGCGCTGCCAATGGCACATCTCGCACGGATAGAGATGCCCGATCAGCTGGAATCCCCAGGCGCCGGCCAGCAAGGCGGCGGGGATCAGCAGCGCCAGCGCGCGGGCTTTCTGGAACGACGTCATCCCGGCCTCAGCGCTTCTTCGGGGTGACGGCGGCGGTGGCCACCGCCGGCACCTTGGCCAACCGCCCGATCGTCTGCAACGCGTACCACAATTGGAAGTCGGTGATGCCCTTCTTCTTGAGCTCGTCGGGCGTCGCCGCGAAGCGCGGATCGGTCTTGGTATCCTCTTCGAGGATCGCGTTGTCCGACTTGACCTCGTTGACCAGATGCTTGCGCAGATCGGCCTCGCGGAAGATCGGGCGCGACTTGTAATCGGGGTCTGAGATTTGCGGCACCGCGACGTCGGGACGGATGCCGCCTTCCTGCACCGATCGGCCCGACGGCGTGTAGTAGCGCGCGGTGGTCAGGCGCAACGCGCTGTTCTCGTCGAGCTGGAGCAGCGTCTGCACCGATCCCTTGCCGAAGCTGCGCTCGCCCATGATCAGCGCGCGATGATGGTCCTGCAGCGCGCCGGCGACGATCTCCGAGGCGGAGGCGGTGCCGGCATTGGTCAGCACGATCACCGGCAGGCCGCCCGCGAGGTCGCCTGGCTTGGCGTAGTAACGCTCGATATCGGTCGGCTCGCGGCCGCGCTGGCTGACGATCTCGCCGTACGACAGGAAGGCGTCCGACACCTCGATCGCTTGGCTCAGCAGGCCGCCGCCATTGTCGCGCAGGTCGACGACATAGCCGAGCGGCTTGTGCCCGAGCGACTTGTCGATGCTCGAGATCGCGGAGCGCACGTCGGCGCCGGTATTCTCGCTGAACGTGTTGATGTTGATGTAGCCGATGCCGTCCTTGACTTCCCACTTCACCGGCTTCTGGACGATGACCTCGCGAACCAGGCTGACGTCGATAGGCTTGTCGCGACCCGGGCGGACCAGGGTCAGAGAGATCTTGGTGCCGGGCTTGCCGCGCATCGCGGTGATCGCCTCGTCGAGCGTCTCGCCATAGATCAGCTGGCCGTCGATATTGGTGATGTAATCGCCGGCCTTGATCCCCGCGCGCCAGGCGGGCGTGTCCTCCTGCGGGGCGATGACCTTGACCGCGCCGTCCTGCATCGTGACCGAGAGACCGAGGCCGCCGTAATTGCCCTCGGTCAGGATCTTCATGTTCTGGAAGTCGACCGCGTCCATGTACGAGGAATGCGGGTCGAGGCTGTTGAGCATGCCGTCGATCGCGCCGCGGATCAGCGTCTTGTCGTCGACCTTGTCGACATACGACTTCTTGACCTGGTTGAAGACCTCCATGAACCGGTCGATCTCTCGATAGGTGTCGCCGTCGGAGGCGGCCATCGCGGCGGTGGCGGTGGGGACGAGCGCGATGGCGCCGGCGATCGCGGTCGCCTGGAGCCAGGTAAAAGCACGGGCCATGGAGTTTACTGCGTTTCCGTTCTGCTCAACTTGGATGTCATGTAGCCTTATTCGATCGGCCTAGCCAGTCAGCGCTACCGGATCGACCGGCCGGCCCTTGCGACGCAATTCGGCGGTGACCGTGCGGTCCTCGCCCGACGGCGCCGCGCCGAGCAGCGCGCCTTGCCCGACACGCTCGCCGGTCGTCACCGATAGCGTGCCGAGGCCGATAAACAGCGTGGTCCAGCCGCCGCCATGATCGATAACGACGATCCTGCCGTAATCGCGAAACGGACCCGCGAAGGCGACCTTGCCCGCCGCCGGCGCGATGATGTCGGCACCGCCCGCGACTGCCCAGCTCAGCCCGCGTGAGGTGACGCCTGCGTCGGACATCTCGCCGAACCCGGTGGTCAGCTTGCCGGTCACCGGCACGCGCCATGGCGCGGTCGCCGCGGTCCAGGACAGCGGGGTGGCAGTGTCGCCCGGCCGTGGTAGCGGCCCCGCCAGCGCCGACAGCGCGCGCGCGGTGTCCGCGGCGTTGGTCGTCACTTGCATGTCGTCGACCAGGTCGCGGGCGCGCTCGCCCAGCCCGATCGCGCGATCGCTTTCGGCCAGTGCCGAGCGGCTGAGATCCTGCGATTTTAGCCGATGCTCAGCCTCCATCCGCGCCAATGCGATGCGGTTGGTCTCGAGTCGGCGACGGCCGTCGCTCAGGCTGCGCGCCGCGAGCAGGGCGTCGGCGCGAAGCTTGCGCGTGCGATCGAGGTCGGCGCGCAGCCCGGCGGTGCGCGCGCGCACCTGGGGCAAGGTGCCGCCGATCACCGCGCGGACATGAACGAGATCGGCGACCGATCCCGGCTGCATCACCGCGACCGCGTCGGGCCGCTGCGCCAGCGAACAGCGCGCTGCGACCAGCCTTGCGATCGGCCCCTGCTGATCGGCGAGTCGCGTCTGCTCGTCGCCGAGCAGGCGGTCGACCAGCGCCACCCGCGCGCTCGCCGCGGCGATATCGGCCTGCGCTTGCTGGATCCGCGCGCCGAGCGCCGCTTCCTCGGCGCGGGCCTTGGCCGCCTGGTCGTTCTCGGCCTTGGCGGCGGCGTCGAGCCGCTGGGCGCGCTCGGCGGCGGCGGCCGATTGCGCGCGCGCCGCGAGCAGCCGGCGCTGCTGGTCGGCGAGATCCGATTGCGCATTGCCCTGGCTCGCGACGAACGCCGCGGCGATCGGCAGCAAAGCGAGGGTCCAGGCGGCGCGCACCAGGCTATCCTTCGCGATGATAGGGGTGGTTGGCAAGGATCGAGGCCGCGCGCCACAATTGCTCGGCGAGCATCGCGCGCGCCAGCATGTGCGGCCAGGTCAGTCGCCCGAACGACACCAGCCAGTCGGCGGCCTTGCGCTCCTCGGCCGAGAATCCGTCCGCCGCGCCGATCAGGAAGCGTATTTCGCGCACGCCGTCGTCGCGCCAGCGGCCGATCTTCTCGGCGAAAGCGATCGATCCCGGCGTGTCGCCGGTCTCGTCGAGCATGACCACGCGGGTCTGCGGCTCGATCACGGGCATTTTCCCCCCCGCATCGGGCAATTCGGTAACGCGCGTCGGCCAGTTCACGCGCTTCAAGTAGCGGTCAACCAGTTCCGCCTCGGGACTGCGTCCGATCCGTCCCCGCGCGATGATGTGGAGGAGCATCGGCCCGACGTCTCAGCGGCTGGCCGGGATCAGGTCGACCTTGACGGCGTGAGTCTGGATCGGTGCCAGCGCCGTCCACACCAGCAAGCCGGCGACGGCCAGATCGGCGACGGCCCATCCGGCGCGCCGCCCTCGCAGGTCGACGATCAGGCGAACGATGCAGAATATCAGCGCCACCGGCAGCGTGACGGCCAGTACCGCGGCAAGTTCCATGGCCGCTTTAGTGCGACGAACCCGACGGACCGTCGCCGAACGCCCACATCCGCTCGAGATTGTAGAAGGTGCGGACTTCGGGACGGAACAGGTGGACGATCACGTCGCCGGCGTCGATCAGCACCCAGTCGGCGGTCGGCAGGCCCTCGATGCGCGGGCCGCGACCGGTCTCGGCCTTGATCCGCTCGGCGAGCTTCTGCGCCATCGACGCGACCTGGCGGGTCGAGCGGCCGCTGGCGATCACCATGTGATCGGCGATCGAGGACTTGCCGGCGAGCGGAATGGAAATGGTGTCGACCGCCTGATCGTCGTCCAGGCTCGACAGGACAAGCTGGTGCAGCGCCTCGGCCCCTTCGGGGTCGGACGAGCGGTACGCATGCGGGTTAGTGGCCAATGTGGGTCCTATGATGTGGGTGAAGGAGGGTCTTCGTGTGCGCGGCGAAGGAAACGACGCTGCCAGGCCGGATCGGCCAAACGCAGCCTGGTGGCTGAGGTGGAATCAGGGCGGAAACGTAGCAGCACGAGGGCTGGCAATCTCCACGTCGTCCAGTTCTTCGCCTGGTGTACGGGCCGGAAAAAGCGCCGCAACCAACCCATGGCGGGCACCGCCTGAGCGGCATGATCATAGCCCGGACGCGCGATGACCGCAATCGGGATCGATTTCGCTATGTGGCGCCAACCCTTCCACTGGTCGAAATTGATCAGATTGTCCTCGCCCATCAGCCAGATGAAATCGATCCGCGAATAGAGCAATTGCAGCTTGGCGAGCGTGTCGACCGTGTAGCGCGTGCCCAGTCGCTGCTCGATCGCGGTGACGCGGATCGGTGCGTGGCCGGCCATCGCGCGGGCGGAGGCGAAGCGCACCGCGAACGGCGCCATGTCGGTCGCCTTGTCCTTGAGCGGGTTGCCGGGCGAGACCATCCACCAGACCTCGTCGAGATCGAGCGCCTTGATCGCCGCCAGGCTGATCGCCCGATGCCCCGAATGCGCGGGATTGAACGACCCGCCCAACAGCCCGACGCGCAACGCTCCCGCCATCAGTTGCCGGACGCTTCCTTGGATGCGGGATGGGGAAGGATCATCGCCCCTCTGTGGACGGGCGGCGTGCGGCGGGCAAGGGGCGTTCGGCGGACGGCGAGCGTAACCCCCCTCCCGCTTGCGGGAGGGGCCGGGGGAGGGCGTGTCATTATCGGCCGTCATCTGGACATGCCCTCCCCTAACCCCTCCCGCAGGTGGGAGGGGACTGAGGCCAATGCTTCTTCAATTCGCCATTTTCCAACATGGAAAGTTTTCACTTGCCGACTCGGAAAGTCGCATTTATGTCTTTCCATCATGGAAAGTGAGGATTCGATGATGACCACGATGGAAGAACAGGCACGCATGGCATTGATGGCGAAAGGGGCGGCCGAACAGGATCTCGCGCGGTTGGCGGCGTGCCCGCCTTGGCGCCACGCAGTGTTCGCGGCGATGATGGCGACCTTGGTCGCCACGCCGGCGATTCCGTTGCCGCTTCGCTTCGTTGCCCTTGCGTTGGTGTTCGTCGCCATCGTCCTGGTCGTGCAGTCGGACCGGCGGCGGCTCGGCGTGTTCGTCAACGGCTATCGCCGCGGCAAGACGCGGCTGGTGGCGTTTCCGATGCTGGCGGTGATCCTGATCCTCTACGGCATCAGTTGCTGGTTCGGGCTCGGTCGCGGCGAGCCGGCGGTCAGCCTGGCGCTCGCCGCCGTGAGCTTCGTCGTCGGCTATATCGGCAGCGTGATCTGGCAGCGGGTGTTCGTTCGTGAACTCGGCGCCTGAGGCCCTCAACCCGATCGCCGGCTTCGAGCCTTTGCTGCAGGCACCGGCGCGGCTTCAGGTGATGGCGGTGCTCGCCCAGGTGCAGGAAGCCGAATTCGCGCGGCTGAAGGAGCTGACGGCGAGCAGCGATTCGGTGATGTCCAAGCATCTGTCGGCGCTGTCGGAGGCCGGCTTTATCGCCTTGCGCAAGGCGGCGCTCGACGGGCGCCAGCGAACCTGGGCCAGCCTGACCCGCGCCGGTCGCCGCACCTTCGACGACCATGTCGCCGCCCTCCAGCGGATCGTCGCGGGCGTCTGAAACAGGGGGGCGGGATCGGCCCCGCCCCCCAATCGCTCACTCGGGCTTTTTCGGCGCGGTCGGCGTGGCGGTCATCTGGCTGCGATATTCGCCTTGCCGCTCGATCATCCAGCCGGGATATTCTGGGCTGAGCTTGCTCTCCGCGTCGAGCGTCGCGAGATCGTCCGCGCTCAGCATCACATCGACCGCGGCGAGATTGTCGGCCAGCTGATCGACCCTTTTGGCGCCGACGATCACGCTGGTGACGTGCGGCTGGTGAAGCAGCCAGGCGAGCGCGATCCGTGCCACCGATACGCCCCTGGCCTGGGCGATACCGTCCATCGCCTCGAGCACCGTATCGCCGCGCACCTGGTCGACCGGCGGGAAGTCGAAGCTCGCGCGGCGCCCGTCGGCCGATTGGCCGCCGCGATACTTGCCCGAAAGATAGCCGCCCGCGAGCGGGCTCCACACCATCAGCCCGAGCTTTTCGGAATTCATCATCGGCACCAGCTCGCGCTCGAGGTCGCGGCCGACGATCGTGTAATAGCTCTGCGTGCTCTCGAACCGCGCGAGGCCGAGCCGCTCGGCGATGCCCAATGCCTTGGCGATCTGCCACGCCGCCCAGTTCGACACGCCCACATAGCGGACATGGCCCTGGCGCACGAGATCGTCGAGCGCGCGCACCGTCTCCTCGATCGGCGTCACCGGATCCCAGCCGTGGATCTGATAGAGGTCGATATGATCGGTGCCGAGCCGCGTCAGGCTGGCCTTGACCTGGTCCATGATATGCCCGCGCGACGCGCCGCGATCGTTCGGTCCCTTGCCCATCGGTCCCAGCACCTTGGTCGCCAGCACCACCTCCTCGCGCCGCAGCCCGAGGTTCCTGATCGCCTGGCCGGTGATCTGTTCGGACAGGCCGTTCGAATAGACATTGGCGGTGTCGACGAAATTGACCCCGGCATCGACCGCGGCCTTGAGCAAGTGATCGGCCTCGTCCTGCTGGACCTGGCCCACCGCCTTGAACATGCCTTCGCCGCCGAAGGTCATCGTGCCCAGGCACAATTCGGACACGAGCAGGCCGGTGCGGCCGAGCTGGTTGTAGCGCATGCGTCAATTCCCTGAACGAGGCAGCCCCGCCGCCGCGGCGCGATATGGGAGGCGGCGGCTCGCGGGGCAATGGGCCGTCAATCTTTGCTGGCGCTCGCGACGATCTTGCCCTCTTCGCGCACGACCAGGCGCCCCGCATCGAAGGTGAACGTGAGCCAGCGGTCCGCGACGCCGAAGACGCCACCGCCGAGCGGCACCAGGTCGAATGTGGCCTTGCCCGATGCAGCGCGCAGGTGATCACCCGCCATCGTCACCACGATAGATCCGCTGGCATCGCTCGTGTAGATACCGGTCAGCGCGATCAGCGTCGTCGCGCCGACGTGGACGGGGCGCAAATCGGGCGTGTCGGCACGGTGATCGTAGCTGATCACGCGACGCATCTGCCAGCCCGTAGCGGTCTTCTGCCAAATCTCGACGTAGTTGGCGATGCCCTCGTGAGCGAAGTCGCCGCCGTCGTGACTTGCCAGGAATCGGTGCTCCCCCGAAAGCATTGCGAACCCGCCGGCCAACGCCGTGAAACGCTCGCTGTTCGCCACCGCCTGGCGCCGGAGGCGGACGTGCGCCGGATCGCCGCACGGGCCGTCGATCATCGACCTCACCACAGCGGGGCGACCGGCGGTCAGTCCCGTCTTGTCGTGGTAAAATTCGACATCGGCGGTGAATTCCAGCGCCATCGCCGCGGCATCGCACCGATTGAATGCATTCCAAAACGCGGCATGTGCCGCCTCCACGCCGGCTTTGGCCGAAGCGTCGTCCAGGGGTGCCGCCGACAGCGGGGAGCGGGCACAGACGATCGCCAGCAGCGAACCGGCGGCAAAAGACCGAAAAATTTCTCGCATGAACCGTCCCCATCGTGTATTGCTCTAATAATACACGTCGGGACGAAAGGTTGGCAAGCCGATCGAGCGCCTCGTCGATCGGGTTGCGTCGATCGCCGGACCGGGTCAGTCTCCGCCATCACCGCAAGGGGGGATGTATGCGTCGGATATTGCTCGCGTCACTGCTCGCCGCCAACACCACGATCGCCGGGGCATCGATCCCCAAGGAGCAATTGATGACGCCGCCCGCCGGCGCGCGCCACTATACGATCAGCTCGACCGCCGGGAAGCATGGCGACGTCTGGTCGTGGACCACGCCCGACGGCCGCGTCGCCTATCGCATGTCGATGTCGCTGCGCGGCTGGGTGACGGAGACGGACGAACTGGTGACGCTGGCGCCCGACAAGCGACCGTCGGCCATCGCCATTCGCGGCTATACCGATTCGGGCGACGCCACCGAGAATTTCGACGTCGACGCCAATGGCACCGCGAGCTGGAAGACCTCGGTCGATTCGGGCTCCGCACCGTTCGGCACCAAGCGCTACAACACCTATGGCGGCCCGTGGCTCGCCGGCGAGATGGATATCAACGCGCTGGTCGCCGCCGGCGACAAGGGCGTCGATCTGCTGCCGACCGGTCATGCCGGCATCAAGATCGGCCAGCCGATCGAGATCGACGGCCCCCAAGGCAAGAAGATCGTCAAACTCGCCTTCATCACCGGCTACGGCTTCACGCCGTCGCCGGTCTGGCTCGACGGCGACAATCGCTTCTTCGGCAATGCCGGGGTGATCGCCCTGTTGCCAGAGGGTTACGAGAAGGACGGGCCGAAGCTCAAGGACATCCAGGACAAGGCGATCGCCGACATGGTCCGCGATGTCGCGCACGATTTTCTCAAGCCCGCCAATCGCACTCCGACCCTGGTCGACAATGTGCTGATGTTCGATTCGGTCGCGGGCAAGTATCTGCCCAACCGCGCGGTGCTGATCTCGAACGGCAAGGTCGCCGCGGTCGGCGCCGCCGGCTCGCTCAAGGTGCCGGCCGGCACGACGGTCATCGACGGCAAGGGCAAGACGCTGCTGCCCGGCCTGTGGGATTCGCACCAGCATGTCGGCGACGACTGGAATTTGCTCCAGAACGTCGCCACCGGCATGACCAATTATCGTAGCCCGGGGTCGATGATCGATGAGGCGCTAAGCATCTACAAGCGCCGCGCCGCCGGCGACCTGCTTGCGCCCGACGGCAAGATTTCGGTCATCATCGACCGCAAGGACCCGCTCGCCGCGCAAGGCGCGCTGACCGTTTCCTCCGCCGCCGAGACGATCGCCGCGGTCGACAAGATCAAGGCCGCGGGGTTGTGGGGAGTCAAATTCTACACCTCGATGAACCCGGCCTGGATCGCCCCCGGGGCGGCGGAGGCGCACAAGCTGGGCCTCCACGTCCATGGCCATGTGCCGGCGGGGATGCGCCCGCTCGACGCGGTGCGCGCGGGCTATGACGAAGTCACCCACATCAACTTCATCATGATGCAGGCGATGCCGCAGGAAGTGGTCGACAAGGCCAATACCGCCGCGCGACTCGAGGGCCCCGCGAAATACGGCAAGGACGTCGATCTCGATTCGCCGGCGATGAGGGCCTTTTACGCCGAGCTGTCGAAGCGCGGCACGATCATCGACCCGACGCTGACGGTGTGGGAACCGCTGATGACGTCGGACGGGAGCGCCCTCTCGCCCGAATATGCGCCGTTCGCCGACGTCGCGCCGCCGGCGGTCGTGCGCGGCTGGAAGATTTCGGGCTACCCGCTGTTCGGCGGGCTGACCCGCGACGATTTCCGCAAGAGCTTCGACAAGATGGTCGGGCTGGTCGGCCGACTCCACCAGGCCGGCGTCCGCATCGTCGCCGGCACCGACGGTTATGGCCTGGAGCTGGTGCGCGAACTCGAGCTTTACCAGCTCGCCGGCCTGACCAATGCGGAATCGCTCCAGACCGCGACCATCATCCCGGCGCGGATGACCGGAATGGACGGCCGCGTCGGCTCGATCGCGCCGGGCAAGACCGCGGACATCATCCTGGTCGATGGCGATGTCTCGAAGGACCTGACCAATCTCCGCCATGTCCGCACCGTGTTCCTCGACGGCTATCGCCTCGACGGCGCGGCGTTGCGGCAAGCGAGCGGGTTGAGCGGGATGCCCAGATAGATTCGCGCCAAGGCGCCAAGGCGCCAAGGCGCTAAGAAGGTTCACGCGGAGGCGCGGAAGCGCGGAGTAGATTTTGGTTTCGCGCAGAGGGGCGCAGAGGGGCGCAGAGATGCCGTTGCCTGAGGGCATGTGCCGGCACTGATGGATCCAGGCCTCGCGTAGCGGGGCTCTAAGAAATCTGCGCCCTCTGTGCCTCTGCGCGAACCATCTTCGCGCCTCCGCGCCTCCGCGTGAACAAATGCCTCGGGTTCGCCTTGAGGACGGATCGGCGACCTGCGCGACATTTGTTCGAGCCAAAGCGGAAAACTTGTCGTTTGAGCGCGGGCGGCTGCGCGATCATTCTCGCCGGCATCTTCCCCCCTGTAACGAAGGTGACCGATGAAACGCCTCCTGCTTTCGTTGCTCGTCGGCGGTACCATCGCATTGGCTATGGCATCCGGCGCGGACGCGCGGGCGCCGGGTGACGGCGCGCGTGACTTCGACTTCGACCTCGGCGTCTGGAAAACGCATATCGTCCGGCGCCTGCATCCCTTGGCCGGGTCGGACGCGACGATCGACCTCAACGGGACCGTCACCGTCCGCCCGATCTGGGGCGGGCGCGGCCAACTAGAGGAGATCGAGGCGGATGGCCCGAAAGGCCATTGGGAAGGCATGACGGTCTTCCTCTACGATCCCCAGGCGCACCAATGGAGCATGAATTTCGCCAATAGCGCGGTGGGCAAGCTCACCACGCCGATGGTCGGGAAATTCGAGAACGGGCGGGGCGAACTGATCGGCCCGGACACGCTCGACGGGCGCCCGATCCTGGTGCGCGGCGTGTGGTCGGACTTCACGCCGACGACGCACACCTATCAGGAATCCTATTCGGTCGACGGCGGCCGGACGTGGGAAGCCGAGCTGACTGCGACCAAGACCAAAGCGTAGCCCCGGCCGCGAAGCGCGGCTCGCCGCCTGTGCGCGCGGTCAGTCGTCGGTGCGGCGCTTGACCTTGTTCGGCAAGTCCTTGCCCTTGGTCCGGCGCGACGGAATCTGGATCGGGTTCTTTTTCTTCCACTCGCCCCAGGTCATCGGGCCGTCGGGCGTCTGGATGATGGTGTCGTCGGCCATCCGCGTTCCTTACACCAAGCGAAGGTTTCGCGCACCCATCCCGCACCGCGTCCCGGTCACGGTCGGATCTGCCCGGTCCCCCGCCCGATCCATTTGTAGGTCGTCAGCCCTTCGAGCGCGACCGGGCCGCGCGCGTGCAGGCGTCCCGTGGCAATGCCGATCTCCGCGCCCAGCCCGAACTCGCCGCCGTCGGCGAATTGGGTCGAGGCGTTCCACAGCACGATCGCGCTGTCGACCGCCGCCAGGAAGCGCTCGGCGACGGCGGCATCCTCGGCGACGATCGCGTCGGTATGATGCGATCCGTGCGCGGCGATGAAGCTCAGCGCGGCGTCGGGCCCGTCGACCAGTCGCGCGGAGGCGATCGCGTCGAGATATTCGGTGTCCCAATCCTCGCTGGTCGCCGCGTCGACGCCGGGCACCAACTGCGTCAGCAGCGGGTCGCCGCGGACTTCGCAGCCGGCGTCCTGCAGCTTCTGGATCAGCTGCCCGGCGTGCGGATAGGCGCGGTCGATCAGCAAGGTCTCCATCGCCCCGCAAATGCCGGTGCGGCGCATCTTGGCGTTGACCACGATCTCCTCGGCCATCGAGCGGTCGGCCGAAGCGTGGACATAGATGTGGTTGATCCCGTCGAGATGGGCGAGCACCGGCACCCGCGCCTCGGCCTGGACGCGCGCGACCAGGCCCTTGCCGCCGCGCGGGACGATCATGTCGATCGCACCGTCGCCGGCCAGCATCGCGCCCACTGCCGCGCGGTCGGTGATCGGCACCAATTGCACCGCTTCGCCGGGCAGGCCGGCCGCTTCCAGCCCCCGGACCAGGGCCGCATGGATCGCGCGATTGCTCTCGATCGCTTCGGAGCCGCCGCGCAGGATCACGGCATTTCCCGACCCGATGCACAGAGCGGCGGCGTCGGCGGTGACGTTGGGCCGGCTTTCGTAGATGATGCCGATCACCCCGATCGGCACGCGGACGCGCGCCAGCTTCAGGCCGTTGGGCCGCTCGATCTCGTCGATCGTCTCGCCGACCGGGTCCTTCAACGTCGCGACGGTGCCGACGCCGTCGGCAGTCGCCGCGACGCGCTCCGGCGTCAGTTTGAGCCGATCGAGCATCGCGCCCGACAGACCGGCGGCCGCGCCATTGGCCATGTCGATCTTGTTGGCCTCGAGGATATCCTCCTCGGCGACGCGGATCGCGTCGGCCATCGCGATCAGTCCGCGTGCCTTGTCCGCACTGGTCAGCCCGGCGAGCACCCCGGCGGCGGCGCGAGCGCGCCGCCCCATCGACGCGATCAGCGCCGCGGTGTCGATCTCTATGTCGACGATCGTATCCATGGGCGCCGCGGTTACCATGTCGGACAGGGTCGCCAAAGCGCTATCGCCTTTCAGGCGGCAAATGCTATCCATCGCGCCATGAGCGGGGACATTGCGGCAGCAGGGGATATCGCGACCGGCGCGCTGATCGGGCGCGTGGTCGAACCGAAGGCGGGCGAGGATGCCGGGCATGGGGGCGCGCACGGATTGTGCCTCAATTGCGGTACCGCGCTGATCGGATCGTTCTGTCATGCCTGTGGCCAGAACGGTCATGTTCACAAGACCTTGACCTCGATCGGGCACGACCTGCTCCACGGCGTGTTCCATTTCGAGGGCAAGGTGTGGCGCACCGTGCCGATGCTGGTGACGCGGCCGGGCGGCCTGACGCGGCGCTATATCGACGGCGAGCGCGCGCGCTTCGTGTCGCCGCTGGCGATGTTCCTGTTCTTCGTCTTCCTGATGTTCGCTGCCTTCCATTCGATGGGCGGCGGCAACGAGTTCAATTTCGATTCGACGCCTTCGACCAAGGCAGAGAAGCTGGCCAAGATCGACGGAGAGATCGCCGCCACCCAGGTCAAGCTCGACCGCGCGCAAAAGCGCGTCGCCGCGGGCAAGGGCGATGACGACGATGAAGGCGACATCACCGGCTACCAGGCGACGCTGCAAGGCCTGCAGACCGCGCGCACGGCGGTCACCAAAAGTCCCGATGAGATCCGCAAGGACATGGCCAACCATGTCGACACCGGCTGGGCGGCGCTCGACGACGGCATTCGCAAAGCCAACAAGAATCCCGATCTCGCGCTCTACAAGCTGCAATCCTCGGCGTACAAATACAGCTGGGCGCTGATCCCGATCTCCGTGCCGTTCGTGGCCCTGTTGTTCCTGTGGCGGCGGCGGTTCAAGCTCTACGACCACGCGATCTTCGTGACCTATTCGCTGTCGTTCATGATGCTGCTGGCGACCGTGGTGACCTTGCTGATGATGGTCGGCGCGCCAGGCTGGCTCTACGGCAACCTGATCGCGTTCGGGCCGCCGGTACATATGTTCTTCCAGCTGCGCGGCGCATACCAGCTCAATTGGTTCTCGGCGCTGTGGCGCACCTTTGCCTTGCTGGTCTTCGCCTCGATAACCCTGACCTTGTTCGCGGTGCTGTTGCTCGGGCTCGGCTTGATGGAATAGAGCGGCAGGCGAGCGCGCTCACTGCTCGTCCTCTTCGCGGAGCGGCGAATATCGCCATTCCCGGCTCGCCAGCAACGCGCCGGCCATCGCGTCGCACTCGGCGCGGTAATGATGTTCGTGCGGCACCGGTATGGCAGGTTGGCCGTCCTCAAATCCCAGTTCGCGCAATGCTTCGGCCATGGCGTCGATCGGGCCATAGGCATGGATCAGATCGTGTCTGTCCCACACGACGGTCGCCTGGTCGGCCGGCGAATGAAGCCATAGGTCGAAGCGGCCGTCGGACGATAGCAAGGAGCCGAAATCGCTGACGAAGTGCTGGAATTCCGCCCAATCGATCGCCTCGCTCTGATAACGCCCGGCCTCGCCCTCGCCGCGCGGCGTGTGCAGGACATAGAGCAGGACGAACGGTGGGGTCAGGCGTTCAGCAAGCGTGACGAGGGCCAGGGGATCGCTGCCCGGCGCGGTCGCGAATATCTTGCCGCGACAGTCGCTGGTGGAGGTGATCTTGAACACCGGCGGGTGCGAATACTGGCCCCATTGACCGTCGACGCAATGACCGAGCCGGAACATGGGCCTGCCTAACCGGTCCACGGACGAAGGGGAATGCTCTCCCGCCCGAATATCGTCCCAGAAGGATTCCGTCCGCGCCTGGCTGTGCTAGTAACGGCCGACATCGCCATGCGCGGAGCCCCGATGCCGAACCACGACCGCGAGAAGATCATCCATCGCCGTACGCCCGAATCGGCGGCGATGGTCGCCAGCGTACAACGCGCGATGGCGATCACGCCGGTGCTCAATCGCCTGACCTATGCCGATGCGGAGCAGGTGCGCGCGGTGTTCAGCGAGCTGGTCGGCTACCCGGTCGACGACAGCTTCATGCTGATCCCGCCTTTCTACACCGCCGGCGGCACCGAAATCCGCGTCGGGCGCAACGTCTTCATCAACCAGAATTGCACGATCTACGACCTCGGCGGGGTCGAGATCGGCGACGACGTGATGATCGGCCCCAACGTCAGCATCATCACGTCCGGCCATCCGCTCGAACCCTCGCTGCGCCGTGCCGCGGTGACCGCCAATCCGATCGCGATCGGGCGCAACGTGTGGATCGCCGCCGGCGCGACGATCATCGGCGGCGTGACTATCGGGGAGAATTCGGTGGTGGCAGCGGGCGCGGTCGTCACCAGCGACGTGCCGTCCAACAGCTTGGTGGCCGGCGTCCCGGCGAAAATCGTCCGCGCACTCGAGGGCTGACCGACGCTTTCCCCCCCTGCCAGCGAGGGGAGTCGAGGACCAACCGGTTGCCCGGTTTTGCTGCGCGCGATATGGCGGGTCTGAAGGAAGACGGCATGGCCAGGGCGAAAATCCGTACCAACGATCCGGCGGGATTGCGCAACCGCGTGCTCGACGTCGCGGCGCGCTCGTTCCAGGCGTCGGGCTTCGCCGCGACCAGCACCCACGACGTAGTGCGGATGGCGGGGGTCACCGGCGGCGCGCTCCACCATCATTTCCCGACCAAGAAGGCGCTCGCGCTGGCGGTGATCGGCGAGCGTGTCGCCGCCGAACTGGGCGAGACCTGGGTCGCCACCGTGCGCGATGCGCCGAGCGCCGCCGCCGGCATCCTCCAGGCGTTCGACACGGTCGCCGCCGCGCTCGACGCACAGGGTAGCGTCTCGGGCTGCCCGCTGGGCAATCTCGCGCTCGAACTGTCGCTGGCCGATGGCGATCTGCGCGAGGCGCTGGCGCACGAATATCGCACCTGGCGCGACGCCATCGCCGAGCGCCTTCGTCGCGACCGGGACGCGGGCAATGCGGTCTATGCGCCCGATCCGGAAGCCTTCGCCAATGTCGTCATCGCCTTGTTCTCGGGCGCGATGACGATCGCCAAGGCCGAACAGGACACCGCCGCGCTCAAGGCCGCCGCCGATCAATTACGCGCGATCATGCGATAGGCGTCGGCACCGACGGTCGTCGATCAGCCCGCCAACCAGAGTGCCGCGCCGACGATCAGCGCGATCGGCACTACGACAAGGGCGATCGCGGCCAACCACGCCGCCGGCCGTCCTACCTTGTCATCGACATAGCGGACGGCTTCCTCGGCCAGCGCGATGAAGACGATGTCCTCCATGCCGGCAGCATAATGCGAGCGGCCGGGCAAAGCGATCCGCGCGGCCGGCCAAGCCGTCGCATTTTTACGGAGTTCGCCCCGGCGGTAATTTCCGCTACAGGGGCGAACGGCCATAAGGCCGAGTCGCGGCCGGGGGGCCGTGGGCAGGCGGGGCATGCCGGCCATTCGTGTCAGTGCAGGGCGTATCGCGCGGCCATATCGTCCCGCAATCGCCCGGCAGAGGGTGGGTTGTTGATGGTCGATCGCCGCGCGTTCCTGGCGGGTTCGCTTGCCTTTACCGCTACCAGCGCCGTCGCGTCGCGGGCCGTCGCCGCGACCGCCGATGCCGCTTCCGATCCTGCGGCCGTCGTGAGCGATGCGGTCTGGTCCGCCGCCGACGCCATCGTCGCGCGGATCCGGCCGCCCGTGTTTCCCGCGCACGATTTCCCGATCACCGCTTATGGCGCCAGCGAAGATGCGCCTGCGCACGGCGCGGTCCAGGCCGCGATCGATGCCTGCGCATCGGCCGGCGGCGGCCGTGTCGTCGTGCCCGCCGGCCTGTGGCGGATGAACGGCCCGGTCACGCTCCGCTCCAACGTAGAATTGCATCTCGACCGCGATGCGGTGCTGCGCTTCGGCAAGCCAGGGGAGATCGCGCTGCCGCTCGTCCTGACCCGCTGGGAAGGGACGGAGGTGTGGAATTATTCGCCGTTGATCTACGCGCGCGACTGCAGCAACGTCGCGATCACCGGCGAGGGGTTGTGCGATGGCCAGGGCCGCGACGGCTTCTTCCAGTGGCGCGCTCATCAGGACCGTGACAAGCATGCCCTACGCGCGATGGGGACGACCGGCGTGCCGGTCGACCAGCGCCGCTTCGGCCCGGGCCATTTCCTGCGCCCGCCCTTCGTCCAGTTCTTCAATTGCCGCAACGTGTTGATCGACGGCCCGAAATTCGTCGACTCGCCGTTTTGGACGATCCATCCGGTCTATTCGACCAACGTCATCGTCCGCAACGTGACGGTGATCAGCCATCACCTCAATTCGGACGGTTGCGACCCCGATTCGTGCGAGGACGTGCTGATCGAGCGCTGTCGCTTCGACGTCTCGGACGATTGCATCGCGATCAAGTCGGGCCGCGACCAGGACGGCTGGCGCGTCGCGCGGCCGACCCGCAACGTCGTGATCCGCGATTGCCAGATGTCGACCCATATCGCCGGCGCGATCGCGATCGGCAGCGAGATGTCGGGCGGCGCCTCCAACATCTTCGCCGAGCGGCTCGACGTCCATCACGCCAAGCAGGCGCTCTATTTCAAGGCCAATCTCGACCGCGGTGGCACGATCGAACAGGTCCGCGTCCGCGACATCAAGGTGCGCGACAGCGGCACGCTGATCGATTTCACCACCGCTTATCATCATTGCCACGGCAATTCGCCGCCGACCTACAAGCAATTCGTGGTCGAGCGCGTGGATTGCCGCAACGTCGGCCGCGCGCTGAGGATCGTCGGCGTGCCCCAGGCGCCGGTCGAGGACGTGCTGATCCGCAACGTGACGGTGGCAACCGCGCGCATCCCGGACGTCATCGCACATACCCGCGACCTGCGGCTCGACAGCGTGCGCGTGAACGGGAAGATGCTGGGGGCCTGAAGGCGGCGGAGCCCGCGATCATACGGTCGCCGGCCGCACTCCTGTAGCGATCGGCAGCGCCAGGACAAAGCGGCTTCCGGTCGCCGCCTGCGGGTCGAGCGTCAATTCGCCGCCCCCGGCTCTGAGCAGCGACGAGCAGATCGCCAGCCCCAATCCCGTTCCGCCGCTGGCGCGCTTGGTGGTGAAGAACGGCTCGAACACGCGATCGGCGTTGGCCGGATCGATCCCCGAGCCGTTGTCGGCGACCGCGACACGTACCTGACTAGGCTCCGCCGTAACCCTGATTGTCGCCATGCCGGCGCCCGCCTGGCGGGCATTGTCGAGCAAGGCGCTCAACACCGCCTCGATCGCCGATCGCGGCATCGACACCGCGGGTACCGTCTCGGGCGCGTCGATCGACACCGCGAAGGCATCGCCGTCGAAGGCGTCGGCGATCCGCCGTATCGCCGACAGCGGATCTGTCGCGGCGGCCGGATCGGCGATCGCCATGTCGGCGCGGGCGAGATCGAGCAATCGGCTGACGAGCTGCGACAGCCGCGCCGCGTCCGCCTTGGCGTTCGCCAGGAACCGCGCGCGATCGGCGGGCCGCATCTCCTCGCCATGGTCCTCGAGCAGTTCGATCGCGCCGGCGATCCCGGCGAGCGGCGTCTTGAATTCGTGACTGACCGAGGCGGCGAAGTCGCGCAGATAGCGCGAGCGGCGGTCGATCGCCGCCGCCATCACGCGGAAATTGTCGAACAACTGCCGAATCTCGACCGCCGCGGTGGCCGGCGTCTCGGGCACGCTCCCGGTCCCCGCCGCGACGTCGCGCGTCGCCTTGTCCAGCGCCTCGACCGGGCGCGCGATGCCGCGCGAGACCAAGCCGGTCATGACCAGCAGCAGGCCGAAGATGACGACCACGCCGACGATGATCTTGCCGCGATCTTCATAGAGGCCGCGAAACAGCGCGCGCGGCGATCGCGACAGCAGGATCGCGCCGACCACCTTGCCGTCGACCACGATGGGGCGGACATGATGGATGCGGAGCGACGACGCCCGGCTGAGCCATTCGAAGGCATAGACCTGGGAATAATGCGCATTCTCGCGCAAGACCGTGCCGACCCGGCCGTGGAGCGCGGCGGCGACTTCGGGAACCGCGGCGTAGCTGCCGCCCGCTTCATGCCCCAGCACGACATTGCCGTTGGCGTCGATCAGCTGGATCGACGCCAAGGTCGTCTTCGCGGTCGTGGCGAAGACCGGCGCGATGCGCCCGGCGACGGCCAGCGCGTTCGGGTCGAGTGGGGCGGTGCGCGGCCGCGCCGGCGGACGATCGTCGAGCACCGGCGTCGTGCGCAGGTCGATGGTCGACGCTTCCGGGCGGTAATCGGGCATGACCCTGCGCGGATCGCCCGGCGTCCGCCCGGGTGTCGCGCGTCGATCGACGGCCGGCGTGTCCGAGGGATCGTCGAGGATGGCGCTGCCCGGCGTGGCGCCGGGCCACCAGGCTTCGGCGGTGGCGGCCAGCGCCGCTCCCTGCGCGACCAATTCGGTCTCGGTCTGGCGGACCAGGGTGTTTTCATAGACGCGCAGGAACAGCGCGCCGAACCCGGGCAGGGCCGCGGTGAACAACAAGGTGCCGAACAGGATCGTGCGCAGCCGCAGCGCCGGCCAATGCGCCTTGAGCCAGTTTTTCAGCGGGCCGATCACGTGCCGGCGCAGGCCCCGAGCCGGTAACCGACGCCCGCGCGCGTCTCGATCAAGTCGCTGCCGCCGACGCTCGCGAACTTGGCGCGCAGGTTGCGGATATGGCTGTCGATCGTGCGGTCGGTCACCGCGAAACCGGGGCCATGCAGCCGGTCGATGATCGCATCGCGGCTGAACACGCGCGTCGGCATGGTCGCCAACGTCTTCAGGATCGAGAATTCGGTGACGGTCAGCGGCACCTCCGCGCCGTCCCAGGTCGCGCGCCAGCCATCGCCGTCGAGCGCCAGCCGGCCGTGGTCGATTCGCGCAGTGGCTTCGACGGCGGGCGCCTTGGGGCTGGCGCGCCGCAGGATCGCCATCGATCGCGCCACCACTTCGCGCGGAGAGAAGGGCTTGGTGACGTAATCGTCGGCGCCGAGTTCGATCCCCAGCACGCGGTCGATCTCGTCGTCGCGCGAGGACAGGAACAGGATCGGCACGTCGCCGTCGGCGCGCAGCCGCCGGCACGTCTCCAGCCCGTCCATCCGCGGCATGTTGATGTCGAGCACGACGAGATCGATCTTTTGCCGCGCGGTCGCCTCCAGCACCGCGCTGCCGTCGCCGACCTCGACCGTGTCCAGCCCGGCCTTGGCGAAAGCGAAGGCGAGCAGCTGGCGGATGTGCGGATCGTCGTCGGCGATCAGGATCGTGCGCGGCATGGGACACATGATCATCGTGCCGCTTGGTTCGTCAATGGTTCCGCGCTGTCGGCGTCGGTCGGCGGAGTCGCGTCGGCCGCGGCGTTGGCGTCGGCCCTGGTGTTGGCGGTCGCGGCATCGGGATTGGTCTCGACAGCATCGCGTTGCGGCGGGACGCGGAGCGATCCATCGCAATTGCGCCCATATTGGCCGGCGTCGGGAGCCGCGGGAAGCGGGCGACCGCCGAGCATCGCCTCGACTTGCGCCATCCGGCGCTGATCGCGCCACGTCCAGCCGCCGCCCTCGAGCCGCTTCCTGGTCGCATTCAGCGTGCCGGACCGCACCCAGGCGAGGCGCGTCGCGAAATCGGGTGATAGTCCGGGGCGCTGCTCCATCGCGACCAAGGCGGTCAGCGCCGAGGAATCGAGCTGGTTGAGATAGCACAGGTCGAGCGCCTGCCCGGTCCCGCCGGCCTCCTTCGCATGGTTCACATTCCATGTCGCGGCGACCGAGCCCAAATCGACGATCGTGCAGGCGAACAGCACCAGCCCCGCCGCGATCGCGTTGGCGTTGATCAGCCACGCGCCGCTCTTGCCGCGCAACATCCGCCACACGATCAGCACCAGCCCGACCGCGACCAGCGCCATCCAGATCAACGCGGCGATGCGCAGCACCGTCAGCGAATAGGCGGCGATGTAATCGAGCGTGCGCAGGATGCTGGAGGCGACCAGGAACACGTTCTGCGCGACCCACGCGACCACCAGTCGGCGAATCAGCGGCACCTTTGCCGTCGCCGAGCCGGGCCGCAACGCGACCAGCACGAACAGGCCGGCAAGCAGGGCCGTCGCGATCAGGGGATAGGCGCCCTGATGCGCATAGCTCGCCAGGGTCACGCCCTTGGGCAGCGGCGCACCGCTCCACAGGAACGCGAGATCGAGTCCGTTCTCCAGCGCGAACAGGGCATTGAAGGTGACCAGCGCGAGCGTCACCGAGCCGGTCGAGATGCCCGGCACGGTGATGTCGAGATCGGCCACGTTGGCCGGAAACGGCAGTCGCACCCGGCGCGGGCGCAGGGTCGACCAGGCGATGGTGAAGACCGCTCCCCAGAACAGCAGCCGCACGACGGTTTCGACATCGAAACTGGGCATGCCGATCGAGGCGACCGCCTGGCCGATCACCGGGTTGGCGCTGGCGAACAGCGTCAGGAATATCGCCCCGCCGATCAGCGGCAGCGGCAACAGCGGGAGCCAGCCGCGCATCGTCGCGCCCTTGTTGCCCTTCTTCGCCAGTCGCGCGAGACGGAACAGGTCGACCCAAGGCCCGACCACGCTGACCATGCCGAAGACGATCAGGCGAACCGCCCAGCGACCGACATGGTCGAACGCGGCGGCGCGCGGCAGCAATATCGCGACCGCCAGCGCCGCGCCGAACATCAGCAAGGCGATCAGGCCCGGCCCGTTGACCATCACCGCGCCGAGCATCAGCGCGACCGCGCCGGCGACCACCGACCCGCGGCGGCGCCAGGCGGCGGGCGTCAACAACAGGCTCAATGCCGCCCAGCTGAACGTGAACGCGCCCAGTGTCGAACCGACGCCGCGTGCTTCCCAGAACAGAATGTCGGCCAGGGCGACCAGCATCGCCGCCGCGACCATTTTCACCACGAAACTCGATTCTACCCGCCACGTCATCGCGGACTCTCCCCGTTGATCGGGGATGTCATCGCGGTCGTGCGTCGAGGCCCTGCGGCGAGGGTCGCGGCGATCCGGTGCTCATCCGGTGCAGATTCGGTGCAGGACGCCGCCAACCTACGTCGGCGATGGCCGACGACGATGCCGCGCCGCCGGAGACGGGCTGCGGGCGCATGGCCCGCAGCCCGCGGCTGGCCTTAGCGGAACGACCCGCTCAGCATCACGCCGAACACGCGCGGATCGTTGTAGATGCCGGCGCGGTAGTTCGACGTGTCGATCGCGCCGATCAGGTTCTTCGTGTTGGTCAGGTTGCGGGCGAACACGGCCAGCTCGTACTTGCCCCAGGCATAGCCGATCTTGCCGCCCAGCTCGTAATTGCCGTCGGTCGTGTATTCCACCGCGCGGTAGAGGACCAGATCGGTCTTGCCCTGCATGTTGAAGTCGCCGGCGACGAACAGCTTGCTCTCTCCGCCGAGCGGCAGGTCGTACCGTGCGCTGACGTTGATGTTATAGTCGGGCGCGTTGGGGAACGGGTTGCCGTTGATGTTGGCGTAGTAATTGTTGCCGATCCGCACCGTCGGGTTGAGTACCGTCTGCGACAGCACGCCGCCCGCCGCGCCGACCTGGGCATAGACGTTGGGCGCGTTGATCTCGGTGTGGAGCAGGCTCAGGCCGACGTTGACGCGGAAATTGTTGGTCGGCCGCGCCTCCAGCTCGGCCTCGACGCCATAGCCCTTGCCCTTGTTGCCGTTGAACAGCACGCCGTTGCCGTTGCTGTCGTTGCCGTTCAGCTGGATGTTGTCGATATTGTAGTAGAAGCCGGCGACGTTGAAGTGGACGCGGTCGTTCGCGAACACGGTCTTGATGCCCGCTTCGTAGCTGGTGTTCTTTTCCGAATTGGCCGTCGAATAGGCGGAGGTGAACACCGCAGAGCGGCCCTGCACGGTCGGGCCGCGGAAGCCGCGGGCGTAGCGCGCATAGAAACTGACGTCGTGGTCCGGGCGCCACAACAGGCTGACGTCCCAGCTCGGCTGTGTATCGGACAGGCGGCAATAGGCCGCCGCGCCGCAGGCATAGGAAGAGGTCGGCGCGGTGGCCGGCACGACCAGATTGGCGAAGTTCGGGTGGAGCAGCAAATTGGTGCTCTTGGTGTCGTTGGTGACGCGGGCGCCGGCGCTCAGCGTCAGCTGGTCGGTCAGGTCGTAGCTCGCCTGGCCGAACACCGCCCAGCTGGTGTTGATGTTGTGCAGCAGCACGAAGTTGTTCTTGTTGGGCGCCGTCCCGAGCGAATTGTTGGTCAGGAAGAACGAGCGCTGGTCGAACTCGGTATTGTCGCGCGCGTCGAAATACATGCCGCCGAACTGCCACTTGAAGCGGCCGGTGTTCGGGCTGGCCAGCCGCAGCTCCTCGGTCCATTGATCGAGCCCGCGCAGGCGGCCCTGCGACTCGCCGCAGCCGGCGGCGCAGATGTTCGGGGTGACGCCGCCGAAATTGGCCGCCGCTCCGCCATCGGTGTCGCCGCGGCTATAACCCGACGCATGCTCCCAGGCGGTGATCGAGGTCAGCGTGACGCCACCGAAATCGTAATCGGCCTTCAGCGAGACGCCCTGGTTCTTGTACGCCTGCGGATTGTTCTGCGCTTCGTCGTACGAGACGACCGAGCGGTCGAACGAGTCGGGGACCGCGTTGGTGCCGCGAACGATCGAGCCGCGATAGAAGATCGACGCGGTGCCCTTATAGTCGCGGACATGGCCCGACAGGCGGACGCTGAGCGCGTCGCTCGGCTTGAACAGCAGCTGCAGGCGCACGTCGCGCTCGTCGAAGCCGCCCATCACATTATGGCCGGGGACGGTGCCGTCGTCGGACGGGCCGGTGTACGTGTTGCTGATCCAGTCGTCGCGATGCTGGTACAGGCCCGACAGGCGGAAACTGATCGCGCCGTCACCGGTCAGCGGGCCGCCGACGCCGACATCGGCATTGACGCTGTTGTAGCTGCCATAGCTGAGCGAGCCCTGGCCCTGCCAATTGGCGCTCGGCTGGACGCTGTCGAACTTGACGATGCCAGCGGTCGTATTGCGGCCGAATAGCGAGCCCTGCGGACCCTTCAGCACTTCGACCTGGCCCACGTCGAACGCCGGGTTCGACTTCAGCACGACATGCTCCTTGACCACGTCGTCCTGGATGATCGACACCGGCTGCGAGGCGCCGAGATAGAAGTCGATATTGCCGAGACCACGGATGTAGAAGCGCGGGAAGATGCGGCCGGTGGTCGATTCGACGTACAGGCCAGGCACCTTACCCGACAGCGACAGCAGCGTGTCGGCGCCCGCGGCCTGATAGTCATGGAGCGAGTCGGTCGACAGGGTCGACACCGCGACCGGCACGTTCATCGTGTTTTCCGAGCGGCGCTGCGCAGTGACGATGATGTCGCCGCTATCGCTGGCCGTGTCAGGCGCGGGGGCGGCGGCCGGCGTGTCGCCGGGCGCGGTCTGGGCGCTCGCGAACGGGACGGTGGCGATCGATGCCGCTCCGACGAGGAGCAGCGCTACGAACTTCTGATGCTTCATGATATCGAACCCCTTCGATCGGCGCCGTCGTGATGGTGCGGCGCAGCATGGCCGCGGCCTTTGCGCGGCAATTGTGACCGGAGTGCGACATTGTGGTGGGTAAGGAGGCGACGCGCGACGGGTTCGCGGCGCTCTGTCGTCGCGTGATGGATCTCAGTGATAATGGCTTTTGCGGGACCAATTACGCTGGCAGCTTCCTCATTCGCTCGACGATCAGGACGCGCCCGGTCCGGCAAAAAGTGCCGTACCATCGCCGCCCTTCAATTCTGATGTTGAATAGTGCGTCGTTGTCAGCTTGCGGATCGGCCGTCACGCTTCCTTCAAATATCCAGGGGTGATCTCCAGTTACCCGCAATACGCGAATTTGGCTTTTCGTCAGCGCAGTCGCCAGGCAATTCTCCATGTCAATTTTGTCTCGCTGAGCCTTGGTAGGGAACAAGTCGATCATTCCCTCGGTGCGTCTCGTATAGGCGATAACCGAAACTCGACCTGGCAAGTTGGCGCTCGCAATCACATCGGAAATCGACATCGAGCGAAAGTGGTTTGTGGGTCCTGCCGCTGCGAGACAGATCGCCAAAATTGCGACGCAAGACTGAAACCCTCCAGCTCGAGTCAGCTTCTCAAGAGCCACCTTTGCCCCCCGTCAAAGCCACCGTTCACCAAGAATTCGGTTTGACCCGCGGCCACGAACAACCGCTCTTCACCCAATAGCACCCCAAGCGCTGACTTGAAGGATGTCGGCTTTCGAGATGGCGTCTCCCTGACCGAAAAGATCGGATTTGGGACGCCAGGCTGCCGTCGCGTGATGGCTACAATCCAAAAGGCCCTCCCCGCGTCGCGGGAAGGACCTCTCGATTTCAAGCCGAAATGCGGGCGATTAGACCCCGGCCGGCGCCGGATTCCCGAACGGCCCCGACGGCCGCTTGGTCTTGGGGATCGACGTTCCGCTGCTCGGCACCGTCGACACCGCCGCGCCGGCGTCGGGGCGGTTGATGTCCTCGCCCGCGGCGATCCGCTTGATCTCGTCGCCGGTCAGCGTCTCGTACTCGAGCAGCGCGCCGGCGATGCGGTGGAGCTGGTCGACATTCTCGGTCAGCACCTGGGTCGCGCGCTTGTGGCCGCCGTCGATCAGCGCCTTGATCTCGCTGTCGATCATCAGCGCGGTCTCGTTCGACATATTGTGTCGCTGGGTCTGCGAATAGCCCAGGAACGTCTCGCCCTGCTCTTCCTCGTACTCGAGCGGGCCGAGCTTGTCGGACATGCCCCAGCGCATCACCATCGCGCGGGCGAGCTTGGTCGCCTGCTTGATGTCCCCGCTCGCGCCCGACGACACCTTGTCGTAGCCGAAGATGATCTCCTCGGCCGCGCGCCCGCCCATCACGGTGGCGAGGTCGGCGTACATCTTGTCGCGATGGTAGGAGTAATTGTCGCGCTCGGGCATCGACACGACCATGCCCAGGGCACCGCCGCGCGGGATGATCGTCGCCTTGTGGATCGGGTCGGACGCCGGCTCGTGGACGCGGACCAGCGCGTGACCGGCCTCGTGATAGGCGGTCATCTTCTTTTCCTCGGGCGTCATGACGAGCGACTTCCACTCGGTGCCCATGATCACGCGATCCTTGGCGAGCTCGAACTGCGCCATCGCGACGAGGCGCTTGCCCAATCGCGCCGCCATCAGCGCCGCTTCGTTGACCAGATTGGCGAGGTCGGCGCCCGACATGCCCGGCGTGCCGCGCGCGAGCGTGCGCGCATCGACGTCGGGGGCCAGCGGCACCTTCTTCATATGCACCTGGAGGATCTGCACGCGGCCCTCGATATCGGGCAGCGGCACCGTCACGCGGCGGTCGAAGCGGCCCGGGCGCAGCAATGCGGGGTCGAGCACGTCCGGCCGGTTGGTCGCGGCGATGATGATGATGCCTTCGTTCGCCTCGAATCCGTCCATCTCGACCAGCAGCTGGTTGAGCGTCTGTTCGCGCTCGTCGTTACCGTTGCCGAGACCGGCGCCGCGATGGCGGCCGACCGCGTCGATCTCGTCGATGAAGACGATGCACGGCGCCGACTTCTTGGCCTGTTCGAACATGTCGCGCACGCGGCTGGCGCCGACGCCGACGAACATCTCGACGAAGTCCGAACCCGAGATGGTGAAGAACGGCACGCCGGCCTCGCCCGCGATCGCGCGCGCCAGGAGCGTCTTGCCGGTACCGGGCGAGCCGACCAGCAACGCGCCCTTGGGGATCTTGCCGCCGAGGCGAGCGAACTTGGTCGGGTCCTTCAGGAACTCGACGATCTCCTGCAATTCCTCGCGCGCCTCGTCGATGCCGGCGACGTCGTCGAACGTCACCTTGCCCTGCTTTTCGGTCAGCATGCGGGCGCGGCTCTTGCCGAAGCCCATCGCGCCCGAGCCGGACGATTTCTGCATCTGGCGGATGACGAAGAAGGCAATGCCGAGCATCAGGATGAACGGCAGCGACTGGACCAGCAGATACTGCCAGATCGACGGGCTCTCCTCGGGCTTGGCGACGACCTCGACATTGTTGTCGATCAGCCGCTGGACCAATTGCGGGTCGGTCACGCCGGTCGTGCGGAAGGCGGTATTGTCCTTCATCGTAATGCTGATCGCGGTGCCGGCGATCTCGACCTTCTTGACCTGACCGTCCTTCACCTTGGAAACGAAGGTCGAATAGGGGATCTGCTGCCCGGCAGGCGCCGACGCGCGGTCGCCCAGCATCGCGACGACCACCGCCAGCGCCACCGCGATGCCCACCCAGAGCAGCAGGCTCCGGGCCCAAGTGTTACCGCCGCCGTCGGGGCCGGGCTGCTTGTCGTTGTCGTTCATCGTCGCGTGATACCTTTCGTGCCCTTAAAGATAAGGCACCAAGCCTTAATGGCAATGGAACAACGTCGATCAGAGCGATCGACGCGGCGGAGCCTTGCGAAAGCGCCAGCCGCGCTCGGGAAGCGGCGCGGCGGTCACTCCGCCGATCATCGCGGCATCGCCCGATTCCAATGCTTTGACCATCCGTACCAATGCGGAGCCGCGGATCTCCGCGTCCGGGTCGAGTCGCCGCACGCAAATTCCAACCAGTCGGCGCACCAGTTCGAACGGCAGCCCCGCCGCGTCGATGTAGAGATTCTCGCCCCTCTCCGCGATTCGTTCGGTCTCGAGTTTGGCGAGCGCCCAGTCGATCGCTTCCTCGGCATCGGCCAGTGCCGCCGCGCTCGCCGCGATGCGCCCGGGATCGAGCCAGTCGACCCCGGCGAGCGCCTTGCGCAAGCGCGCGCGGTCATAAAGATCGCTCACGTTGCTCGGGTCCTCGATCGCCTGGATTCCCGCCGCCGCGACGATCGCTCCCAATTCGGTGCGCCGCCAGCCGAGCAGCGGCCGGATCACGCGTCCGGTGGTCGCGCGTACGCCCGACAGCCCGGCGACCCCGGCACCGCGATTCAGCCGCATGATCAGCGTCTCTACCTGGTCGTCGGTATGGTGCGCGGTGGCGATACGCGTCGCGCCGACCGTGGCGGCGTGGCGGTAGAGCAACTCGTAGCGCAACAGGCGCGCCCGGGCCGAGATGTTGGCGGTATGCCCGGCCCGCTCGGGCAGCGTGCCGCGCAGGATGGCGTGCGCGATCCCGCGCGCGGCGCACAGATCGGCGACCCATGCCGCCTCGTCCGCCGCCTCGGGGCGCAGACCGTGATCCACCGTCGCCGCGACGCAGCGCTCGCCGAGCAAGGCATGGGTCAGCAGCAACAAGGCCAGGCTGTCCGGCCCGCCCGACACGGCGACCAGCACGCGGTCGTTCGCGGCATCGCACAGCGGCGCAAGGTCGGCGGCGAAGCGGTCGAGCGTCGCCGGGTCGATCGTCGCGCCGGTCAGTTCAGGCGCATTTGCTGGCGGCACGACCCTTGTCCGCCTCGGCCTTCTGCGCCGCGGTCAGCTTGGTGCCATAGACATCGCCCAGCTCCGAATAGACCCGGCAGATGTCGGTCCGCGGCTTCTTGAGCACCGCCAGCGCCTTGGCGAGGTTGAGCAGGCTGTCGGGCGCGCGCTCGCCATCGGGCAGCTTCGAATAATTCTCGTAGAAGACCTGCGCCGCCAGATTGGGCTTGTCGTCGTCCATGTAGACCATGCCGAGCAGGTTCTGCGCGCGGCTGACCAGGCGGTGCCCAGCGAACTTGCCGCCGAATCCCTGCAATTGCGCTTCGGCTTCGGGATAGAATTTGGCCTGCCACAGGCGATAGCCGTAATTGTACGCGTACATCGCCTTGTCGACCGCGTCCTTGCCGGCGGGCTTGGGCACCGCGGCGACCGCCTTGGCGCGATCCGGGTCGTTGGCGGTGGGCCTGGCCGGGCCGGTGGGCGGCTTGGCGCCCGGCCGCGTCGGGGTGGGGCCATCGTCGACGGCGGTGCCGTCGTCGGGACCCGGCGCGGGCGCCGCCTTGTCTTCCAATGCCTTCAGTCGCGCGTCGGTCGCGCGCTTGTAGGCGGCGAAATCGGCCTCGAGTTGCTGCAATTTGTGCTCGTCGACCTCGAGCCGCCCGGTGAAGCCGGACAAGGTGCTCTCGACCGAGGTCATGCGCTGTTCGAGGTCGGCGATCGGCGCGGTGGCGGGGGTGCCGGGTGCTGCGACCGGGCCGTTCTCGGGCGTGATCTCGGGCTGGACCAGCGGGCCGGAGGTGCGCGACACCACCCGCTCGACCGTGTTCATCCGCTTTTCGAGTTGTGTCAGCCGGCCGTCGACCGACCGGTCCTGCGCCAGCGCCGGGCTCGCGATCACCAGGCTCGCCGCCGCCACCATCACCGTCGTCACCAAACTACGCATACTCGTCCCCAGATTGTCCGCCGTGGTTAACCTAACGCGGATCGCGGTTTTGCGCCACTATGGGCACTCGGTGTCCGATCACCCGATTTGACTCTTTCCCGGCGAACCGGAACGCCTCCCCGGCGAAGGCCGGGGCGCAGTCGCGACCGGCCCCAATGGCGCAAATGCCATCTCCAGTTGATCGAAACTCGGCCCCGGCCTTCGCCGGGCACGCGTATCCCAGTCCGTCGGCCCTGCTTAAGGCGTCCCGGTCGGCGCCGATGTCGGCAGCGCGATCGGATCGGGCGTCGGCACCGTGCGCGGCGTCGCGGCTGTCCTGGGCGCCGGCGTCGCCGCGGGCCGGTCTTGGAAGAAGACCGGGATGTCGGTCTTCCTCGCGGACGGGGTCGCCGATGCGGCAGGGGCGCTCGCCGGCGCATTGGTCGCGGCCGGCGTCGCCGCGGTGGCGGGGTTCTGGCCCCGCGCCTGCAACGCCGCAGCGCTGATCGGTACGTCCTTGATCGCGTGCTTGCCGTCGCCGAGCGGGGGCACCGCCGATCCGTTGATCGTAACCTGCACCTTGTCGGGGCGGCCGATGTTGATCATCGGATTGCTCGCGTCGGACGGCACCGAGAACTGCTCGCCCTTTTGCATGGTCTTCTCGATCAGCGTCTTGCCGGTCGCGTCATAGACGCGCAGCCACACCGCGTCGGTCGCGGTCAACACCACCTGCCCACCGGCCACCGGCGCCGGGGTCGGCGCGGGCGCCGCCGCGATGGTCGCGGCAGCGTCGGGCGTGGCCAAAGCGGCGGGCTCCTCGCCGCTGCCGCGCAACCAATTGGTGCCATACCAGATGCCGACGCCGATCAGCAGAATGACCGCGACGATCGCGGCGATCGTCGCGATCCCGCTCGACGGCACGCGACGCGGGTCGGCCGGCTCATATTCCTCGAACCCGACGCGCGGCGACAGCGGCATTTGCGGGCTCTGGCGCATCTCGGCGGCGATCGCCTTTTCGTCGAGGCCGACGGCGCGCGCATAGGTCTTGGCGAAGCCGATCGCATAAGTCGGCGAGGCCATCACCTCCAGCCGGTTGTTCTCGATCGCCTCGAGATGGCGGATCGGCACGCGCGTGCGATTGGCGACGTCCTGCAGCGTCAGGCCCTGCGCCTCGCGCGCCTCGCGCAGGCGGTCGCCCACGGTCTTCGGGAACAGCGACGCCTGGTCGGGTGCGCCGGCCGCTTCGTCCTCGTCCATCACCTTCTCCGGCGGGTAGGGGGTTGCGACCATGTTGGCCTCCCGCCGGTGACGGCTGTCGGCCAAAGCGGGTAAGACTGTCAACGGCCCGTTAGCGCGTTTCGCCCCCGGCTCAGGCCAACTCGACCGCGTTTTTGGCCGCCCAATCGGCGAGCACGCCGCGCTGGTCGCGCGGCGGCGCCGCCAGCAGCCCGTCCATGAAGCGCATCGCCTTGCCGCGATCTAGGCTGCGGACCATCGCCTTGATCGGGCCGACCGCGGCCGGGGTGATCGACAGCCGCTCGATACCGAGCGCGATCAACGCCATCGCTTCGAGAGGGCGCCCGCCCATTTCGCCGCACACGGTCAGCGGCACGCCGGCCGCGTTGCACGGCGCCACGACACGCTTGAGGAAGCGCAGGATCGACGGCGACAGCCAGTCGTAGCGCTCGGCCAGCTTGGGATTGGCGCGGTCGGCGGCGAACAGGAATTGGGTGAGGTCGTTGGTGCCGACCGACAGGAATTGGACATTGGGCAACAGCAGGTCGAGTTGCTCGGCGAGCGACGGTACTTCGAGCATCGCGCCGTAACGGATCTCGGTTGGCAGGCGCTTGCCGCGCTTGCCCAGCCAGTCGCGCTGCGCCTCGAACAAGGCCTTGGCCTCGTCGAGTTCCCAGGCCTCGCTGACCATCGGGAACATGACGTTGAGCGTGCGCCCCCCGGCCGCCTCGATCAGCGCGCGCGCTTGCGCCTTCATCAAGCCGCCGCGTTCGAGCGCGAGCCGCAGCGCGCGCCAGCCCATCGCCGGGTTCTCCTCATCCTCGTCGTGATGGTTGAGATAGGGGAGCGCCTTGTCGCCGCCGATATCGACGGTGCGGAACACCACCGGCTTGTCGCCCGCGGCGTCGAGCACGTCCCGGTACAGCCGCAATTGCCGTTCGCGTTGCGGCAAGGTCGCCGACACGAGGAACTGGAATTCGGTGCGGAACAGCCCGATCCCGTCGGCCCCGGTCACGTCAAGCGCGGCGACGTCGTCGCGCAGCCCCGCATTGACCATCACCGTCAGCCGCTCGCCGTCGCGCGTGACCGGCGCTTCCGATTTCAGCGCCGCGAAGGCCGCGCGGCGCTTCTGTCGGACCAGGAGTTTGGCATCGAATGCCTCTTCCATCGCCGGCGACGGCCGCACCAGTACCGACCCCGCCTCGGTCACGTCGAGCAGCAGAAGATCGCCGTCGCCGATCGTCTGGCGGACGTTGCGGACGCGGCCGAGAACGGGGACGCCCATCGCCCGCGCGACGATCGTGACGTGCGCGGTCAGCGACCCTTCCTCGAGCACCACGCCCTTCAGGCGGCGGCGGTCGTATTCGAGCAATTCGGCCGGGCCGAGATTGCGCGCGATCAGGATCGTGTCCTGCCGGAGGCCGAGCTGCGCCGCAGTTCCCATCTGCCCCGACACGATGCGGAGCAGGCGATTGGCCAGGTCCTCGAGATCGTGCATCCGGTCTTGGAGCAAGGGGTCGCCGATCTGGCGCATGCGCATCCGCGTGCGCTGCTGGACGCGCTCGATCGCCGCCTCGGCGGTCAGGCCGGAATCGATCGCCTCGTTGATCCGCCGCGACCAGCCCTCGTCGTACGCGAACATCTTGTAGGTCGCGAGGACCTCCTCATGCTCGCCGTCGACGCCGAACTCGGCCTGCTGCGCCATGCGGTCGATCTGCTCGCGCATCTTGTCGAACGC
>NZ_JBQCCN010000005.1:0-15271 GCF_051962185.1 Sphingomonas sp.
TCTGCTCGCCTTCCGCCACGCCAGCGAGGCGCTGATGACCGGCAGCGCGCTGGTGATCGAGGCTAGCGAGGCGATGCTGGTGATCGAGCGCACCGCGCCCCGCGAGACGATGCTGTGCGCGTTCAACATCTCGGACGAGGCGCGCGAGTGGCGCCCTGCCCAGCCCGACCGTTGGCACGCGGCGGAAACGGTGGGCGAAGTCGGCAACTGGCGCTTCGGCCCCTATTCGGCAGTCATCGCGCGCGAGCCTTAACGCTCGGCGATCCCCTCCCTTTCCGGAAAGGAAAGCGCCGGTCGCTACGCCTCAGCCTTGCAGTAACGGTCCACAAAGACTTCGTGCGTCGGCATCATCGCCGCGGCATCGGCGATCAGCCGCCGCAGCGTCGCCAGCCGTCCGGTCGCATCGACATCGCGATGACGGACCAATGGGTCGACCTGGTCGGGCATGATCCCCTGCCCGACGTAGATCGCCAGCCAGCTCACGTCCTGGAATAGCTCATGGCCGTCGAACAACAATCGTGCGGCATCGCGGAAATGGGCGATCCGATAGGCCAGGCTGTCGGGAATGCGCATCGCAGCGGCTTCCCGCCACAAGGGTTCGCTCCGCCGTTCCGCGCCGCCAAAATAATGCAGGATCAGGAAGTCGCGGATTCGCGAATATTCCTCCTCGGTCACTCGGTTATATTCGCGCTGCGCATGCTCGTCGCGTGCGTCGCCGAACGGGAACAGCGCCAGCAGCCTGATGATGCCGGTCTGCACGAGATGCAGGCTGGTCGATTCGAGCGGCTCCATGAACCCCGCCGCGAGCCCGAGCGCGACGCAATTGCCGCTCCACGCCGCGCGCCGCCGCCCGGCGCGAAACCGCAACAGACGCGGATCGGCGAGCGGCTCGCCGTCGAGATTGGCGAGCAGGATCGCGGTGGCTTCGTCGTCCGACATGTGCCGGCTGGAATAGACATGACCGTTGCCGATCCGGTTCTGCAGCGGGATGCGCCATTGCCACCCGGCGGCGCGCGCCGTCGAGCGGGTATAGGGCGTGAACTCGCCCGCCCGCGCACAGGGCACAGCGACCGCGCGATCGCAGGGCAGCCATTGGCCGTAATCCTCCCAGCCGACCTCGTTCGTCAGCAAGGCGGCGAAGCCCGAACAGTCGATCCAGAAATCGGCCTCGAACAGGCGCCCGTCGGCCGTCGCGACCGCCGCGACCCCGCCGTCGTCGCGCCGCCGCACCTCGACCAACCGCCCCTCGTGCCGCGTCACGCCGCGCGCCTCTGCATAATTGCGCAAATAGCGCGCATAGAGCCCGGCATCGAAATGATAGGCATAGTCGAACGTCGACTGAATCTGCCGCCGGTCGCCGACCGGCCGCGAAAAGCGCCCGCGCGATGCCGCCCCCCAGCCCATCGACAGGTCGTCGAGCGGTCCCGGATCGCGTCCCGCGAGCTTCTCCGCGAAATAGAATTGGTGGATCGGTACGCGGTCGATCTGCGCGCCGAACGATCCGAACGGGTGAAAGAAGCGCCGTCCCTCGCCACCCCAGCCGACGAACTCGATGCCGAGCTTGAACGACCCCTGGGTCGCTTTCAGGAAATCGTTCTCGTCGATGCCGAGCTGGTAATTGAACATCTTGATCGGCGGGATCGTCGCCTCGCCGACGCCCACCGTGCCGATCTCGTCGGATTCGATCAGGAAGATGTCCGGATCGCGCTCCAGCGCGTTGGCGAACGCGGCGGCAGCCATCCAGCCCGCCGAGCCGCCACCTATGATGCCGATACGACGCGCGCCGGCCTGCCCCTCTTTCCCCATGTGGCAAGATTGCGGCACGCGCGGACGAGACGCAAGACGCGGCGCGGAGGGTCAGAATACCTGAAGGTGGTGCGGGTGGTCGGGCTCGAACCGACACTCCTTGCGGAACCGGATTTTGAGTCCGGCGCGTCTACCAATTCCACCACACCCGCGGCCGAACGGCGGCTTGCCTAGACGAGAGGTTTCGTCGGGGCAAGCCGCCGATCGCGGTTATTGGAAGGTCTGCGACAAGTTTCCGGTGCCGCCCAGCGGATCGGCGCCGAACCGGTTCGGCCCGTTGGTGCCCGGCAGGCAGTAGAACACCAGGAGCACGATCGACGCCACCCATTGCAGCAGGCTGAGGATGGTGCCGAAGATCATCATCGCCGAGCTCTGGTTCGCGGCGCCGGCGATGATCACGACGATCGCCAGCACATAGATCCCGATCGGCATCAGCAGCCAGAAACCCGACCGGTCGGTGTCATGCAGCCGTCGTACCGAGACCGCGATGGTCGGGATCAGCAGGGCCAGCCAGATGATGCCGAAGATGACGGCGAAGATGCCCATCGAGGCGAACATCCCCGCCATGCCGCCGACGCGCGGCGTCCCATCGGCATTCACGCCCGCCATGCTCATCGCACCGACACCCATCACCATCATCGCGGCGAAGGCGACCATCCAGATGACGACCAGCAGGAGCATGTACATCCAGAATTCCTGCCGACGCGACCGCCCGGAGAAATCGGCGTAGCGCTTCAGCGGCATCAACATCCATTCCATGGTAATTCTCCCCTCTTGCTATCGTCTCGCGGAGATGTGCGCCGATCGGCTGGTGGCTGCGATCGATCCGTCGGCGACGATCGCCGACAGGCGCCCGTCCGATGCAGCAAGGGCCGGAAAGCGGCAGACATGAAGCGCCCAAAACGGCGCATTCCATCCCGTCATCGAGATGCTCCCCCGAGTCGCCACAGCAGCCTGACGGCTTTGCAGGGGGAATACAACCGAATAGCCGCGGGGCTGTCTCCCGGTTGGACGGCGCACGGCGATCGCTCGGCGCCTCGGCAACCTAGCCGCTACCTCGCGATCGGACATGGCTGATGCGCGCGTTTATAGGCAAACGCCCGCCCTGGATTTGCTGATCAGTGATCGCGCGTCGGTAGCACTCTAACCTTTTCCCGCTTCATGCGTGTCCTGTAAGCCGTCAGTCCGAGACGGGACGGGCGCTCGCGGTGGAGTACGACCTCGGCGCCACGTTCTTGCAGGAAGCGCCGCAGGCGCTGGCAGTTCTTGCGCCCCCACACGCCGACATATCGGTTCATCCACGGCGCTCGGCGATAGGAAGCGTGACCGCTGAACGCATCGTCGAGTTCGCGAAGCGTCATATAGTCGCGGAGCGCGGAGAGCTGGACCACACACGCAATCGCGTCGCTACCCGTGACGAAAGCGGTGTCGGGAAATTCATAGGCGTGGATCTGGCCGATCATTCGACCGACACTCTCGCGAAATCCAACCATTCGCAAGTGACCGGCTATGGCTAGCTCGTCGGCGCCCGCCGCCGATAGCTCAGCGCCTCGGCAATGTGTACGCGGCCGACGACCGGCGATCCGGCGAGGTCGGCGATCGTCCGCGCGACGCGCAATACGCGGATATAGCCGCGCGCCGACAGCCGCATCGCCTCGGACGCCTGGGCCAGCAGCTTGCGCCCCGCGTCGTCGGGCGTGGCGACCGATTCGAGCAGATCGCCATCGGCCTCGGCATTGGTGCGCGCCGCTTCGCCCGCATAACGCGCGCTCTGTATCTCGCGCGCGGCGACGACGCGGCGGGCGACTTCGGCCGACCCTTCGGCGGGCGGCGGCAGGACGAGATCGGCGGCGCTGACCGCCTGGACATCGACATGGAGGTCGATGCGGTCGAGCAGCGGACCCGACACCTTGGCCTGGTAATCGGCCGCGCATTTGGGCGCGCGGGCGCAAGCGAGCGAGGCGTCGCCGAGATGGCCGCAGCGACAGGGATTCATCGCTGCGACGAGCTGAACGCGGGCCGGGAACGTGACATGGGCATTGGCGCGCGCGACGCTGACCGTTCCGGTCTCGAGCGGCTGGCGCAGCGAATCGAGCACGGCGCGCTGGAATTCGGGCAGTTCGTCCAGAAACAAAACCCCGAGATGAGCGAGACTGACCTCGCCCGGCCGCACGCGCAGCCCGCCGCCGACCAGCGCCGCCATCGACGCCGAATGGTGCGGCGCGCGGAACGGGCGCGCGCGGGTGATGCGGCCGCCTTCGAGCGTGCCGGCGATCGACTGCACCATCGAGGCTTCGAGCGCCTCCCCGGCGTCGAGCGGCGGCAGAATACCCGGCAGGCACGAAGCCATCAGCGACTTGCCCGCTCCCGGCGGCCCGGTGAACAGCAGATTGTGCGCGCCGGCCGCGGCGATCTCGAGCGCGCGCTTGGCGGTCTCCTGCCCCTTCACCTGGCGCAGGTCCGGTCCGAATCCCGGCTCCTCGGCGACGCCCGGCGGCGGCGGACCGATCAATTGGTTGCCCTTGAGATGATTGAGCAGGCCGATCAGGTCGGGCGCGGCGATCACGTCGATCGATCCCGCCCAGGCCGCTTCCGATCCCTGCGCCGCCGGACAGACCAGCCCCTTGCCTTCGCTCGAGGCATGGAGCGCCGCCAGCAGCACGCCGGGCGACGACGCGATCCGGCCGTCGAGCCCGAGCTCACCGACGACGATCAATTCGCTCAGGGTTTCGGCGTCGACCACGCCCATCGCGCCGAGCAGTCCGAGCGCGATCGGCAGGTCGAAATGCGTTCCCTCCTTGGGCAGGTCGGCGGGCGAAAGGTTCACGACGATGTGCTTGGGCGGCAGCGACAGCCCCATTGCCGTGATCGCGGCGCGCACGCGCTCGCGGCTTTCCCCCACCGCCTTGTCGGCGAGACCGACGATGAGGAACTTGGGCAGGCCGGGAATGAGCTGCACCTGGACATCCACCGCCCGGGCTTCCAGGCCGAGATAGGCGACAGTCGAAACGATCGTGGTCATGCCGCCTGCTTAACCCGACGGCGCGCCGGCGCGAGCCCTTGCCGCCATTCTGGCGCAATCTTCGCGCGCGCCCGCGATTCTGTCTTGCATGGGCAACACACCCACCCCATCTGCCGCGCGATGCCCGACGCCCGTCCCGCGTTGACTTATGCCGCGCCTTCGCTTAAGCGCGCACCCCACGAGGTCGCCCCTGTGGCGGCCCTTTTCAATTTCGACGTACAGGGAATGAACGATGAAGCGGACTTTTCAGCCGAGCAACCTGGTGCGTGCGCGCCGGCACGGCTTCCGCGCGCGCATGGCGACGGTCGGTGGGCGCAACGTGATCCGCGCGCGCCGCGCTCGCGGCCGCAAGAAGCTGTCGGCGTAACACCCGACTCCGCTTCGCCGGACGATTTGGCCAGCCCGTCTCCTTCGGGAGAGCGGGCTGGTGTCGTTTCCGCACCCGTGAATGCCGGCGTTCAGACGTTGACCAAGCGTCGCGACTTCCTGGCCGCCAACAGCGGCAAGCGCGCACCGATGCCCGGATTCATCCTGCTGGTCCGCCGCCGCAACGATGGCGATGCGACGATGCGCGTCGGCTACACCGTGACCAAGAAGATCGGCAACGCCGTGGTGCGCAACCGCATCAAGCGCCGATTCCGCGCGCTCGCTCATGAAATCCTGCCGGTCAGCGGCGTGGCGGGCGCGGATCATGTCCTGATCGGCCGACTCGACGGGCTGACCCGCGATTTCGCGCAATTGAAGACCGATCTGGCCAAGGCGCTGGTCAAGGTGGCGCGATGATCGCCAAGCTGCTGATCGGGCTGGTGCGGCTGTGGCAAATCGGGCCGTCGGCGATCATGCCGCCGACCTGCCGCTATCAACCTTCCTGTTCGGCCTATGCAATCACCGCGCTTCGCCGCTATGGCGCGCTGAAGGGCGGGTGGCTGGCGGTGAAGCGCGTCGCACGGTGCCATCCCTGGGGCGGGTACGGACCCGACCCCGTCCCGTAGAGTCTCTGATCGAAGGTTCCTGAACGCGTGAACAACGACAATCGCAATCTGATGATGTTCGCGGTCCTCGCGGTGCTGCTGCTGTTCGGCTGGCCGTTCGTGATGAACAAAATCATGCCGCCGGCCAATCCGCCGGTGACCAAGATCGAAGGCGGCAAGACCCAGGTTCAGCCCAACGCCAACACGCCGGTCTCGACCAGCCCCACCGCGATTCGCGATCGCAACCTGGTGCTCAAGGAAACGGCGGCGCAGCGCGTGGCGATCGACACGCCGACGCTCAAGGGATCGATCAACCTGAAGGGCGCGCGGATCGACGACCTGCTGCTGACCCAATACAAGGAAACGGTCGAGAAGAATTCGCCGCCGATCCGCTTGCTGTCGCCGGATGGTACCGAGGACGCCTATTTCGCGGAATTCGGCTGGCAGAATACGGGCTTCAAGGCGCCCAGCCCCGATACGGTCTGGACCGCCACGGGCAGCGTCCTGGCGCCCGGCAAGCCGGTGACGCTGAGCGCCGACAATGGCCAGGGACAGCGCTTCCAGATCGAATTTTCGGTCGACCCCGATTACATGTTCACGGTGCGGCAGAGCATCATCAATGGTGCGACGCAGGCGATCAAGGCGGTGCCCTATGGCCTGATCAAACGCGCGACCGCGTCGAAGGATCTCGATAGCTGGTCGATCCAGGTCGGGCCGATGTCGGTGTACAACGGCTCCGCGCATTACGACGTCAATTGGAAGGACGTCGACAAGGGCCCGCAGAAATTCTCCACCACCGGCGGTTGGCTGGGCTTCACCGACAAATATTGGCTGACCGCGCTGATCCCCGACCAGGGATCGGCCTTCGCCGGCGAATTCCAGCCGGGCAAGACCGGCGGCTATCAGGCGGACTACGCACGGATCGCCAAGGACGTGGCGCCGGGCCAGCGCCTGACGCAGACCAGCCGCTTCTTTGCCGGCGCCAAGGAAGTGCGTCTGCTCGACCGCTACACCGACAAGAGTGCCGTCGGGCTGTTCGATTATGCGATCGACTGGGGATGGTTCCGCCCGATCGAGAAACCGATCTTTTATTATCTCGACTGGCTGTTCCGGATGATCGGCAATTTCGGCGTGGCGATCATGCTGCTGACCGTGACGATCCGCTTGCTGATCTTCCCGATCGCGCAACGCCAGTTCGCCTCGATGGCGCAGATGCGCGCGATCCAGCCGAAGATGAAGGCGCTGCAGGAGAAGCATAAGGACGACAAGCAGCGCCAGCAGCAGGAAGTCATGGCGCTCTACAAGGCGGAAGGGGTCAACCCGCTCGCCGGCTGCCTGCCGACCTTCCTCCAGATCCCGATCATGTATTCGCTCTACAAGGTGCTGATGCTGACGATCGAAATGCGGCACCAGCCGTTCGTCGGCTGGATCCGTGACTTGTCGGCGCCCGATCCGCTGACGCCGATCAACCTGTTCGGCCTGCTGCATTTCACCCCGCCGCACTTCATCGCGATCGGCGTGGTACCGATCCTGCTCGGCATCTCGATGTGGCTGCAGTTCAAGATGAACCCGCAGCCGATGGACGCCGCGCAGAAACAGGTGTTCGCGCTGATGCCCTGGGTTCTGATGTTCGTGATGGCGCCGTTCGCGGTCGGGCTTCAGGTCTACTGGATCACCAGCAACCTGTGGACCGTCGCGCAGCAGCGGATTCTCTACGCGCGGCATCCGGCGCTCAAGCAAGCGGTGGTCAAATAACGTGAGCATGTTCGACGAGGATGCGATCGAGGCGGCGCGCAAGACGTTCGCCGGCCCGGTCGCCTTCCTCAAATCCGCACCGGCGCTCCAGCACCTGCCCGACCCGGTAGTGCCCGAAGTCGCGTTCGCCGGCCGGTCGAACGTCGGCAAGTCGTCGCTGCTCAACAAGCTGACCAACCGCAATGCGCTGGCGCGCACCTCGAACACGCCGGGGCGAACGCAGGAACTCAATTTCTTCGACGTCGGCGAGCCCCTCGCCTTCCGGCTGGTCGACATGCCCGGTTACGGCTTCGCCAAGGCGCCCAAGGACGTGGTCAAGAAGTGGCGTTTCCTGGTCAACGACTTCCTGCGCGGGCGCGACGTGCTCAAGCGCACCTTGGTGCTGATCGACGCGCGGCATGGTATCAAGGACGTCGACCGCGAGATCATGGACATGCTCGACAAGGCGGCGGTCAGCTATCGCCTGGTCCTGACCAAGGCCGACAAGATCAAGCCGACCGAGCTCGACAAGGTCGCGGCGGACACCGCAGCGGAGGCACGCAAGCGCCCCGCCGCGCATCCCGACATCCTGTCGACCTCGAGCGAGACGGGGCTCGGCATTCCCGAACTCCGCGCCGCGGTGATGGAAGCGATCGGCTAGCGCCGCCGCGCAACCGCCTCTAAGGATTGGGCAACAATCTTCGGGGGACTCTCCAGATGAACCGTATCGCCCTTGTCGCGGCCTTGTCGCTTGCCGCCTTGCCGCAGTCGCCCGCGCTGTCGAAGGACACCGCCGGCTATCAGGTGAAGGCCGCCGATGTCCTCGCGACCGAAAAGGCGCTGGCTGGTCCCGAGATGCGCGGGCGCGGCAGCGGCACTGCCGATGAGGCGCGCGCCGCCGCTTGGGTCGCTGCTCAGTTCGAAAAGGCGGGCCTCAGCAAGGCACCGGGCATGGCCGGCTATACCCAGACCGCGCCGCTGGTCCGCCACACCGTCGCGGGCATACCGACGCTCACCGTCGGCGGTGCCGCGGTCCCCGGCGTCTCGGTATTGATGACCGGCGGCGGCAGGGTCGGCGGCAAGGTCGGGATCATGACCGATCCCGCCGGCGCAGTGCCCGATGCCGATGTCATCGTCTATACCGGCCCGGCCGACAAATTGATGCAGCTCCGCCGCGTCGCGCGCGGCAAGACCAAGTTGCTGCTCGCCGCCGAAAGCGACGTCACACGCCGCTATCTGAACATGATCGGCGGCAAGCCGCAGATCCGCACGACGTTGGAAGGCGCGCCCGAGCGCCCGTCGCTCGCGGTCGCCGCCCTGCCCGCCGAGGCGCTGGCCAGGATCGCTGCGGGCAGCGAGGTCACGCTCGACGTGCCCGTCGCGACCGAAAAGGGCGTGACCACCAACGCGATCGGCTATCTGCCCGGCACCGATCCCAAGGCCGGCGTGATCCTGTTGTCCGCCCATCTCGATCATCTCGGGGTGCGGCCCGACGGCGTGGTCATGCCCGGGGCCAATGACGATGCCTCGGGCACCGTCGCGGTGATCGAACTGGCACGGAGCTTCGCGGCGATGGGGCCGCAAAAGCGCGGCATCCTGTTCGTCGCTTATGGCAGCGAGGAGATCGGCGGGCTCGGCTCGACCTGGTTCGGCGAGCGCCCGCCGGTGCCGCTGAGCGATCTAGTCGCCAATATCGAATTCGAGATGATCGGCGCGCAGGATCCCAAATTGCCCAAGGGGTCGCTGATGATGACCGGCTCGGAACGCTCCAACCTGTTCGAGATGATGAAGAGCCAGGGCGCGCTGATCGCCGCCGATCCCTATCCCGACCAGCATTTCTTCGAGCGCTCGGACAATTACTCGCTCGCGCTCAAGGGCATCGTCGCGCACACCTTCTCCGGCTGGGCGGTGGTGCCGACTTATCACCAGCCGACCGACACGATCGAGAATCTCGACATCGATTACATGACCAACGCGATCCGCTCGCTGATCGCGCCGGTGCGGCTGCTGGCGTCGGGGGATTTCAAGCCGGAATGGAAAGCGGGTGGGCAGCCGAAGCCTTAAGACTCGGGTCGATCTCAATCAAATGTCCTCTCCCTTGACGGGAGAGGATACGCAGACTTGGGTCGGCGTAGCCGGCCCTAGTCGGAGTTGCAGAGGGTGGGACGCCAAGGCGTCTCCCTCGTCGTCCACCCTCTTCAAGCTACGCTAGGCAGCACGCTGCCAAGCTTCGCTATCCTCTCCCGTCAAGGGAGAGGATTTGGCCGTCAGGGCTTGATCCTAATCCTCCCCGGGTTACATACCCAATAATCGAAAAATCAGGGGAGGATCGAATGACCGCACCGACCAAGGGCCTCGAACTGCGTTCGCTGGTGACCGACGGCAAGCTCGAATTATCGCTGGTCGATATCGACGTCCCCGCCCCTGGCGCCGGCGAGGTGGTCGTCCGGATCGAGGCCGCCCCGCTCAATCCGTCCGATCTCGGCCTGCTCACCGGCCCCGCCGACCTCTCCACCTTGCGGCGCGAGGGCGATGCCACGGTCGCCGACATTCCGGCGCAGCGTATGGCGGTGGTCGCCGGCCGTCTCGGCGAGTCGATGCCGGTCGGCAACGAGGGCGCCGGCACCGTCGTCGCGGCCGGCGAGGGTTGCGAGGAGCTGCTCGGCAAGACCGTCGCGACGATCGGCGGCGGCATGTACACCCAATATCGCACGCTGCGCCCGAGCGAGCTGTTCGTGCTGCCCGACGGCGTCACCCCGCGCCAGGGTGCCTCGGCGTTCGTCAACCCGCTGACCGCGCTCGCGATGGTCGAGACGATGAAGGCGGAAGGGCACAGTGCGCTGATCCACACCGCCGCGGCGTCCAATCTCGGCCAGATGCTCAATCGCATCTGCATCGCCGACGGCGTCCCGCTGGTGAACATCGTCCGTTCGGCCGAGCAGGCGCGCATCGTGCGCGAGATCGGCGCGACGCATATCGTCGATTCGAGCACGGACACCTTCCAGGCCGATCTGACCGAAGCGGTGTTCGAGACCGGCGCGACGCTGGGCTTCGACGCCGTCGGCGGCGGGCGGCTGGCGAGCCAGATCCTGCTGGCGATCGAGGCCGCGGCGGTGCGCAAGATGACCGCCTATAGCCGCTACGGCTCGTCGGTGAACAAATGCGTCTATATCTACGGCGCGCTCGATCTCGGCCCGACCTTGATCGATCGCAATGTCGGGCTGTCCTGGACCTGTGCGGGCTTCCTGCTGACGCCGTTCCTGATGAAGTCGCCGCCGGAAGTGGTCGGGCGGATGCGCGCGCGCGTGGCGGCGGAAATCACCACGACGTTCGCCAGCCATTATACCGGCGAGCTCTCGCTGGCCGAGACGCTCGATCCGGCCAATATCGCGCTCTATAGCGCTAAGAAGACCGGCGAGAAGTATCTGATCGTGCCGTCGAAGGGCGGCGGGGGCTGATACGACGCGACAGTTGTAGCCGATACGCAAATAGCCGCTCGGGCATCGCTTTCGGTGTCGTCGTCCAGCTCGACGGGGTGTTTCCGCTCGTCGTCTCCGCGGTGGGAAATCAGCCGTCGGCTACCTGTCGCATCATGGCCTTCAACGTCAGCGCATCATGGATGGCGGCGGCGTCGCCATCGTTGTTGAAATAGGCCCAGAGTCGTCTCCCAGCGCGATATTGGCTGGCCAGCCAGTCGCTCCAGTCGAGCAGCCTCTCGTTCGAATATCGGCCGTAATATTTGCCGAGGCCGCCGTGGAAGCGAACGTAGACGAGATCGCCCGACATCCAGCGCGGCGACGCGACTCCAGGGAAGTCGTGCGCGACGAAGCCGGCGCCGAAGCGGTCGAGCAAGGCGAGCGTGGCTTCGGTGTACCAACTCTTCTCGCGGAATTCGAAGACATGGGTCAGGTCGCCGGGCAAGAGCTCGAGGAAAGCTTCGAGCCGATCGAGATTGATCCCCAGCATCGGCGGCAATTGGTAGAGGATCGGCCCGAGCGTCGCGCCGAGATGCCGGGTCGGCGTCATCATACGGGCGACCGGCTCTTCGCAGTCTTTCAGCTTCTTGGCCTGGGTGATGAAACGATTGGCCTTGACCGCGTAGCGAAATCCCGGCGGCGCCTGCTCGCGCCAGGCATCGAACGTCTCCGCTTTGGGCAAACGGTAGAAACTGTTGTTGATCTCGACCGTATCGAACTGCTCGGCGTAATAAGCGAACCAAGCTTTTACCGGCAGCTTGTCGGGATAGAAGGCGCCGCGCCAATGGCGGTAGTTCCAGCCGGAACAGCCGATATGAATCGCACGCTGTGACGGTTTCTCGCTCATGACGGGATCAATGTTCGAGATGCGTTTTGGACGCAGGCCGTTCGCGGCTTGCCGCCCCCTCCCCCCGCGACTATCCCCGCCGCCATGCTCAAGCTCATCATCGGCAACAAGGCCTATTCGAGCTGGTCGCTGCGCGGCTGGCTGGCGTGCAAACAGTCGGGGCTGCCTTTCGAGGAAGTCGTGGTCCCGCTCTACGACCAGGATTGGGACAAGCGCCGCCAGGGCGACGAGTTCGCGCCGTCGTCAGGCAAGGTGCCGATCCTGTGGGACGGTGACATCGTCGTCTGGGATAGCCTAGCGATCGTCGAATTTCTCAACGACAAGACCGGCGATACGCGATTCTGGCCCAAAGACGAGGCGGCGCGCGCGATGGCGCGGTCGATGGCGGCGGAGATGCATTCGGGATTCTCGGCGCTGCGCAGCAAGCACGGCATGAACGTCCGCCAAGTCTATGCGCCGAAAAAACCGGACGACGACGTCATCGCCGAGCTCACACGATTGATGGAAAGCTGGGCGCAGGCGCGGGCGCGATTCGGCGGCGCGGGTCCGTTCCTGTTTGGCGAGTTCGGCGCCGCCGATATCATGTACGCCCCGGTCTGCACGCGTCTCGCGACCTATCAATTGCCCGTCGCGCGATTCGCCATTTCCTATGTCGACGCGGTGCTCAACCATCCCTTCATGCAGGACTGGATCGCCGCCGCGCAGGAAGAGGAATGGGTCATCGAAAAATTCGAGAGTGCGGAAAATACGTAGGAAACGGGATAGTCGCGCTCACCGCTTGTTTACTCCGATCGGCGATGCTCGGACGCATCATGAAGCCGAGCCAGATCGATCTCGTCCGCGATAGCTTCGTCGGCATCCTGGTCGATCGCGATTCCGCCGCGCGTCTATTCTACGGGCGCCTGTTCGAGCTGGCCCCCGACACGCGTCCGTTGTTCCGTAACGACATGACCGAGCAAGGCCGGTTGCTGATCGAGGCGCTGGCATGGATCGTCACCGGGCTGAGCCGGCTCGACGCCATGCTGCCGTGCGTGCGCAAGCTCGCCGAACGGCATGTCGGCTATGGCGTGGAAGATCGCCACTATGCGGTCGTCGGGCGCGCGTTGCTGCATATGGTGAAGACGCATGGCGGCCCCAAGGTCGACGCCGCAACGCTGGAAGCGTGGACCATCGCCTATGCCATCGTGTCGGATGCGATGATCGATGCCAGCCGGGACGTGCGCCTGCTCCGCGACGCGGCCTGATCACGCCGCGATCAGAACAACAGGGTGAGCGAGTAGAACAAGGCCCCGACCGCCGCCGAGGCGGGGATGGTCACGATCCAGGCGACCACCACGTCACTCGCCACGCCCCAGCGCACCGCGCTCGCCCGCTTGGCGACGCCAGCGCCGATCACGCAGCCGGTGATGGTGTGCGTTGTCGAGACCGGGATACCGAGCAGCGAGGCAGTGAACACCATGATCGTGCCGCCGGCCGAGGCGCTGAACCCCTGGTGCTGCGACAGCTTCGTGATGCGGCTGCCCATCGTTTCGATGATCTTCCAGCCGCCGGTCAGCGTGCCCAGGCCCATCGCGATGTAGCAGCTGATCGCCACCCAATGCGGCACCTCGAACTTGCCGTGGAGATAGCCGGTCGAAAACAACAGGACGGTGATGATGCCCATCGTCTTCTGCGCGTCGTTGAGGCCGTGGCTCAGCGAATAGGTACCCGACGAGATGATGTGGAGAACGCGGAAGCTCTTCTCAGCGGCGCGGTTGCTGGTGCGCGCGAACATCCAGCTCGTCACCAGCATGATGAGCATCGAGAGGATCATGCCGAGCACCGGCGACAGCACGATCGCGATCAGCGTCTTGTTGAGGCCGGTCCATTGAATGCCGGCGACCCCGGCATGCGCCACCCCCGCCCCGATGATGCCGCCGACCAGCGCATGGCTCGACGAGGACGGAATGCCCTTGAGCCAGGTCACGACGTTCCAGAACATCGCACCGATCAGCGCGCCGAATACCACGCCGGGCGTCACCAGATTCTTGTCGATCAGGCCCTGCCCGATCGTTTCGGCAACCTTGTGCAGGCTGGGGAAGGCGATGGTCAGGAAATAGGCCGCGAAATTGAACACGCCGGCGAACAGCACGGCGTGGACCGGCTTGAGCAAGCGCGTCGAGACCACGGTCGCGATCGAGTTGGCCGCATCGTGCAACCCGTTCAGGAAGTCGAACGCGAAGGCGACGGCGATCAGGCCGACGAGCAGGGGAAAGGCGAGGTCGTGCATCGACTGGCTCAGGCGTGGTCGATGACGATGCCGTCGATCTCGTTGGCGACATCCTCGAACGCGTCGACGATCCGCTCGAGATGCTTGTAGACCTCGCGCGCGACGATGAAGCGCAGCGTGTCCTGACGGCCATATTCGACGAAACCGCGCTTGAGGCCGGCACGATGGATGTCGTCCGCATGGCCCTCCATTCGGACCAGCCGTTCGGTCAGTTCGTGCAAGCGGTTGGCGTTGCGGCCGACATCGCGCAGCAGCGGCATCGCCTCGGCGGTGAGGCGCGCGGCATCGACGATGATCGCCGCCATGTCCTTCATTTCCTGGTCGAAATCGCGGACCTCGTAGAGGTCGATGGCCTGCACGGCGGCCTGCATCTCGTCGATCGCATCGTCCATCGAGCCGATCAGGCTGGTGATGGTGCCACGGTCGAACGGCGTCAGGAACGTCTCGCGCACCGTCTTCAGCACCGAGCGCGTGATCTCGTCGGCATCGTTCTCGCGTTCGATCACCTCGCGGATGTGATCGGCGGCCGCGCCGTTGCCGTCCTGGAGCAGCCGCGACAGCGCGTCGGCGGCGGCGGTGACGGTCTGGGCGTGCGCCTCGAACATCTCGAAGAAGTTGCCGGTCTTGGGCAACAGGCGCTGAAACCAGGCGAACATGGGACTGATCCTCGATTGGGTTGCGGCGACAAGGCCGGTGCGGCGCGTCGCCGCCTTGAACTCGGAAGGGCCGAACGAGCGGATGAGATCCCGGAGATCGGGTTCGTCGACCATCGACGCGGCTTCGGGCAGGCTGACCCAGCGCCGCTCGCGCTCGCTTTGTTCCTTCCAGCTGTCGAGCTCGCGATTGACCGCTAGCGGAAACACCTCGACGTCGAACATCAGCGACGCGCCGTTCTTCTGCCGCTTGCGATAGCGATAGGTGCCGAGCGGGGTCGGGCAGACGAGCCCCTGCACCCCCGCTTCCTCCTCGGCCTCGAGCGCGGCGGCGGCGTGGCCGATCATTCCCGAGGGCGGATTGCCCTTGGGTATGACCCAGCGCCGGTTCTCGCGCGAGGTGACGAGCAGGATGCGGATCGGGGCGTCGCTGGCGGCGCCTTCGGTCCGGTACGGCAAAGCCGCGATCTGGCGAATTGTCAGAGCTCCCTTG
>NZ_JBQCCN010000006.1:0-13570 GCF_051962185.1 Sphingomonas sp.
TACCGTCGACGCCGGCGGGCCGATGGCGAAGGCGATTCTGCCGGGCGAGGATTCGGACCAGATCGAGGAAGGCCAGGTCTTCCTGGTCGCCGCCAATCTGCCGGCGACGCCGCAATCGGTCGCGGCCAATGCCTATTGCGCAGTCACCGGACTCGGCGAGAAGATCCCGGTCGACGTGCTGCCGGCGGGCACCGCGGGCAAGCTGATCGCCGAGATGGGCACCGACAATAATTACGCGGTGCAGAATTTCCTGGAGAATGGAGGCCTGCCGGCGACGATTCCGGCGAGCGAGGCGGATCGCACCAAGACCTATGAGGGGGTGACCGCGCTGCGCTGCCGCCGGCCGCTGCCGCCGGGGCACGACATGTCGCTGGTCTGGTCGGGCAATATCGCGAGCGCCAGCGGCAAGCTCGCGGGCACCGACCAGCGCTTCGAATTCACCGTGCGCAAGCCGTTCGCCGTGCGTTTCGAATGCAGCCGCACCAATGCCCAGGCCGGGTGCAACCCGGTCGAGAAGGCCTATCTGCGCTTCACCGCGCCGATTCCGATGACGCTCGCCAAGCAGATGAAGATCACCACCGCCGACGGCACGGTGATCGCGCCCGTTTTCGACAAGGACGAGCAGAAATCGGCGACGATCAGCGACATCACCTTCCCCGCGCCGATGCCCTACGCGACCACCGCCAAGGTCTCGATCCCGGCGGACGTCAAGGACGAGAGCGGCCGGCCGCTGACCAATGCCGAGCGGTTCCCGCTCGACATCCGCATCGACCAGGCGCCGCCCCTGGTGAAGTTCGCCGCCGGCTTCGGCATCCTCGAGGCCAAGGAAGGCGGCGTGCTGCCGGTGACGGTGCGCAACGTCGAGCCGTCGCTGCAGGGCCAGAATTTGAGCATCGGCGGCCAGTCGCTGCGCGTCGAAGGCTCGGACGGCAAGATCGCGCAATGGCTGCGCACCGTGAACTCCGCCGACGAGACCGATATCGAGGATATTAAGAAAGGCGACGAGGTCGTCGGCCATATCCAGAATACCGGCGCGACGCCGATCCTGACCGGCGAGGATGCCGGCGCCTCGATGAAGATCGGCCTGCCCGGCAAGGGCAAGGATTTCGAAGTGGTCGGCATCCCGCTGACCAAGCCCGGATTCTATGTCGTCGAGCTGGCCAGCCCGGTGCTGGGACAGGCGTTGCTCGGTCGCAAGGCGCCGCGCTACGTGGCGACCGCCGCCCTGGTCACCAATATGGCGGTCCATTTCAAATGGGGGCGCGAGAAGAGCCTCGCCTGGGTGACTCATCTCGACAGCGGGCTGCCGGTCGCCAATGCCGCGGTCGCGGTGACCGACAGCTGCACCGGGGAATTGCTCGCCAACGGCACCACCGATCGCTCGGGCGCGGTGTTCATTCCGGCGGGCCTGCCCGAGCCCGCGACCTATGGCGGGTGCGAGAACGATTATCAGCAGCATCCGCTGATGATCTCGGCACGCGCCGCCGACGATTTCAGCTTCACCCTGACCGATTGGGGCGAAGGCATCCGCCCCTATGATTTCGACCTGCCTTATGGCTATTCCAAGACCGACAACATCCTGCACACTGTGTTCGACCGTGCTCTGGTCCGCCAGGGCGAGACGGTGCACATGAAGCACATCCTGCGCCAGCCCAACGGCACCGGCTTCGCACTGGCGCCGGGCTTTTCGGGCACGCTGCGCCTGTCGCATCGCGGTTCGGATACCAATTTCGACTTGCCGCTGACGATCGACGCCAATGGCATCGGCGAGAGCGAATGGACCGCGCCGCAAGGCGCGCCGATGGGTGATTACGATATTTCGGTGATCGACGGCGACAAGACCCTGTCGACCGGCCAGTCGTTCAAGGTCGACGAATACAAGCTGCCGACCATGCGCGCGACCGTGACCGGGCCCAAGGAAGCCGCGATCCGGCCCAAGTCGCTGCCGCTCGACCTGTTCGTCGGCTATCTCGCGGGCGGCGGCGCCTCCAACCTGCCGGTCGAGATGCGCGTCGGCTATTTCGGCCGCTCGGCGACTCCCGATGGTTACGACACCTATACGTTCGGTGGCACCGACGTGAAGGAAGGAACCAAGCCGCTCAACGGCGACGGCGAGGAAGAGGAGATCCCGCTGCCGCCGACGCAGACGCTACCGGCGACGCTCGGCGGCGACGGGACGACGCGCACATCGGTCGATGTGCCGCAGCTCGACTCCGCGACCGACATGCTGGTCGAGATGGATTATCAGGACGCCAATGGCGAAGTGCTGACCGCGTCCAAGCGAATCCCGATTTACCCGTCCGCGGTGCAATTGGGGGTCAAAACCGACGGCTGGCTGATGAAGCAGGACGATCTCAGGCTGAGCTTCGTCGCGCTCGACACCGACAACAAGCCCAAGAAGGGCCAGGCGATCAACGTCGCGCTCTACAGCCGCCAGATATTGACGGCGCGGCGACGGCTGATCGGCGGCTTCTACGCCTATGACAACCAGATGAAGACGACCAAGCTGGCGGGATCGTGCAGCGCGACGACCGACGAGCTCGGCCTTGCCAAATGCACGATCGATCCCGGCGTGTCGGGCGAAGTCTATATCGTCGCGACCACGCGCGATGCCGACGGCAATGTCTCGCGCGCGGTGCGCTCGGTGTGGCTGGCGGGCGACGACGATTGGTGGTTCGGCGGCGACAATGGCGACCGCATGGACGTCGTGCCCGAGAAACTGACCTACAAGGCGGGCGAGACCGCGCGTTTCCAGGTCCGCATGCCGTTCCGCGAGGCCGAGGCCTTGGTCACCGTCGAGCGCGAAGGCGTGCTGTCGAGTTTCGTGACCAAGCTGTCGGGCGCCAACCCGGTGGTCGAGGTCAAGATGCCGGGCAGCTACGCGCCCGACGTGTTCGTCTCGGTCATGGCGGTGCGCGGTCGCGCCCAGCCCGGCGTGTGGAGCTGGCTCCAGGGTATCGGCAGGGCCCTGGGCTTCTCCAGCGCGCCGAGCGAGGCACAGGAACCGACCGCCTTGGTCGATCTCGCCAAGCCGAGCTATCGCCTCGGCATCGCCAAGGTGAAGGTCGGCTGGGAAGCGCACCAGCTCGGCGTCACGGTCAAGGCCAACAAGGAACGCTATGCCGCGCGCGACACCGCGACGGTCGACGTTTCCGTGCGGGACCCTGACGGCAAGCCGGCCAAGACCGCCGATGTCGCCTTCGCCGCGGTCGACCAGGCGCTACTCCAGCTCGCGCCCAACGACAGCTGGAACGTGCTCGACGCGATGATGGGCGATCGGCCGCTGTCGGTGCTGACCTCGACCGCGCAGACCCAGGTCGTCGGCAAGCGCCATTACGGCCGCAAGGCGGTCGAGGCCGGCGGCGGCGGCGGTGCCGACATGTCGGGGCTCAATCGCGAGAATTTCCAGCCGGTCTTGCTGTGGCAGGGCCATGTCGCGCTCGACGGCAATGGCCATGCCCAGGTGCCGGTCCAGCTCAACGACGCCTTGTCGAGCTTCAAACTGGTCGCGATCGCCACCGACGGCGCGCAATTGTTCGGCACCGGCAGCACCGACATCCGCACCGCGCAGGATCTGTCGGTCTATGCCGGCCTGCCCAGCCTGGTCCGGACCGGGGACCAATATGCGGCGGGCTTCACGCTCAGGAACGGCTCCGACAAGCCGATGACGGTCACCGCCGACGTCCAGCTTCAGCCGCAAATCGCCAAAGGCCATCCGATCACGGTGACCATCCCGGCGGGCGGCGCCGCGCCGATCGCCTGGAACCTGACCGCGCCGGCGCAGGGCGGGCAGCTCAAATGGACGGTCAGCGCCAAGTCGTCCGACGGCAAGGCGGTCGACAAATTGACGACGGTGCAGGACGTCGTGCCGGCCGTGCCGACCGAAGTATGGGCGGCGACGCTCGCGCGGGTCGGGCCCAACACCTCGATTCCGATCACTCCGCCCAGGGGCGCGATCCCCGGTTATGGCGTGGTCGACATCAAGCTCGACGACACGCTGGAGCCGCCGCTCGAGGGCGTGCGCCGCTTCATGTCGCTTTATCCTTATGATTGCTTCGAGCAGCGACTGAGTCGGATCGTCGCACTCGGCGACACCGATAGCTGGACGCAATTGGCGGGCGAGATTCCGGCCTATCAGGCCGACGACGGCTTGCTGCGTTATTGGCCGGAGGCATCGCTCAAGGGCTCCGAATCGCTGACCGCCTATGTCCTCGAACTGACCAGCGACGCCGGCTTGCCGATCCCCGAGGCGGCCAAGACCAAGATGGTCGAGGGCATGAAGGCGGTGCTCGACGGGCGCCTGCGGCACGAGGATTATGGCGACGTTCGCCTGCAGCGGCTGAACGCGTTCAACGCGCTCGCCCGCGCCGGCGCGGCGACGCCGGCGATGCTCGGCGCGGTCGGCATCACGCCGCATGAAATGCCGACCTCGCAGCTCGCCGATTATCTCGTCGCGCTCGACAAGGTGCCGGGGCTCGCCAATGCCAATGCACTGCGCGGCGTCGCCGAGAGCGAGTTGCGCACGCGATTGGTCTATGAAGGCACCCGGCTCGATCTGTCGGATCAGTCGAATGCGCCGTGGTGGCTGATGTCCTCGGGCGACGAAGGCGCGATCAAGGCGGTGATCGCGACGCTCGGCCGAGCCGGGTGGAACGACGATGCGCCCAAGATGATGGTCGGCGTATCGCTGCGCCAGCAGCGCGGGCGCTGGGACACCACTACCGCCAATGCCTGGGGCACGATCGCCGCCAAGAAGTTCGGTGGGCTCTATCCGGCCAGCGCAATCATGGGCACGACCAGCCTGAGCTTCGGGCAGCAATCGGTGCTGAAGTCCTGGCCGCTCGCCGCCGACGCGCGCAAGGCGAGCTTCGCGTTGCCGTCGACCCAGACGCCGTTGTTCCTGCGGCAGTCGGCCGGAGCGGGGCCTTGGGCGACGGTTCAGGTCTCGGCCGCGGTGCCGCTGACCCAGCCGTTGTTCGCCGGCTACAAGGTGTCGAAGAAGATCGAGCCGGTCAGCCAGCGAGTGAAGGGCCAATATACCCGCGGCGACGTGCTCAAGGTGACGTTGGTGGTGGAAGCGACCGCCGAGCGCAACTGGGTGGTGGTCAACGACCCGATTCCGGCCGGCGCGACCCTGGTCAGCGATCTCGGCGGGCAGTCGGAAATCCTGAAGGGCCAGGAAGTGGCCGGCGGCGGCACGCGCTTCAATGCGCAGGACAGCCAGGGCAAATGGTGGGACGTCCAGGCCGGGGTATCGCCCGCTTATGTCGAGCGCCGGGGCGATTCGTGGCGCGGCTTCTTCGACTGGGTCCCGCGCGGCAGCTTCACCGTGGTCTATCTGATGCGGCTGAACGGCGCCGGCACCTTCAGCATGCCGTCGACCCGGGTCGAGGCGATGTATTCGCCCTCGATCAACGCCCAATTGCCCAATGCGTCGATGACCATCGTGCAGAACTAGGGCGGGCGGTGATGTGGCGCGCGGGCGCGGGACGATGAGCGGATGGCGCGACCGCGCGCTTGCGGTCTGGACATGGGCGCGGGGCGTCGAAGGCGAAGTCGATGATCGCATCGCGGCGATCGGCGGTTGGCTGGTCGAGCATCGCCCGCGCACCCGCGCGCACTGGACGATCGCGGCGCTTTGCCTGCTCGTCGCGGTCGGCGCGGTGCTCGACTATCTGACGCTGCCGCCGCCGATCCCGAGCTACCAGGCGGTGCGCGCCAATTGGAAATCGTCGGAAGCGTGGCTGTACGATCGACACGGCGTGCTGATCGATTCGTCGCGAGTCGATTTCGACCGGCGGCGGCTCGGCTGGACCACGCTCGACAAAGTCGCCGACACGACCAGGCAGGTATTGGTCGCCGCCGAGGACCATCGCTTCTACAGCCATGGCGGCGTCGACTGGCTGGCGACGATGGGGGCGCTGCGCGACCGGCTCCAGGGCCGCAAGTCGCGCGGCGCCTCCACCTTGAGCATGCAGCTCGCCGACTTCCTGTCGCCCGACCTAGCGCGACCCGGCGCGCGCGGCTGGCTCGACAAGATCCGCCAGATGCGCGCGGGGCTGGCGATCGAGAATGGCTGGAGCAAGGACCAGATCCTCGAAGGCTATGTGAATATGGCGGGCTTTCGCGGCGAGGCGCAGGGGATCGGCGCCGCCGCCCTGGGCTTGTTCGGCAAGACGCCCGACGCGCTCAGCCGCGACGACGCGCTGATGCTCGCCGCGTTGCTGCCCGATCCCCAGGCCAACGCCGTGACGGTCGCGCGCCGCGCCTGCCGCCTGAGCCACGACCAGGATTGCGCGCGGTTCGAGGGCGAGGCCTATTCGATGCTCGGCCCCGCGCGCAGCCTGGCGCTCGACCCCGGGCTCGCGCCGCACCTCGCCGCCAAGCTGCTGACCAAGCCGGGGTTGAAGGTCACCACCACGCTCGACGCCGATATCCAGAAGATTGCGATCGAAGCGCTCAAGCGCCAATTGCAGGGGCTGGGCAGCAGCCGTGCGCGCGACGGCGCGGTGGTGGTGCTCGACAATGCCAGCGGCGACGTGCTCGCTTATGTCGGCGGGATCGGCGGCAATTCGACCGCACCGGCGGTCGACGGCGCGGGATCGTATCGCCAGGCGGGATCGACGCTCAAGCCGTTCCTCTACGCGGAAGCGATCGAGAAGGGCTATCTGACCCCGGCCTCGATCCTCGACGATTCCCCGGTCCAGCTCGACACCGCCTCGGGCCTCTACGTCCCGCAGAATTACGACAAAGGGTTCAAGGGCCCAGTCTCGGCGCGCTCGGCGCTGGCGGGATCGCTCAACGTACCCGCGGTCAGGACCCTGCTGCTGGTCGGTGTCGATAGCTTTCGCGATCGGCTGCGGGATAGCGGCTATCGCGGGCTGGTCGAGGACGGCGATTATTACGGCTATTCGCTGGCGCTGGGCTCGGCCGAGGTGACGCTGCTCGAACAGGCCGACGCCTATCGCAGCCTGGCCAATGGCGGTCGCTGGGCGCCGGTCCGATTGACCAAGGACGACCCGCACCCGGCCGCCAAACCGATCACCACGCCCCAGGCCGCGTGGATCGTCGCCGACATGATGGCCGATCCCAACGCGCGCGCGGTCACTTTCGGGCTCGATTCCTCGTTGCGCGTGCCGTTCTGGGCGGCGGTCAAGACCGGCACGTCCAAGGCGATGCGCGACAATTGGTGCGTCGGTTTCTCCGACCGCTACACCGTCGCGGTATGGGTCGGAAACATGGAAGGCGACCCGATGCGCGTGGTGTCGGGGATCAGCGGCGCGGCGCCGGTGTGGCGCGACGTGATGATGGCGCTCCACGCCGATCGTCCTGGCAAGGAATCGCCGATGCCGGCGGGTGTGGAAGCGCGCGCGATCCGCTTCGCCGACAATATCGAACAGCCGCGCCGCGAATATTTCCTCGCCGGCACCGGCATGAACGTCATTGCCGAGGCTCCCGACACGGCGCGCCCTCCGCGTATCACCAATCCCGTCTCGGGCAGCGTCTATGCGCTCGACCCCGATATCCCGATCGACCGCCAGCGGCTCGCGGTCGCGGTGTCGGGCGATGCGGTGACCCATCGGCTGGTGCTCGACAAACGCGACCTCGGCGATGCCAGCACCTCCCCGCTGATCCTGCCTGGGCCGGGGCGGCACCGGTTGGCGCTGCTCGATTTGTCGGGGAAAGTGGTCGACCAGGTGGTCTTCACGATGCGGTGAGCGACGACCTAGCCCAGGGGAATGGTCACTTGGCTTATCGTCGGCGTCTCGTCGTTCAACTTGGCGAGTGACACGTCGTGAAATACCAGAGTCAGTTTGAAGCGGTCGGTTTCGATGGACGCCGAATGCATCTTGCGATTCAGCTTATTCGACCACGACGCGGCTTTGTCGTTATCTTCCGGTACCGCAAATCCGGGATAGGCGTTCGACCAGTTGGTTCCGAATACATAGCCGTCAGGGTGGCCGGCAGCCTCCCACCGTTCGTATTCGATAAAATCGTCGGACCAGGATTTGGTCCAAATCATCGGCTGGAGTGCCGACGTGTACTCGAGGTCGACGACGTGCGTGAAAGTTAAGCGATAGGTCCCGGGACTCGACCTCAAACAATCTTCGATGATGAATTCGTAGTCGCGGCCGTGCTCCGCGAGGCCGTGGCTCATCACGCCGAAATCCATCGTTGAGAGGCCTGCATCAAACAGAGCGATCAAAGGGTGCATGGCGAATTTATGCAGGAGCACAGACGTTTCGACAATCGCGACTGAAGGCCCTCGCGCCGCCCAAGCGGACCTCGGGCCGGTTTGAAATGAACTGATGCGCCTCTTGTCGGACGCGTGCTTGATGTTGCCGACCGCATTGGCGGACATGGTCGATCGGGTGGCGTTCACGATGCGGTGATGCCGGGAGCGATTGCGGGGCGGCTCTTCGACGTGCGAACTACCGACATGACCTTCCGTATCGACCGCGCCGCGATCGCCGACATCCCGGCTATGCACGCAATTCGATTGGCGGTGCGAGAGAACAGGCTGACCAACCCCGCGCTCGTCACCGAGCAATCCTACGTCCGCTATATCGAGGACGGCTCGACCTGGGTCGCGCTGCGACCGGACCGTATCCTTGTCGGCTTTGCCGCCTTGGACCGCAGCGATGCGAGCGTCTGGGCTCTGTTCGTCCATCCCGACGAGGAAGGCGCCGGGATCGGCATGGCGTTGCACGACGTCTTGCTGGACGAGGCGCGGCGGCTGGGGATCGGCGTCCTTCGGCTGGTGACGGCGCCGGGCACCCGCGCCGAGCGATTCTACCGGCGTGCCGGCTGGGCGATGATAGGGAGATCCGAATCGGGAGAAGTCCGGTTGCGGAGATCGGTCATCTCGGCACGGCTCGGCGCGTAGCGATCTCGCCCAAGGGAGAAGACGCCGGCGGCGTCCATGCATCCCGAACCGCAAGATCGGTCGAGCGCGCGATGCTGCCCGGCGACTAATTGGGCCCGCCACGGAGGAACCAATGATGAAGGCGGCGCTCGAAAACTATCAGGCGCGAATGCGGCGGGTGCTGGATCATATCGACCGGCATCTCGACGGCGATCTCGACCTGGAAACGGTGAGCCGGGTCGCCGCCTTCTCCAAATTCCACTTTCACCGGCAATTCACGGCGACCTTCGGGCTGTCGCTGCATCGCTATGTCCAGCTTGCGCGCATGAAGCGTGCGTCGCACCGGCTGGCCGCGGATGACGCCCAAAGCGTCACCGACATAGCGATGGATGCTGGTTATGACGCCCCGGATGCCTTCGCCCGCGCCTTTCGGCGCCGGTTCGGGCAGTCGCCGTCGTCGTTCCGCAAGGCGCCCGATTGGGTGCCGTGGCTGTCGGCCCTCGGGCCGCTCGACAACGCGAGGAGCAAGATCATGCAGATTATCTATAGCGAAGAAGACGTCATCGTCCGGGACATGCCGCCGACCCCAGTGGCGATCATGGAGCATCGCGGCGACCCCGCGACGCTCGGCGTCACCATCGAACGGTTCATCGCCTGGCGAAAGGCGGCCGGTCTGTCGCCCGAGACCAGCGCGACGTTCAACATCTTCCGGTCCGAGCGCCGTCCGGCGAACCCGGCCGACTACAGCATGGACCTGTGCGTCGGGACCGATCGGCCGATCGCGGCCGATGACGAGGAGATGAAGGCGGGGGTGATCCCGGGCGGGCGCTGCGCGGTGCTGCGGGTCGCCCAGAATACCAACAATCTCGAGCCCGCCGCGCTCTATCTCTATCGCGACTGGCTTCCCGCCAGCGGCGAGGAAGCGCGCGACTTCCCGATCTATTGCCGGCGACACCTCTCCTTGTTCCCGGACGTGCCGGTGCACGACGTGGTGGTCGAGCTGTTCCTGCCGCTGACATAGCGCGCTGGGGCGACCATGAAAAACGGGGCGTCCGGGCGGGCATTGAAATCGCCCGGACGCCCCGCCTTCTACCGGGAGCTGCCAGTAGAAGCGGTTGATCGGCGGCGCGTCGTCATCGCGACGCGCCAGCGCTGGTTCGAATGAAGCTATAGTATCGCCAGACTGAACCAGCCGCGAACGCGCCTGTCAGGTTAGAGCAAGGGTAGCGCCTCTCAGTCCCTCCCCTGAAGGGGAGGGGCTTAGCGTGTACCCTCCGAATTGCCCTTACGGCTGGCTGTCGTCACCGCCGCCGCCGGTACCGGCGCCCGCCGCGCCGACCGAGCCGATATTGCCGAACAATTCCTCGAAGAAGCTGCGCTTGCGGCCCAGCGTCGGGGTGACCTTGCCGTACGGCCTGATCGACGAGACCTGGTCGAGCCCGGTGCGGGTGATGTTCGACACCACGCCCTGCTGGTCGAAGGCGATCTTCAGCGTCAGCTGCGACTTGGCGCGCGGGTTGAGATAGGCGAGATTGCGGCTGTCGCGGGCGATATAATACCACTCGCCGCCATTGAATTGGCTGGCGAAGCTCGGCTTGCCCAGCGTCTGGAGCACCGACGTGCGGTTGTCGACGCCCGGCTGGACCGAATTCACCAGATCGGCGTCGATGATATAGCCCTGGTGCGAGCGGAGCGCGGTGCAGCCGCCGGCCAGCCCCAGCACCGCGATCGCCGCGGTCAGGCCGCCGAACCGACCAACCATCCGGACTGCCTTCACCATTCCATACTCTCCGTGCGCCGACGCCAATCACCCGGCGCATTTGCATCGCGCGCCGATCGCCTCAATATGCGGGCGGGACGGACGGCACAAGGCCGCCACCCGCAAAGGAGCCGTGAAGGCAGAATTGATGGGTCTTTTCGACAGGTTCAGGGCGAAACGTGACGAAACCGCGCCGCTCTACGCGGCAGTGGTGGCGCGCGCGCGCCAGCCGCACTGGTTCTTGGACGGCGCCGTCGCCGATACCGTCGACGGGCGGTTCGACATGATCGCCGCGGTATTGGCGATGGTCATGCTGCGGCTGGAATCGGATCCCGCCGGGGTTGCGACTGCGACGCATCTGTCGGAAGCGTTCGTCGACGACATGGACCCGCAATTGCGCGAGATCGGGATCGGCGACCTGTTGGTCGGCAAGCATGTCGGGCGGATGATGGGCATGCTCGGCGGCAGGCTCGGCGCCTATCGCGAGGGGCTGGCGGCGGGCGACCTCAAGCCCGCGCTGACCCGTAACCTCTATCGCGGCGAGGCACCCGCGCCCGAGGCGCTGGCGCACGTCGAGCGCGAACTGACCGCGTTCCGCACGAGCCTCGACGGCATCACGCTCGACCGGTTGATCGCGGGCGACGTGGCGTGACCCGCCCCGAATTCTCGCGCCCGCAACGAATCGACACGATCGGCGGCGAACCCCGCGCGGTCGACATCGAGGCCGACGAGACCGAGCGCGCGGCACTGGCGAAGAGATTCGAGCTGGTCGGCATCGATCGTCTGACCGGGCGATTCACCCTGCGCCGCGACGCCGCGGGCATCGTGGTCGAGGGCCGGGTCGAGGCGGCGCTGTCCCAAGCCTGCAGCATCACCGGCGATGCGCTGCCTGCGAGTGTCGACGAATCGGTCGCCCTGCGGTTCGTGCCCGAGGATCAGGCCGGCCAGGACGAGATCGAACTCGGCGACCAGGATATCGACGTGATTCCCTATGACGGGGGGGCGATCGACCTGGGCGAAGTCGCGGCGGAAACCATGACGCTGGCGCTCGATCCCTTCCCGCGCGGCCCGAATGCCGAAGCGGTGCTGAAGGAAGCCGGCGTGCTGAGCGAAGAAGAGGCGGGGCCATTCGGCGCGCTGGCGGCGCTCAAGGACAAGCTTGGCAAGCGATAGACGAGGCCGGCTGTCGCCGACGAAAATCTCCACCCCGGCGAAGGCCGGGGCCCAGTCGCCGCGCATTGGTGATGGCGGGATGCCAGCTCGGCATCCTCGAAACTGGGCCCCGGCCGGCCTTCGCCGAGGGTGGTACGATGACGGCATAGCCGGCAGCTAGTCGGCGCTCGGTCCCAGCGCAGGATCGAGGTCGCGTGGGCGGACGAAGGTCGTGAGCGTGCATTTGCCCGGCGCCACCGCCGCCCAATCGTCGCCGTCGCAGCTCATCACTGCCAGGCTGGCGGTGGGGAATTTGATCTCGACCTGGTCGCGTCTGGCGTCGCCGTCAGGAACTAGCCACAGGACCAGGTCCTCGAGCCCGGGATTGTGCCCGGAGAGCAGCAGGCTGTCGGCGCTCGCCGGCGCTTCGTGGACCAGTTCGAGCAACGTCGCCGCCGACGCGAGATAGGCGCGACGGTCCCAGTCGGGATCGATGCGACGTCCATAGCCTTCGGAGACTTGTTCGAGCGTCTCGACCACGCGCGCGGCGGGCGAAGCGACGGCATGATCCCAGCTGACGCCGATCGCGCGCATGTGGTTGCCGATCGTCCGCGCGGCACGCTCGCCCTTGGGATTGAGGCGGCGGTCGAAATCGCGCGCGCCATGATCGTCCCAGCTCGATTTGGCATGCCGGAGCAGGATGAGCGTCTTCATGGCGCCTTCTGGTTGAGCAGATCGTCGACTGCCCCTTGCCCTACCTGTGCGACAGAAGAAAGACGCGATCGTACCCGCGCCACCGCCTCGTCAAGCGGCACGCGCGATATCGGCACGCCGGCGGGGAAAGCCGACAGCAGCCGGCTCGGCATCGCCGCCGACAGGAGGACGAAGGCGCCGCGATCGTCGGCGCGGCGGATCAGACGTCCGAATGCCTGGGCGAGCTTGGCGCGGACCAGCCGGTCGTCATAGGCCGATCCGCCGCCCGCCAGCCGCCGCGCGGCGTGGAGGACGGTCGGCTTGGCCCAGGGCACGCCTTCCAGGACGACCTGGCGCAGCGATTCGCCGGGGACATCGACACCGTCGCGCAAGGCATCGGTACCGATCAGCGAGGCGCGGCGGTCGTCGCGGAACATGTCTACCAGGGTGCCGGGATCGATCGGATCGACATGCTGGGCGTAGAGCGGCAGCCCGTCGCGCGCGAGGCGATCGGCGATCCGGGCATGGACGCCGCGCAGACGGCGGATCGCGGTGAACAGACCGAGCGTGCCGCCGTCCGCTGCGGCGATCAACCGAGCATAGGCATTGGCCAGCGCCGCGAGGTCGCCACGCTTGACGTCGGTGACGATCAGCACTTCGGCCTGGCTGGCATAATCGAACGGGCTCTGCGCCTCGAACAGGCCGGCGCCGCGGTCGAGATGCGGCACCCCGGCGCGCGCCTCGGCAGTGGTCCAATCGGGATCGCCCGCCTTGAGCGTCGCCGAGGTGACGAGCACGCCATGCGCGGGCTTGAGCACCGTCGTCGCCAGCGGCCGGGTCGGGTCGAGCCAGCGGCGGTGGAGGCCGATATCGATCTCGCGCCCCTCGATCCGGTCGACCGCGAGCCAGTCGACGAAATCGGGATCGGCCGGCCCGCCGATCCGCGCGAGCAGCCCGATCCACGCGCCGACCGTCTCGGTGCGCCAGCCGAGCGAGGCGATCGCGCCCTCGACCCGCGCCCGCGCCTGGCCGTCGAGCCAGTCGGGCCCTTCGGCCAGCACCGCCTCGAGCCGCTGGCCGAGCGTCATCAGCGGGCGAAG
>NZ_JBQCCN010000007.1:0-16592 GCF_051962185.1 Sphingomonas sp.
GCGACGCCGTGCTGGCCGGCGCCGGTCTCGGCGATGATCCGCGTCTTGCCCATGCGGCGGGCAAGCAGGATCTGGCCGATGCAATTGTTGATCTTGTGCGCGCCGGTATGGTTGAGCTCTTCGCGCTTGAGCCAGATCTGCGCGCCCTTGCCAGGCTCGGCGCCGGCGCGGACCGAGGCGGTCAGCCGCTCGGCGAAATAGAGCGGGCTCGGCCGGCCGACATAATGTTCGAGCAGATCGTCGAATTCCTGCGCGAAGGCGGGGTCGGCCTTGGCCGCGCGATATTCGCGGTCGAGATCGAGAATCAGCGGCATCAGCGTCTCGGCGACGTAGCGGCCGCCGAACTGGCCGAAATGGCCGCGCTCGTCAGGCTGATTGCGGAATGAATTCGACAACAGGGTAGAGTCCGACATCACCGTAAAATCCTCATCACAACTATGGGCAGATCGCGTGTGGCGATCAGCGCCATCGTTGCGGAAAGCGCAGGGCAGGGACGGTCGGGTTCAGCATTGCGCGACCGCTTTAAGGAACGCGGCGATCTTGTCCACATCCTTGGCGCCGGGGGTGGATTCGACCCCCGACGACACGTCGACCAGCGACGCGCCGGTGCGGCTTGCCGCTTCGGCCACGTTGTCGGGCGTCAGGCCTCCCGACAAAGCCCAGGGCAACGGGTGGCGAAAGCCGTCGAGCAGGCTCCAGTCGAAACGCAACCCCATCCCGCCGGGTACCGCGGCATCTTCCGGCGTCTTGGCGTCATAGAGGATTTTGTCGGCCGCTTGCCGATAGTTGAGCGCCGCGTCGAGGTCGGCACGGGTTTTCACCGGGACCGCCGCCCACACCGGCGCGCCGCGCGCGCGGATCGCCGCGACGCGTTCGGGCGCGGTCTTGTGGAGCTGGATCGCATCGAGCCGCCCGGCCGCGATGGCGGCGTCGACCAGGGCATCGTCGGGATTTACGAAAACCCCGACCTTGGAGACGTGCGCGGGCACCCGAGCCGCGAGCCCGCCGACTTGGTCCGGGCTCAGGTTGCGCGGAGACGGCGGGAAGAACACGAATCCGACATGGCTCGTCCCGCCGGCGATCGCGGCGTCGAGCGTTTGGGGCGTGCTGAGGCCGCAGATCTTGGCGGTGACGCGAGGCATGGCGGCGCTATAGACGTGGTGAGGGTCTGTACTCAAATACCGCGAGGTCGTGACGGAGCCGATTTTGGTGTTCGGCGAGGAGCAAGGAGGGAGCGATGCTGATAGCATCGTGACCGACGCGCGACGACGTCCGGACGCCAAAATCGGCCCGCCGCTTCGCGGTTGCCCGCAGGAGCCCGCCGAGCGTCGTCGCGTGCTGGCGCGTAGCTTCAGCTACGCGACTGCGCTGCGCTCCTCGTCGGCGGGTTCCTGCGGGCAATCACGATCCTCGCGGTATTTGAGTACAGACCCTAGGGGCGGATGACCATGCGTGACGACAACCAGCCGTTTCGCCGCATCGCGGTGATCGGCAGCTCGGGCGCGGGCAAGTCGACCTTGTCGGTAACGTTGGGCGCTGCGACCGGGCTGCCCGTCATCCATCTCGATAAGGAATATTGGCAGCCGGGCTGGACCGAGCCCGATCGCGACTCGTGGAATGCGCGGCTCGAAGAGCTGGCCGAGCGGCCGGCATGGATCATCGACGGGCAGTACGGCTCGTCGCTGGGCAAGCGGCTCGGGCGCGCCGATCTCGCGATCTTCCTCGATCTTTCCACCGCGACGTGCCTCTCGCGCATCGCCAAGCGGATTGTCGGCACCTATGGCCGCGTCCGTCCCGACATGGGCGAGGGATGTGCCGAGAAGCTCGACCTGGAGTTCGTCCACTTCGTCGCGACCTTCCGCCGGCGACAGCGGCCCAAGATTGTCGCGGCACTCGGGCGTTCGGGCGTACGGACGATCTGGTTGCGGACGCCGGCCGAACAAGCGGCATTCAGCGCGGTAGTGCGGGCGGACGGCCTCATCGCCGCCGCGGATGCCGCGCCTTGCTGGCCTCAGCGGAGCGGCTTCTCCAGCACGACCATGTGAAGCGGTGGATCGACCACGACCGGGAAAGCGCGCGTCCCGGCTCGCGCGTAGCCACGGCGCTCGTAGAAGGCGATCAGCTCGGCGCGCGTATCGATCACCGTCATCTCGATGCGGTCGGCGCCGAACGTATCGCGCGCCATGGCTTCGGCCGCCAGGATCAATTGCTTGCCGTAGCCGCCCGCCTGGAGCAGCGGGTCGACGCACAGCAGGCCGAGATAGGCGAGGCCGCCACCACTGTTAGCGACCCGCACGCAACCGATCGTCCGATCGCCGTCGAACCCGACCAGCAATCGCTCGGCCGGATCGGCGACCATCGCTTCGAGTTCCGCCACGCCGATCCGCTCGCCGTCGAGCAGATCGGCCTCGTGCGTCCAGCCGGCGCGTGCATCGTCGCCACGATAGGCGCGCTGGATCAGGGGCTGGAGATTGGCGAGGTCGGTCGACCTGGCTGGGCGGATCATGAGGTGGGGCATGATGCGCGGTCTAGCAGCGGCATAAAGCGCGGCAAGCGATGACGCTCGTCCGTCCCGGCGCCTTGCCCAGGTCACGAACCATCGGGGGTATCGACGCTATCCCGACACTGATCGCCACCGCGAGCAGGATCGGCACGATAGAGGCGATCTAGGCAGGCTACAGCGTCGCGCCGATCTCGCGTGCGGCAAGGTCGGGATCTTCGGCCCCGGTGATCGGGCGGCCGATGACCAGGATCGAGGCGCCGCCGTCGATCGCCGCGCGGGGCGTGACGACGCGTTTCTGGTCGCCAATCGCGCCGTTGGCCGGGCGCACGCCGGGGACGACGAAGAAGCCTTTCGGCCACAATTTGTGCGCTGCCTTCACCTCTTCGCCCGAACAGACGATGCCGTCGACCCCGGCGGTCATCGCGAGTTCGGTGAGGCGCAGCACCTGCTCATGCGCCGATCCGTCGACGCCATTGGCGCGCAAATCACTCTCGTCCAGGCTGGTGAGCATGGTCACCGCGACGACCTTGGTGCCGCTCGGGGCGGCCGCCTTGGCGTCCTCCAGCATCGAGCGGCCCCCGCTGGCGTGGACGGTCAGTACCGCCGGCTCCAGCCCGCGCAATGCCTGGATTGCCTTGCCGACGGTGTTGGGGATGTCGTGGAGCTTGAGGTCGAGGAAGATCGGCAGCCCGAGCTCGTGCATCTCAAGCACGCCGTGGCGGCCGTTGGCCATGAAGAACTCGAGCCCAAGCTTGATCCCGCCGACATGATGCCGGACGCGGGTGGCGATCGCCTTGGCCTTGTCGATGTCGGGAGTGTCGAGCGCGACGTAGATCCGGCTGGTCATGGAGTCAGCTCGAGCGGCGGCTGTTCGGGTGGCTTGGGCGGCTTGCGTGGTGTCGGCGGCGTCGGGCCGGCGGCGGGCGTGGGCGCGGGCAGGGCAGGGCCGGGCTCGACCCCCATCGGCACCACCGGCTTCAGGTCGGCGATGATGCGTTCGGCGGTGGCCAGCCGCTGCGACAGGCGCCAGCGCATCGTCCGGTAATAGAGCCAGGTCGGGACCACGCCGGCCAGGAAGGTGAGCAGCAGCAGGAAGGGCAGGTTCACCTCGGCGACCAGCCCGCCCCAGAGATAGATCGTCACCCAGTTCCAATTGCCATAGGTGAAGATCGCCGCGACGAAGCTGATCAGGCACCAGAAGAGGATCTTGAGGAACTGCATGGTCCGGGACGCTAGCGGGACCGGTTCAATTTGGCCAGAGTGGCCTTCACTCCTCGGGGGCGGCATGTCCTTCTGGCGCTGATTTTGATTCACGCGAAGGCGCTAAGGCGCGAACCCAATTCTTCTTCGCGCCTTCGCGTGAATCAAAATCGTCCGATCGGCGGAGAGGCTCACCCAACCTCGCGTCGCAGCGCCTCCACCATGCCCGGCACCGCGGTCAGCCGTTCCTCTTCCTCGTCGAGGATGGCGTGGAATGCCTTGCGCTTGATCGCGGCGACGCGGCCGGGCTTCATGCGGATGCGCGGGGGCAGCGCCGATACGATGATGTCGATCATCCTTTCGGCGCCGTGGAGGCGGCCCCATAGATAATCGTTCTCGCGATAGGCGCGGCTGAAGAACGCGCCGAAGCTGTTGAACTGGATTCCTTTCAGGGTGGCCTCCGCACCGCCGGCGCGGATCGCGGTCGCATCCTCGGGCGCGATGCGGTCGACCTTGATCGGGTCGAATTCGTCGAGGCCCTCGCCCTGGAGCAGCGGTAGCGTCGCCACGTCGAAAAACGGGAAGCCGAGATAGGTCAGCAGCAACGGGCGCTTCACGTCCTTGGCCATGCCGGCGAACGCTTCGGCGAGATTGGCGTCGGTTTCGTCGTCGAGCCTCTTGAGGTCGAGCGAGGCCGCGAGCTTGTCGAGCAACGACGTCGCGTCGCCGCGCAGGCTGCGCACGTCGCGGCGGAGCGCCGCATGGGTGTCGGTGCGCTTGGCCTCGAGATAAGCGGCGAGCGCGTCGTAGATCGCGTCGCGCGCGGCGGTCAGTTGCTCCTCCGACAGGTCGTCTTCGAGCTCGGCGAGTCGCCGGGCGACGAGCCGCAAGCGGCGGACGCGGAACCCGAGGTCGAACGAACGCAGGAACAGGATCGCCGATTCGCTCGCCTTGCCGGCGAAAGTCAGGCCGCCGTCGCTTGCCTGGACTGCCGCTTCGACCGCCTGGCGAATGCGGAGCAGCCGGTCGGCACCGGGCTCGCCGCCGATCGCGTGGAGCAGGTTGCTGATCAGGTCGATGACCCCCGCGACCTTGAGATGGCCGTAAGCGGCGTAACCATAGCCGGATTTGGTCGCAGCGGCGTTCTGCGCCTTGGCGCGCCAGTTCTTGAGCCGCGTCGCGGTGGGGGAATCGAAGAACAAGGTGTAGTCGAACAGGCTTTCGATCTGCGCCTCGACCTCCGGACGGATCGACCGCGTGATCGCGCGCATGTTCTCGATGCGCTGGCTGCGCTGCTGGATCTCTTCCAGATTGTCGCGGATCGGCTGCTGGCGCGGGATTTCGGAGATGGCGCCGATGATGGTCTGGAAGAAACCGGGCGATTGCGCCGCGGTCGCGCCGAACTGGAAGCCGAGGCCCGGATAGGGGTCGATATAGATGAAACGCCGGTCGATTTCTCGCCGCGCCGGACGTTCGCGCAGCGCGTCGATCGCCGGGCGGAACGGCGCGTTGACTAAGACCGATCCGTCGATCAGCACCGCCGTGTCGACCGCGTTGACCGAGAACTGACGGGGCAGCGCGCGTTCGAGGAACGCGTCGCGCGTCGGCCATGCCATTTCGCGATCGTCGAGCACCGCGTCGAGTTCGGCGATCGTGAAGGGCGGGAAGGCGCCGGGAAAGCTGGAGGTCGCGCGTGCCGCGAAGGCGAGTTCCGCGGCGTCGGCGAACGCCCCGCTGCCATGATCGCTGAACGGAATGACCAGGCGATGTTCGGTCTCGAGCACTTCGGGCGGCGAATTGAGTGCCAGTCGCTCGGGATGGCCGCGAAAATCGGTGACGGTGACGAACAGGTCGAGCGGCTGGCCCGTGGGTAGCAGGCGACCGTCGCCCCCGGTTTCCGCCATCGCCGCCAGGGCGTCGAGCACCAGATTGGTGAAGCGCGCGCCGCCGAACGGCGGTTCGAACCAGCGCGAGCGGACGAAATGCGACAGCTTGCGCTCGACCTCGGCGCGCGCGCCGGCCTCGACCAGTTCGTCGACCCGGGCGGCGCCGCGACGTTGCGCCATCCAGGCGATCGGCAGCGCCCAGGCCTTGGAAAAGCTGTGCGACGGTGCCGCCTTCGGATCGAGCAGCGCTTCGACGTCGGCAACGTCGAGCCACAATTGGGTCAGCGGTTCGAGGCTCTGACCGGTGGCCAGCGCCTGCGCCAGGAAGATGCCGTTGATGCCGCCGGCACTGGCGCCGGCGATGATGTCGGGGAGGACGCGCAGGCGGATTTCCGCCTCTTCCTCGATCTCGCGCAGCAAGCCGCAATAAATGTGCTCGGTCGATTGCACGTGCGGCGCCTGGCCAGAGTGGAAGGCACGGCTGGCGCGCGCCAGGCGCCAGATTTCCTTGGTGATGCCGTGCATATAGACCGCCAGGCTGATCCCGCCGTAGCAGACCAGCGCCATGCGCAATTCCTTCTCGCGCGTCATGCCGGCGTCACCGTCGCCCAGATCGGCAAATGGTCCGACGCCCAGCGCGAGGCGTGGCTGACATGGACGCCGCAATCGGTGATCGCGAGATCGGGCGAGGCCATGATGCGGTCGAGCCGGCCGACCGGGCGACGGGCGTGGAAACTGGGGCCCGTGGCGGCGAAATGGAAACGCTCGCCGAATTCCTTGAGGCAGCCCGAGGCGCGGGTCCATTCGTTGAGATCGCCCATCATCACGGTCGGCAATTTGTCGGTACTGGCGTCGAGATGGGACAGGATCGCGTCCGCCTGGCGCCGCCGCATCAGCCCCGACAGATCGAGATGCATGCCGACGACGCGGAGCGCTTCGCCGCGAATCCGCACGTCGGCCATCACCGCGCCGCGCGGCTCGAGCGTTGGCAAATGGATCGCCTCGCAATCGATCACATGGGCGTCGCGCCTCACCAGCAGCACATTACCGTGCCACCCGCTCGACAATGGCCGCGCGCCGAACGGCAGCGCTTTCCACGGACTGTGATCGGCGAGATGCTCGGGGCCCAGGATCGCGGCGCGTCGGCCGAAGCGCCGATCGGCCTCCTGCAAGGCGATGACGTCGGCGTCGATCTCGTGCAGCACCGCCATGATCCGCTCCGGGCTTCGGATGCGATCGGTGCCGACGCCTTTGCGGATGTTGTAGCTCGCGACCTTGATCATGGAATTGGCTTGATCATTGAGCTTGCGCAACGCCCCTGACATGGTGCGAGTTGCAACCGAAGTAGCGCACATCCGCCGCGATTGTCATCCCGGGGACGTAATGACCGAGTCCAGTTCCGCCAATTCGCTCGCCGATGTCGACCGCGTCCGTGCGCTGCTGATCGCGGCGGCGGGCGAAGGGCGGGCGTTGAGCTATTCGGAATTGCTCGGCCTGCTCGGCCACCGCTTCACCCGGCCCAAGATGCGCGCGGTGTGCAAGACGCTCGACGTGATCGACGAAGCGGCGATCGCGGCCGGCGAGCCCGAACTCGCAGTGCTGGTGGTGCGCGAGTCCGACGGACTGCCCGGGCAAGGCTGGTGGGGCGGGGCGCGGGCGTTCGTGCTGGGCTATGACGGGCCCTGGACTGGGCCACAGGCGATGGAGCTGATCAGGGAGCGGCAGCGGCTCGCGTTCGATTATTGGGGCGGTCGTTGAGCAGCGCGTTCGGTAAACCGTTGCCGTTGTCCGGTCGCTCAGGTGAAGAACCAAACTGGTATGGTTGCGATCCAGAGAAACACCAGCAGAGGGAAAGCCGTCGCCAACCCGGGGGCCCATCGATAGCGTTTGATCAGGGCAAGCGCCGAGAAGACCGATGTCGCCGCAAAGGCAAGAGGTATGCCGGCAAGCACCGACCATTTCAGAACTGTGGCGTATCCCCGCTCTTCGAATGAAATTGGAAGCATGTGAACGCCGATGATCCCGCTGAGCAGTGCGGCGCAGAACGACGATATCATGACGAGGATCATGATTATGCGTTGGCCGGTATAGGCGGGGATATATCTTACCGGGTCCGTCAATGGCGCCTGCCTGCAAATTTCGGTGACAGTTATCGAACTGGCGGGAACTGTTGCTTCCCTTGGAGCTGGCGTCGCATCAGCGGCGTCACGACCATAATGATGGCGGCCGCTTCGACGAACGCCGCGCCGGCGATCATGAACAGGAATATCCGCCCGTCGAACATCGCCCCGAACGTCGCGATCGTCGATGCCGCGATGACGGCGACGCAGGTTCGCCATGCCTCGCGCGTGCGCAGCGTATGCGCCAGTCCGAACGACAGCAGGTCGGCGAGCAACGTGAAGCGCTCGTGCATCTTGGGCAGCAGGAAGGGTACGAGCAGCGCCGACAGCAACGCGGCGCGCAACAGGTCCGGCGGCGTGAGCCGGCGGCGCGCGAACACGATCACATAGCCGATCGCGACAACGATCGCGGCGGCGTATCCGACGACGAACCAGGGCAAAGGACGCGCCGGTGCGAACGCTGCGACGATCGCCCAGGGATTGGGGGCCGTGCCGATCGTGTTGAAATGTTGCGCCTGGAGCAGATAGACGGTGGCGAGGTCGCGCGCCGGCCAGCCGGCGAGCCGGGCGGGCAGCATCGCCAGCGCATAGATGGCGATCGGAATCGCCCAGAGGATCGGGTTGACCCGGCGGTTGGTCAGGACGGCGAGAACGAACGGAGCGAGAAAGGCCGATTGCGCCTTGAACGCGATGGCGACGCCGCACCACAGGAGCATCGCAACGGTTCGCTCGTCCATTGCCGCTGCTACCGCCAACAGGCAGGCGGCCGTCCAAAAGCCGTCGCACTGCCCGTACACCGCCGCGTTGATGACCACGGTCGGCAACAGGAAGACGAACAGGGTCGCTTCGTATCGGCCCGGCGCCGCGCGCAACAGGCGCGCCATCGCCAGCGAGATGCATAGCGCGCTCAGGATCGACAGCGATTTGACCGCGACCAGCGGATCGGCGGTGACCATCGACGCTGCGGCCAGCAGGTAGAGATAGGGCGGCGTATAATTGGCGAAAGGCATCGCGAACGCCCCGACCGGCCCGAACGCGACGATGTGGCGGAACCAGGGGAATACATATTCGGGCAGGTCGGGCGCGACGATCGGCCAGCACAGGACGTAGAGCCACAAGGCGGCGAATGCCGTCGTGATCGCAACCCGGCGATTCCGTGTCGCCCAACGAGCGAAATCGCCCATCGCTCACCCCTCCCGCGAAGAAGCCTGCGGATCGCCCGAGGGCGACGCAAGCCCTATCTTTCGGGGAGGGGTCGCCTCGGCGCTCGCCAGCGTTCCGTCGTGGCGCCGGCCGCCGGATGCCCGTGGCTACTGAATGGTGCCGGATGCAGGGCTCGAACCCGCGACCTTCGGTTTACAAAACCGCTGCTCTACCAGCTGAGCTAATCCGGCCGACCTCGTGGAGCGCCCCCATGCGTCAGACGATGCCGAAGGTCCAGCCCTCCGTGCGCGCGATCTCCGGCGTCAGGCCGGTGGGGGACCAGATTTCGGGGCGTTGCGCGACGGTGCGCAGCCAGGCGGCGGTGAGCAGCGCGTCGGCGCTGTGATCGTCGATCGCCCCGTAGCCCGCGACCGGCGCGCTGCCGAGCGCGGACAGCGCGACGTTCAATTCCTCGATCGATTTCATCTTGGTGCGGCCCTTGGCGCGCCCCGCGGCGATCGCGGCCAGGCTGGTGTAGATCTCCACGATCAGCGAGCCACGGTCGGGCACGGGGTCGAACGGCCAGATCGGCAGCTTGCCGTCGAGCCGATGGACCACGCGCATGCCCGTCAGGCTCGATTTGCCGACCTGCGCCGCGCCGACCAGATTGAGATTGCTATAGGGATTGAGTCCCTGTTGCTGCTGCCCGACTTCCGACATGCGCAGCCGGCCGCGGCCACCGCCGAACATATCCCCCTCGCGGCCGCCGTGGCGACGGAAATGACGCGAGGCTTCGGCGTGATCGACGAAGGTCGAGGCGGCGAGGTGCGGATCGTCGGTCGAAAGACGATCGACCAGTGCCCATAAAGATTTGGCATCGGGGGGACTCTCGTTCCAGCCGGGAAAGAAAGCCTCCTGATCGGCGAACGGTAGTGACAGGCCGAGGTCGAGGCCGACCAGCGTACCGTCGGGCATGGTGTCGCGCAGCCATTCGAGGATCGCCACCCGCGACCAGCCGCCGTCGCGCCCGATCAATTCAGGCGGACCGCCGTCACGCGCGCAGATCGCCACCGCGATGCCGCGCTGGACCGGGCCGACCGCGCCCGACCAGTCGATCGCGGCGAAATGGGTGAAATGGTCAGGGACGATCGCCAAACGCCGCCCGCTGCTGCTTGCTCGCCTTGTCCCACCAGGCGCGCGTGATGACGGTGCGGACACGCTCGGGATCGTGCGACCGATAGCGCACCAGCACGCCGGGCCACCCCTCGTAATGCGGCGTCTGCCAGAAGGTATCGGGATCGGTTTCGAGCAGGACGGCCTTTTCGTCGTGGGTGCTCGGCACATGGAAGCTGGTCCCCGCCTCATGGCTCGGCGAGACGAACGCCTTCTTATTCACCTTCGGACAAGGCGTACCATAGAAGCTCTCCATATAGGTATCGGGCAGCGTCAGCGCGAAGGCGACGACCTGGTCCCAGCTATCGAGCGTGTCAGCCATTCTTCCCCCGCCTCAGACTGTCCCAATAGTCCAGCCGTTCCCGGATGCGCTTCTCGAACCCGCGATCGGTGGGGTTGTAGAAGGTCTGCGGGCTCATCTCTTCGGGCCAGTAATCCGATCCGGAGAAACCCTCCGCCGTATCGTGGTCGTACGCATAGCCCTTGCCGTAGCCGATATCCTTCATCAGCTTGGTCGGCGCGTTGAGAATGTTCTGCGGCGGCATCAGCGAGCCGGTCTCCTTGGCCGCGCGCCACGCCTCGCCCATCGCCTTGTAGGACGCGTTCGATTTGGGGGCGGTCGCGAGGTAGAGGCATGCTTGGACCAGCGCCAATTCCCCCTCGGGCGAGCCGAGGAACTCATAGGTGTCCTTGGCGGCGAGGCATTGCACCACGGCCTGCGGGTCAGCCAGGCCGATATCCTCGATCGCCATGCGGATCAGCCGGCGCGCGACGAACAAGGGTTCTTCGCCGGCGGTCAGCATCCGCGCGAGATAATAAAGCGACGCCTGCGGGTCGCTGCCGCGCACCGCTTTGTGCAGCGCGGAGATCAGGTTGTAATGCCCCTCGCGATCCTTGTCGTACACCGCGACCCGGCGCTGCAGAAAGGCGGACAGACCGGCGGGATCGAGCGGCTCGGCGAGATCGACCGAATAGAGCGTCTCCGCCTGGTTGAGCAGGAAGCGGCCGTCGCCATCGGCGCTGGCGATCATCGCCGCGCGCGCCTCGGGGGTGAGGGGCAGGGGGCGTCCCATCAATTCGTCGGCGCGGTCGAGCAGCTTGCCAAGTGCGGTGGCATCGAGGCGATGCAGGATCAGCACCTGCGCGCGGCTGAGCACCGCGGCATTGAGTTCGAAGCTGGGATTTTCGGTAGTGGCGCCGACCAAGGTGACGGTGCCGTCCTCGACATAGGGCAGGAAGCCATCCTGCTGCGCGCGGTTGAAGCGGTGGATCTCGTCGACGAACAATAAGGTGCGCTTGCCGACCCGGGCATGTTCGCGCGCCTCGGCAAAGGCCTTCTTGAGATCTGCGACGCCCGAGAACACCGCAGAGATCGCGACGAAGCGTAATCCCACCGCGTCGGCAAGCAGGCGTGCGATGGTGGTCTTGCCGGTGCCCGGCGGCCCCCACAGGATCATCGACGACAGCCGGCCGGCCGCGACCATCCGCCCGATCGCGCCGTCGGGGCCGGTCAGATGCTCCTGCCCGACGACATCCTCCAACCGCCGCGGTCGGAGCCGGTCGGCGAGCGGGGCGTTGTCGCCCGGAATGTCCTGGGAAGGAGCTTCGGGTTCGAAGCCCGCGAAGAGGTCGGCCATGAGGGGGAAGATAGGGTTTTGGGAGGCGGATTCCCAGCGTTCACCGCTCCCTGGCGCGGGCAAGCTTGGAGCGAACTGGAGAGGGGGAGGGCTGTCGTTCCCCCAAACGTCACCCCGGCCTTGTGCCGGGGTCTGCCGTGCCGCGTGGTCCTGCCCTTGAGCCTCTCGCCGTGAGGCCTGCCGCCCGGCGGATCCCGGCACAAGGCCGGGATGACGGAGGAGGGGCCGAATTCCTTTCTCAAGAAGCAGGCAAAAAAACTCTAAGATATATCTTGAACCTTTTTCGCGAAGATATATCTTGGCGCCATCATGAACCACTCAAGGACTCAAGAAATGATGTTTTTCTACCAGCATGGCGGCCACGGCTGTCACGGCGGCAAGCACGCCATGCGCGGTGGCTGGGGCCATCATCGCGGCTGGCATGGCCGCGGCTTCGGCGGCGGACGTGAAGGGCGCGGCGAGGGCCGCTCGCGGCGCATGTTCGACGGCGGCGAGCTCCGGCTCGTGCTCTTGAAGCTGATCGCCGACGAACCGCGTCACGGCTACGACCTGATCCGCCAGATCGAGGAGCTGACCGGCGGTGCCTATGCACCGAGCCCCGGCGTGGTCTATCCGACCATCACCCTGCTCGACGACATGGGCCTGATCGAGGCGCAGCAGAGCGAAGGCGCCAAGAAGCTGTTCGCGGTGACCGAGGCGGGCAAGGCCGAACTCGACGCCAATGCCGAGCAGGTCGCGGCGCTGATCGCCCGGCTGACCTCGATCGGCGAGGAGCGGCAGAAGACCGATGCCACCTCGATCCGTCGCGCGATGGGCAACCTTCGCGAGGTGCTGGTCAATCGGCTCAATTCGGGCGAGGTCGACGACGAAGTGCTGCATCAGATCGTCGCGTTGCTCGATGAAGCCGCGCAGAAAATCGAGCGGCTGTAATCCCGTGCGCGGCATCACCCGCTTGCAAATCCTACGTCGGCGGCTGGGCATCGACCCGGCCGCCGGCTCGTTATCGAAAGCTTCTCATGACCTTTTCCGCGACCGCCAAGGTGCCGACCGCGAGCGCCAGCAAATATCTCCAGCAATTGTGCAAGCATTGGCAGCACAACCTGAGCGTTGAGTTCACGCCCGAGCATGGCACCGTGGTGTTTCCAAGGGATGCGCGCGGAGCGGATTGGCCTGGCGACGCGCTGGTCACGTTCGATGCGGGAGCGGAAGCGCTCGATGTGCGGATCGACGCGAGCGTGGAGGGGCAGCTCGAAGGATTGAAGGGCGCGGTCGCGCGCCACCTCGATCGCTTCGCGTTTCGCGAGGCGCCGCTGGCGTTCGACTGGCAGGCGATTTGAGGGGCTCAAAAATCCTCCCCGTAAACGGGGAGGATTTAACAGTCAGCCCGAATACCGCTCCGCGGTCGCCTTGATCAGTGCGATCATATTGGGGATTCCCTGCGTCCGGTTCGAGCTGAGCTGGTTGCGCAGATCGAACGGCGCCAGCGCGGCGTCGATGTCGGTGGCCAGGATCTCCGCCGGCTGCCGGTCCTGCACCGTCAGCAGCACGAGCGCGATGATGCCCTTGGTGATCGCCGCGTTCGAATCCGCCAGGAAATGGAGCGCGCCGTCGTCGCGGACCGTGGGATAGACCCAGACCGCCGCCGAACATCCGCGCACCAGGGTCGCGTCGGTCTTGAGCGCCTCGGGCATCGGCTCGAGCGCGCGGCCGAGATCGATCAGCAGGCGATAGCGATCGTCGGCGTCGAGGAATTCATATTCGTCCTGCAGGTCGGAAAGGCTGGCCATGGACCGCGCTATAGCGTCCTGACCGTCCAATCCAACCGTCGCCCTGAACTTGTTTCAGAGCCCGGGCCCTACACCGCGCGGATCGCGATGCCCTCCGTCGGACCCGGACCTGAAACAAGTTCAGGGCGACCGGCGGGGGGACCTCAGAGGTCCACCCCGGAGGCGATCGCCTCGAGCTTGCGGATCCGTTCCTTGAGATCGGCGATCTCGATCCGCGCGCTGGCGTTGGGAAGCACCGGGGCGTCATGCCCGGCATGGTCGACATAGGCGCCGATCTCGCGCTCCTTGAGCGCCAGCCAGCCACGCCATCCGGCGAGCGAGGCCATGCACACCATGCCCAGGCCGGCCAGGCCGGCACCCGCCATGGTGAGGTAGAGGTTGGGGTCGGTCATCATTGACGTCTCCATTGGATTGCTGCCGGCCGCGTCAGCGGTCGCGGTTGCGCAGTGCCTCGATCTCGCGGTCGAGATTGGCGCTGCTGTTGTTGGTGTCGGTGATCACGCGCTCGAGCACGGCGATGCGGTCCTTGAGGCTGGTGATTTCGTTGCGAAGCTGGCGATTTTCCTCGCTGAGGCCGGGATCGCGCAGATGGAAATCGGTACCCCGATTGTCGCGGCCCACGCCCATCTTGGCACGGACGATGCTGCCGATCGTGACGATCAGGACGATGCCCATGACCATTTCAAAGGGGTTCATCCGGGGAGGCTCCTGTTCGGGATTGCGGTTATTCGGCGGGAAGGATTGCGGCGGCGTCGCGCATGGCGCGGCGGCGCGGCCGGTCGACCCGCTCGGCGAGCCACACACCGATGCCGGTGGGGATCACCAGGATCACGATGAAGATCGCTATTCCGATCATCTCACTTTTCCTTTTCAGTTCAGCGGCTGCGGCTCGTCGCCTCGCAGCTTTTCGATTTCATCGGCGACCGCGATGCCGCGGTCGGTCACGATCCGCTCCAGCACGCGCACCCGCTGTTCGAGCCGTTCGGTCTGGGCGGCATATTGCGCGGCCTTTTCGGCGACCTTGTCGGCTTCGAGTTCGAGCTGGCGTTCGCGCAGCTTGAGCCAGGGCTTGACGAACACGCCGCCGAAGATCGCGAGCAGGCCGCAGCAGATGCCCAGGATCGGAATGAGAAGGGGGCTGATATGCATCGTCCGGTCCTCCTCAGTTCAGCGGCTGCGACGGGGCGTCGCGCAGCTTCTCGATCTCTTCGGCGACATCCAGGCCGCGGTCGGTGACGATCCGCTCCATGACCCGCATCCGTTGTTCGAGCCGTTCGGTCTGCGCCGCATATTGCGCGGCCTTCTCGGCGGCCTGGGCGTTGAGCGCCTCGGCCATCTTCTCGCGATGCTGGGTCCAGGTCTTGAGCATCTCGCTGCCGATGCCGAGCGCCGCGGGGACGCCAACCACGACCAGGGCTAGCATGAAGACGGTGAAGCCGTTGGTGGCGAAAAATTCGGTCATCTCACTTCACCTCGTCGCGGTTGCGCAGTTCGTCGATCTCGCGGCTGATGCGCTCGGCGGGATCGGTGGCGATGCGTTCGAGGACGCGCAGGCGCTCCTCCAGGCGGCCGATCTGGCTAACCAGCTTGTCGTTCTCGTTCGAGAGCAATTCGATCTTGCGCTGCGCCTCGAGATCGCCGCTGGTATCCACGAACCCGCGGCGCATCGCGCGGCGGCTGTTGCGGTCTTCCAGCGGATAGCCGTGCTTGGCCCGGATCGACATCTTGATGATCCCGCCCATGGTGGCGATCGCGATGATCGCCAGGACGAAGATTTGACCCTGATCCACGTTCATTCTCCCCTATCGTGCGGCCGGCTCAACGCAGCGCGTCGATCTCGTCGGCCAGGCGGGTATTGCGGCTGGTGTAGAGCGTCTCGATGTCGGCAAGCCGGCGGTCGAGGTCGCGGAACTTGGAGCGGACCTCGGCGGTCGAGCGGCTCGGGTTCGAGCGCACGCCCTGCCAGAACTTCGCGTCGTCGGCGTCCTCGTACAGGCCGAACGGCTTGCACGGTGCCAGCCAGGCGGTGATGAAATAGGCGGGAATGATCCAGCCCGTGGTCATCAGTGCCAGGATGACGGTGCCGACGCGGACGACGGTGACGTCGATGCCGGTGTAGTCGGCGATACCCGCACACACACCCAGGAACTTCTTGTTCTGCTTATCCAGGTAGAATTTGGTACGGCTGGCGGACATGTCAGTTGCTCCGTGAAGCGATTTGGTCGGCCGGCTCGGCGAGCGGCATGCTCACCTTCCAGTCGGGATGGTCGACAGCGACGATGCGCTCGACCGTCGAAACGCGGTCCTCGAGGCGGCGGGCGAGCGAGTAGAGCTCATCCAGCAGCTTCTCGTCCTCGTTGGTGATCTTCGGCGCCTGGCGCCATTTGGTCACGTAGTGGAGGATCACCCAGGGCAGGCCCAGGAACAGGGTTCCGCAGATCAGGACAGCTGTGACGTCCATGGTTCGGCTCCCTTATTTCTTGGCCAGACGCGCCTTGAGCGCGGCGAGTTCGGCATCGACCTTCTCGGACGCCTTCAACTCGGCGATCTCTTCCTCGAGCGTCTTGGGCTGGCCGCCCAGGTTGAGCGCCTCGGCGCGGCCCTCGGCCAGGTCGACGCGGCGTTCCAGCACGTCGAAGCGCGAGAAGGCGTCCTGCGTGCGGCCGGCCGAATAGATTTCGCGGACCTTGAACTTGTTGTTCGCGCTCTCGAGCCGGGTGGCGATCGACGACTGGCGGTTGCGGGCTTCGCTCAGCTTCTTCTGGAGCTTGGCGATATCCTCTTCCGAGCCCTTCAGGGCATCGTCGAGCACGGTGATCTGCGAGCTCAGCTCGGTCACCATGTCGGTCGCCTTCTGACGCTCGACCAGCGCGGCCTTGGCGAGATCCTCGCGATCCTTCGACAACGCCAGCTCCGCCTTCTCGGTCCAGCTTTCCTCGAGCTGGGTGAGCTTGGCGATGTGGCGACGCATCTCCTTCTGATCGGCGATGGTGCGCGCGGCGGAGGCGCGAACCTCGACCAGCGTTTCCTCCATCTCCAGGATGATCATGCGGATCATCTTCGCCGGATCTTCCGCCTTGTCCAAAAGGTCGGTGAAGTTGGCGGCGATGATGTCGCGGGTTCGCGAAAAAATGCCCATGTTG
>NZ_JBQCCN010000008.1:0-6031 GCF_051962185.1 Sphingomonas sp.
GTAAACGGGGAGGAATTGATGACTTATCGCACCTCCGCCGCCGCCGCCCGCAGCCGCGAGTGCTTCCTCCCGTACCGCCAATAGATCGTCGCCCCGAGCAGGATATAGGCGAGCAGGATCGTCCCCGGCAGCCACTCGCCGGCGATCGCCTTGCCGACGATGTCGGTCAGCACCGGCCCCATCATCGTCAGGCAGAGCAGGATCGCCAGCACCGGCACTACCCCGATCCAGCGCCGCCCGATCCACACCCCACCCAGCGGCACGCGGAACGGCCGCGGTAGGTCGGGCCGCGCCGAGCGCAGCCACATGACCGAGATCGCCACCGTGGTGAACACGCAAGCGGTGCCGATGCTGACGAGATCGGCCAGCAAGGTGATCGGCAGCAACGCCGCCGCCACCGCCGAGAGCATCGCGACCAGGATCGTGCCGTTGGCGGGCGTGCCGAAACGCGGGTGGATGCGCGAATAAGCTGCCGGCAGCAATCCGTCGGCGGAGATCGCATAGAGCACGCGCGACTGGCCATACGTATTGACCAGCAGCACCGACGCGAGCCCGGTCAGCGCGCCGACCTTGATGACCACCGCGATGACCGGCATGCCGATCGCGCTGATCGCCACCGCGATCGGATCGGGCACGTTGAGCGTGCGATAGGACACCACCCCGGTCAGCACCGCGGCGACCACGCCATAGACGATCGTGCTGACCCCCAGCGCGCCGAGGATGCCGATCGGGATGTCGCGCTGCGGCCGCCGCGCCTCGGCCGCCGCGGTCGCCACCGCCTCGAACCCGAAATAGGCGAAGAACAGGATCGAGGCGGCGCGGAAGATGCCGGGCACGCCATAACGAAAGCCGCCCTCGTTGGCGGGCACGAACGGCGTCCAATTGGCGGTATCGATATGCTGCGAGCCGACCAGGACGAAGCCCGCCAGCACGCCGATCTTGATCACCACCAGCACGGTATTGGCCGCCGCCGAGTGCGAGACGCCGCGCACCAGCACTGCGGTCGCGATCGCCAGAGCGGCGGCGGCGACCAGGTTCACCCCGCCGCTCAGCCCGAAATGCACGCCGGCCGGGGTCATCTCCCCGGCGACGAACGAGGTCGAGATCGCCGCCGGCACGTGCACGCCGAAATCGGCCAGCAGGCTGACGAAATAACCGGCGAACCCGACTGCCAGCGCCGACCCGGCCAGCCAGCATTCGAGCATGAACATCCAGCCCAGCCCCCAGGCCACCACTTCGCCCATTGCGGCATAGGCATAAGTATAGGAGGCGCCCGACGCCGGCAGCACCGAGGCGAGCTCGGCATAGCACAGCCCGGTGAAGGCACAGGCGAGCCCGGCGATGGCGAAGGAAATCACCACCGCGGGCCCGGCATAGGTCGCGGCGGCGGTGCCGGTCATGACATAGACCCCGGCGCCGATGATGCAGCCGATTCCGATCAGCACGAGCTGGATCGGCCCGAGCGAGCGCCGCATGCCGGTATTGTCCGCTTCGGCGCGCACCGTTTCCAGCGGCTTGCGGACGAAGGCGCCCGCTCCTGTTCCTGCCATGCCCGTCCCTCTCAACCAGATCGGTCGGAGGATATCATCGATCGTCCATGGGGCGCCGCGCTCGCGGACCGATTGCTGTCTCGATAGGGCCAAGCCGGCCGGTCAGCGGGCCGGTCCGGGCGGCAACCAGCGTCGCGCCGCGTCGGAATCGGCGAACCACGGCGCGGGCGGCGTGGGGCCGGCCGGCCAGATCGGCGCCAGCGTGGCGGCATCGTACAGCCGGCCGTCGCGCATCACCGCCGCGATCGCGCGGGCATTGTGGATGTCGACCAACGGATCCTTGTCGAGGATCACCAGATCGGCGAGCTTGCCCGGCTCGATGCTGCCGAGATCGGCCTTGCGCCCGATCGTCTCGGCCGAGCCGATCGTCGCGGCAGGGAGGATTTCGGCCGGCGTCATTCCGCCGGTGGCATGCGCTTCCATTTCCCAATGAAAACCGATCCCAGGCGTCTCACCGTGCGAGCCGATCCCGACCAGCCCGCCCTCGCGCTGCAATTCCGCCGCGTCGGCGGCGATCGCCGGGAAGCGATATTCGGAGAAGCTGTGCCAGGGCCGGTTGAGCATCATCTGATCGATCGCGAAGCCCGGCCAGAAGCGCCGCAATTTGGCATCGTGCACCGGATCGTCCTGGGTGATCGACCAATTCTGCCCCTCGAAGCCGCCATTGGTGATCTCGAGCGTGGTCGTATAACTGGTGCGCATCGCCTTCATCAGCTCGAGCACGTCCTTCTGGATCGGCGCCGCGACCAAAGCGTGCTCGTTGCCGGCATAGCCGTCGATGATCTGGGTGAGGTCGAGCTTCATCGACAGCGCGCCCTCGGTAGTCGGGTTGAGCCCGAGTTCGCCGGCGGCTTGCGATATCCATTCGCGGACGCGGCGATTGCCGGTGCGATATTCCTTGATGTTACGCAGGCGATAGGCGTCGCGATAGCGGCGCAATACCGCGCGGACCTCGTCGAGCGACGAGAAGCGGTTGAACGAGAACAGCGCCGGCCCGGTCGAGCGCAGCCGCGGCCCGGTCATCAGCCCGGCATCGAGCAGGTCCTGATAGGCGAGCATGTCGATCGACAGGGTCGAGGGATCGAAGCTGGTGGTGACGCCGTACGCCAGCCGCGCGCGCAATCCCCAATCCTCCAGGCCCAGCACTTCGCGGCGCACGGTGGCGATATGGTCATGGGTGTCGATGAAGCCGGGCACGATCGTCTTGCCGGTCACGTCGCGAATCGTCGCCCCGGGCGGGGGCGCGATGCTGCCGGCGGGACCGATCGCGGCGAAGCGGCCGTCGGTGATCAGGATGTCGGCATGATCGATGACGCGGTCGCCGTTCGCCATGGTCAGCACGCGGGCGCCGCGCAGCAACAGGCTGCCCGACGGCGTGGCGCGCGGCACCTCGACGGCCAGCGGCCAGCGTTGGACCTTGCCCGTGGCGTCGGCCGACCAGGTGGGCCGATCGGCGGGAGCGAGCGCGACGTCGGCAAGCGGGCGACGCTCCAGTTCCGACCCGACCGACCAGTCGATCGCCCTGGAATCCGCGCTCCATTCGAAGAAATCGGCGCCGACATCCGTAATCCGGCGATGCGGCAATTTGGGATCGGAGAGATCGACCGTGCGGCCATCCTCGGGCGGCATCGCGACCACGTGGAGCTGTTCGGAGACCTGGGCGAGCAGCCATTTGCCGTCGGGGCTGATCTGAAGGTCGTCGACCGGCACCGGCCCGTCCTGGAAATACCAGCCCGGCCCCAGCACCTGGACCGCGACCACGTGCGCGCCGGTCGCGAGATCGACGCGCTCGAGCCCATCATCGGCCGGAATATAGACGCTGCCGGCGCGGGTGGTGAATTGCGGCCGGCCGCCGATATGCCCGCGCATCACCACGCGCGTGGTGCCACCATTCGCGGGCAAGGCGATCAACTCGCCGTCGCGCAATTTGCCATATTCCATGTAGAGCCTGAGGCGCGCCGCCTGCGCCGAGCGCACCGCGACCACGCTGACGCCGTCGGGCGAGAAGACCGGATAGGTGTAAAAGGCCGGCAGATCGGTCAGCCGGGTCGGAGCAGTCGAACCATCCGCTGGGCCCGACCAGATCGCGCCGGCATGGCGCTCGCTCCACGTCACCCAGACCAGGCGCTTGCCATCGGGGCTCCAGCTCGGCTGGAAGGCGGGGTCGCCGGCAGTCGCGAACGTGACCGGCGCCGAATTTCCGTCGAGCCGCATCGTGTAGAGCCGGCCGAGCGCTGAAAAGGCGACGCGGGTGCCGTCGGGCGAGATGACGGGGAATTGCGCGAGACGCGCACGGACTGGGGCCCTGTCGTCCTCGCGGATATCCTGCCGTGTCGAGGCGGCGACGGCGAGATCGACCGGAGCGGTGAAGGCGACCGGCGTGGCGGCGCGCGTCGCGACATCGATCCGCTCGATCCTGCCGCCGCGCGACAGCAGGATCGCCTTGCCGTCGCGCGTGAAGGCGTAGCGCGGCACGATGTCCTGCCACATCGATGCCTGGAGCTGGTCGTGCTCGATCGGGAAGGCGATGCTGCGGTCCTCGCCGTTCGCCAAGTCACGCAACCGAAGCTCGGTCTTGCCCTCGCGCCGCGCCGCATAAGCGAGCAGGCGGCCGTCGGGCGACAGCGCCGGACGAAAGAACGCGCCGGGATTGAGCGCCTTGCGCGGCCCGTCGGGCTCGGTGACGATCACATCCTCGCGGCCACTGGCGAGATCGCGCCGCACGATCGTCCATTCGTCGACTTCGTCGAAGTCCAGCCCGCCGACGCGCCGTGCATAATAGAGACTCTTGCCGTCGGGCGAGGCGACCGCGCCCAATGTACTGCGCCAGCCGCCGCGCGGCGCGGCGGCGGACTCGCGGATCGGCGCCAGCAGGCTCGCCTTGCCGTCGAGATCGTAGCGCCACAATTCGTAATTGTTGAGGTCGGGCCGATAGCGGCTGACGAACAAGGTCCTGCCGTCGGCGCTCCAGGCCGGCGAGACCATGACCGTGTCGTCGTCGTTGAAGCTGATCTGGCGCGGCTGCGACCCGTCCGCGCGCGCGACCCACAGATTGTCCGCTCCCGAGCGGTCGCTGACGAAAGCGATCGCCTTGCCATCGGGCGCATAGGTCGGCTGGGCATCGAACCCCAGGCCCTCGGTCAATTGCCGCGCCCGACCGCCATTGGCCGGCAGGGCATAGAGGTCGCCGAGCAGGTCGAACAGGATCGTGCGCCCATCAGGTGCGAGATCGAGCGACATCCAGGTGCCGCGATCGGTGTCGAACCGCAGGTGCCGCGCCGGCGCGATCGGCAGCGTCTGGCCGGTCGGCTGTTGCGGCGGCGGTGTCGGCGCGACGCGCGCAGCGGGCGCCACGGGCGGATCGTCCGAATCCTGCGCCTTGAGCGGCGCCGCTGCCAGAGCGAGAAGGACGGCGGCGAGCTTCAGCCCGCGCACCGTCCCACTCGATGTCCTCACGGGGATCAGAACTTGCCCGTCAGTGTCACGATGACCTGGCGTCCCGCGCCATAGACGCAGCCCGCCGGACCCGAACAACGCGCGACATATTCCTTGTCGAAGATGTTCGACCCGTTGACCGCGATGCGGAAATGCGGCGCGTCGTAATGCAGGATCGCGTCGAACAGGGTAGCCTCCTGGCCGTAATAGACCACCGGGTTGAACGCGCCGGGCAGGCTGCCCGCGCTGCCGCTGGTATAGCGCACGCCGGCGCCGAAGCCGAGCCCGCCGAGCGCGCCCTTGCGCAGCGTATAGTCGGCGAACAGCGACGCCTTATGCTTGGGCGTGACCGGCAAGGGTTGCCCGATCTCGACCGTGACACTGCTCTCGAGCACCTTCGAATGGTTGTAGCTGTACGAGCCGTTGATCGAGAATTGGTTGTGGATGCGCGCGACGAATTCGAGTTCGCCGCCATAGACCTCGACCAGGCCGCTCTGGGTGCCGAATACCGGCGAGACCGACGGAACGGTGCTGACCACATTGCTCTGCTTGATGTCGAACAGCGCCGCGGTGGCGAACAGCTTGACGTCGGGCGACAGGCCGCGCGCGTCATATTTGATGCCGCCTTCCCATTGCTTGCCCGTGCTCGGCTTGTAGGGCTTGTTGGTATTGCCGTCGGTGCCGATCTGCGGCTCGAACGAGGTCGCGTAGCTGATGTAGGGCGCGAAGCCGCTCGGCGTCAGATAGCTGGCCCCGGCGCGCCAGGTGAACTTGCTCGCCTTTTGCTTGTTGCTGTGCGGCGGGCTGCTGGTCGAGGTATAGGGATCGAGATAGTCGCTATCGAGCCAGTCGTAGCGGCCGCCGAGCGTGATGTAGAGATCGCCCGCCTTGAGCTGGTCCTGGCCATAGACGCCGGTCTGCCGGATGCGCTGGTGATTGTAGCGCGTCGGATAACCGAGCGTCAGGTCGGGCTGCGGATTGAACTGCGGATTATAGACGTTGACCGTCTCCACGCCCGAGAAGGTCGGGCCGCCATCGAAGCCGTA
>NZ_JBQCCN010000009.1:0-5295 GCF_051962185.1 Sphingomonas sp.
ACCCCGCCCAAAAGCGCGGGGACTGGTGCGGGCGAAGGGACTCGAACCCCCACATCTTGCGATACTGGAACCTAAATCCAGCGCGTCTACCAGTTCCGCCACGCCCGCGAGAGGACCGCCGGTCGGCGGCGTCTATAGCAAGTGCGGCACCGGGAGCAACCCGCTTGGCAACCGCGCGGGCGACAAACGCGTTTAATCGGCGAAAGGAGCCGTCATGGCCACCAACCCGCCGCCCGAAACGCCCCCGCCCGGACAACCGCCCGAACCGAGCCAGCCCGCGCAGCCGACTCCCGCGCCGCCCGAGATCGCGCCGCCCGCGCCCGATATCGACGTCCCCTCGCCCGGCGAACAGCCGACCGGCCCCGCCAACCCGCAAGGATAAAGAGATGACCGACCGCGATCAGCAGCCCAGCGCCACCGACCACCGCGACGACGAGCGCAGCGACCTTCAGCAGGAAGCCGAGGCGCGCAAGGACGCGGTCGAGCGCGGCGAAGGCGGGGCGGAGCCCGATACGCTGACCGCGCCCGGTCTGTTCTCCGGCAATGCCGGGACCGGTGGCGAGACCAAGAACCAGGACGACGACGCTCAGTAACGACACGCCTTTTTCGAAAGGCGGCGTCGCCGCAAATTTCCCATGACTTGACGGCGTTGCTTGGCTAGCGTCGCGGCCAAGGGGGAATCATGCGGGGTCGCACGTATTTGTGCGCGGTTGCGGTCGGCTTTGCCGCCTCCGCAGCGGCGCTTGCGCAGAATTCAGCGACGAGCGGTGCGGACGGCGCGCCGCGCCCGCAAGCGACGGTCCAGACCACCGGATCGAACGCTCCCGCCACCTCGCCTTCGATCCTGCCCGCCGGCACGCCGCTGATCGTGGCGATGGACGACGGACTGTCGACGGAGAGCGCGAACCTTGGCGACCGCTTCCATGTCACCGTGGCCAGCGACGTCGTCGATCGCGGGACCGTGGTCATCCCCAAGGGGACCACAGGGTATGGCGAGGTAACCTTCGTCGGACGCAAGGGCGCGTTCGGCAGGCCCGGCATTCTGGCCATCACGCTCCGCGCGCTCGATCTCGATGGCAAGCAGGTCGCGCTCGACGGCCGCTATCGTGAAGAGGGAAAGAGCCACGACGGCGCGGCGACGATGCTGGCGACGGGCGTCCTGTCGGCTTTCATCACGGGCAAAACGACCGGCATTCCCAAAGGCCGGGCGCTCAAGGCGCATACCGGTGACGATATCAGCTACGTCCCGGCCGTCACGTCCCGTGGCGCGCCCGAGCCTGCATCGACCACCAGCGCTTCGGCGCCCGCATCGGTAACCACGCCGGCTCGCGGCACGGCCGGGCCGCCGCCGGCGGGCAACGACGAGCCGGCGCCGACCAAGACCAGTTGAACGACTCAAAAGGGGGACTAACGCATGAAGATTCAGACGACGCTCGCGACGGCTGCTTTGCTGCTCGGCATTTCCGTGGCGGCACAGGGAACCAAAGCACAGGATGCCCGAGCGGCAAGCCCCGCTGCCGCAACGCCGGCCACTGATCCGGCATGTGAACTGCATATTTTCCCGACGCTGGAGGGTCAGGCGATGACCACCGGCTGGCTGTCCGGTTTCGGCATCGTCGGGGCGGTCGCCGATGCGGCCAAGAATAAAAATCGCAACATCAGCGAAGCCGAATATCTGAAGGAAGCGCTGGGGCCCCGCCTTCAGGTTCAAGCGATGAAGTCGATCGACATGGTCGGCGCGCTCAAGCTTCCGCGGTCGAAGATCATTTACGAACAGCCGATTGCCGATCGCAACGTCACCACCAAGGCCAACAATCGCCTGAGTTCGTCGACGGCGACGTGCTACGCCGAACTGATCGTCACCCAGAATTTCTACACGAAAAAGGCGATCTACGGACGCTCGCTCAACAATCGTTTCATTTTCAAGGATTTCCGAGACGGCAAGGCCAAGGCCAATCTGGTCAAGGGGCGTGGCGGCAACGGCTTGTCACACTTCCCGCCCAAGACCACCGACGAGACTGAGGTCGCCGAACAGGAACTGCGCGACGTGTTCGCCAAAAACTTCCTCGAATTCGCGAAGAGCATGACTCCCGCCAAGTAAAACCGATCGTCGCGTCACGAGCCGCCGGCCACCCGCCGGCGGCCCGGCTTACATCAGTCGATAGCGGGGAGAGTGGCCCGTGCGGAATGGGATTTGGCTTTCCATGATGTTGGCGGCGGTCGCCGCGGCGTCAGCCGACGCGGCCGCCTCCGCTGCCGAAAAGACGCCCATCGTCACCCTCGCGCAAAGGGACCGCATGGTTGACGGCGGACGCGACGTGCGGATGTCGGTGGCGACGCGCGAGATCGAAACGACCATCGACCTCGGCCGCGTCGCGAGTGCGGCCAATGGTGGCGGCCTGATCGGTGTCATCATCATCGAGGCGACCGACGACCGGCGCGACACGATGCGGCGAACGCTGCGCGCGAAAGCCGACGCCACAGCGGCTTCAGTGCGACAGGCGCTGGCCGATGTCGATGTCGATGCGCTGGCCGCATCGGCGACCAGGGCCGCCATGGCCAAAACCGCCTGGCTCGAAGCGCGCGATGTCGACGCGATCGGCGGAGCTTCGGGGGCCGGCGGTTGCGACGGCGTCGCACCCGCCGGAGCCCCGCAATGCGTCTCGATCGTCTATCGCTATCAATTATCGCCTGATTTTTCGCAAATCCGCGTCATCGCCGACGTTACGATCGTGCGACGGCCGCAAGCCAGGGGCGCGAACGCAGCGTCCGACCCAACGCTATATCGCCAGCGGCTGGCGAGCATCGTTCGGCTGCGCAGCCCATCGTACGAGCCGCGCGAGAATGCAGACCGCTGGAGCGAGAACCACGGCAGCCGCGCGAGGGCGGCGCTGGCGGCAGCCTTCGGCCGGTTCGAACAGATGATCCCGTATGCGCTCGATCTGAGTTCCAAAGATATCGAGGGATTCGGCAAGAAGGATCGGGAAAAGATCTTTGCCGCGGGCTTCAACGGCACGCTGATCGCCCGGAATGCCTCGGATCCGGACGACGTCCTGTTGTGGTCGGACGGATTGATCCAGGTGCAGGCCGTGTCCTGAATGGCCGCGGCATCGCTGTAGATTATCGGCTGGCCGAAACGATCAGCCGTTGGGCACCCTCCTCGCGCTCAACACCTTGACCGCCGCCGCCGGCACCTGACCCTGGAACGCACCCCGCACCGTCGCGCCGGGGTCGATCGGTCCGTCGAGAATCTTGGTCACCACGTCCATGCCGTCGACGACATGGCCGAACGCGGCATAGCCGAGATTGGTATGGGTCGCGTCGTCGGGCTTGGTCGGGTCGGCATCGAGCGAGGGCTGGTCGCCGACGCTGATGGTGAAGTCGCCGCGCGCCGTGCCGGGCGCCAGCCGCGCAGTGGAGATCGTCCCGTTCAGGTGCTTGAGCCCGGTGATCGTGGTCGGCTCGTGCTTGATCGGCGGCAGCGTCCGCTTGGGATCGCCATTGGTGCCGAATTGCACGAAGCCGAATTTGTCGGCGACCTTGACGACGCGATAGAAAGTGATGCCGTCGAGCTTCTTCTGGTCGACGTAGCGCAGGAAATTGGCGGCGGTGATCGGCGCCTTCACCGTCTCGATCTCGAGCGTGAAGCTGCCAGCCGTGGTGTCGATCTTCACGCGCGGCAGGGGCTTCGCGGGTGTCGGCACGACCGTCGGAGCGGTAGCGGGCTGCGGCGCAGGCGCCGGGCTGGTTTGGGCAAGCGCGGGCGCCGCCAATAGGCCCAGCGTCATCGGGATCAGTCGGAGCATCGTGGAACTCCTCTCACTCCCCAGCCTATGGCGACACAAGCGCGACCGCAACGGATCAGCCAGGCGACCATCGGTAATGCGCGACGATCTGTTCGGGCTTGTCGGGGCGAGGCGCGATCTCGCCAAGCGTCATTCCTTGTCGCTCGTAGAATTCGCGGGCACGCGCATTCGCGGTGTTGGCCCACAGCGTGAATCCTTCGGGCATCAGCCGCTTCGCCTCGGGGAACAGCGCCTTGCCGATGCCCCTGCCCTTCCAATCGGGGTCGAGGAACAATTGATCGACCTTGCCGGGATAGGTCGCGAGCATGCCTATCACGACGCCTTCGGCGGTCGCGACCATCAACGTCCAGCCTTTCGCCAGATCCTTGTCGATCCGTGCCCGGATCGCGGCGGGCGTCGGATCGTCGCCATTGCTCAATCCGGTCGACAGCCATCCGTCGAGCCAGACCCGTGCCACCGCGTCATAATCGGCGGGCGTCGCGGGTCGGACCCGGATGTCGATCAGGACAGCGCCTTCTTGAGCAGCTCGTTGACTACCGCCGGATTGGCCTTGCCGCCCATCGCCTTCATCGTCTGGCCGACGAAGAAGCCGAACAAGGCTTCCTTGCCGCCGCGATACTGCTCGAGCTGGCCGGGATTCTTCGCCAGCACCTCGGCGATCACCGCCTCGATCGCGCCGGTGTCGCTGGTCTGCTTGAGACCGCGCTCCTCGACGATCTTGCCCGGCGCATCGCCGGTTTCGAGCATGGCCTCAAACACCTGCTTGGCGAGGGTGTTGGACAGCGTGCCGTCTGCGACCAGCGCCAGCAATTCGCCGGCCTGACCCGGCGTGACCGGCGATTCGGTGATGTCCTTGCCCAGCCGGTTGAGCGCACCGAACAGCTCGGACGACACCCAGTTCGCAGCCGCGACCGGCTTGGCGCCCTCGTCGAGCAAGGTGTCGAACCAGCGCGCGGTCTCGACTTCGGCGGTCAGCACATTGGCCTGGTACGGCGTGATCCCCAGCGCTTCGTACCGCGCGCGCTTGGCATCGGGCAGTTCGGGCAGGCTCGCCTTGCAATCCTCGAGGAACGCGTCGTCGAGTTCTAGCGGCAGCAGGTCGGGATCGGGGAAATAGCGGTAATCGTGCGCGTCTTCCTTCGACCGCATCGACCGCGTCGTGCCGGTGTCGGGATTGAACAGTCGTGTCTCCTGGACGATCTTGCCGCCGGCTTCGAGCACGTCGACCTGGCGCGACGCCTCATGCTCGATCGCCTGCATGACGAAGCGGATCGAATTGACGTTCTTGGTCTCGGTACGTGTGCCGAACGCCTCGCCGGGCTTGCGTACCGAGACGTTGACGTCGGCACGCATCGATCCCTGGTCCATATTGCCGTCGCACGAGCCGACATAGCGCAGGATCGAGCGCAGCTTGGTCAGATACGCCCCGGCCTCGGCCGGCGAGCGCATGTCGGGCTTGCTGACGATCTCCATCAGCGCGACGCCCGAG
>NZ_JBQCCN010000010.1:0-9766 GCF_051962185.1 Sphingomonas sp.
CGGTACATGGCGAGGCAAGCTGCGGGCAGGCCGAACATCATGACCGGGAAGAAGCCCGACATGAAGCCTCCCGCGCTCGGATCGCCCGCGAAGAAGCGGTTGAGGTCGCCTGTCTTGCCCTGAAAATCGCCGATGATGAACCAGGCGACGTTGTTGAGCACATGGTGCAGCCCGGTCACGATCAGCAACCGGTTGAGCACGCCATAGACGAACAGGCCGGTCGTCCCCGACTGGACGACGCCGTAGCTGAGGATGTTCATACCGCGGTCGATGTACTCGAAGCCGAACCCGACGATCGCAGCGAGCACCAGCCCGGCCAGGCCCGACAGGATCGGCACGAACCGCCGCCCGCCGAAGAAGGACAGATAATCGGGCAATTTGATCGTCGAAAAGCGATTGTAGAACGCCCCCGCGAGCAGCCCCGAGACGATGCCGATCGGCACCGACAATTTCCCGATCGCCCCGTCGCGCCACGCCGCATCGGCCAGCGCGGCGATGTCCTTGCCCATGTTGGCGGTGGTCTCGGGCGGGACGTTGAGCCAGGTCATCGCCCCGCGCGTCGCGACCAGGAAGCAGACCAGTCCCGCCAGCCCCGCCGCGCCGTTATTGTCCCTGGCGATGCCGACCCCGATGCCGAGCGCGAACAACAGACCGAGATTGTCGAAGATCGCCCCGCCGGCCGCGGCGACGAACGGGATGTCGAGCAGATCGGGAGCGCCGAGCCGCAGCAACAGGCCGGCGATCGGCAGCACCGCGATCGGCAGCATGAGCGCGCGGCCGAGCGGCTGGAGCGATTGCAGCGAGAGCTTCATTGGCCTTGCTCCGACAAAGAACGGACGAGCGCGCGGACGGCATCGGCGTCAGGCGCGGATAGAGCCTGCGCGGCGACCGCGCGGCAGCGGGAAAAATCGAGCGTGCGGACCAGCGCCTTGGTCTCGGCGACCGCCGCCCCCGGCACCGACAATTCGCTGACCCCCAAGCCGATCAGCAAAGGAATGGCCTCGGGCTGCGCCGCGAGCCCGCCGCACACGCCCGTCCAGCGCCCATGCGCGGCGCCGCCCCGCACGGTTTCGTCGATCAGCCGCAACACCGCAGGGTGCAGGCCGTCGAGCCCCGCCGCGACCGCCGGGTTGGTGCGGTCGCGCGCGAGTGCATATTGCGACAGGTCGTTGCTGCCGATCGAGAAGAAGTCAGCCTCCGCCGCCAGCGCCGCAGCGGTCAGCGCCGCCGCCGGGGTCTCGATCATGATGCCGAGCTCAGGGGCCCCGACGCGGAGTTCGCTCGCTAGCCGGGCAAGCGCCTCGCGCGTTTCGATCAGCTCGGCACGGTCGGCGACCATCGGCAGCATCAGCTTGAGCGCGCCGCGTGCCTCGACCCGCAGCAAGGCACGAAGCTGCGTATCGAGCAGGTCGCGCCGCGCGAGCTGGAGGCGGATGCCGCGCAGGCCGAGCGCCGGATTCTCTTCCGCCGCGATCGCGATATACGGCGCCGGCTTGTCCGCCCCGATATCGAGCGTGCGGACGATCAGCGGCCGGTCGCCGAGCGCATCGGCGATCGCCTGATAGGCCGCGCGCTGCTCTTCCTCGTCAGGTGCCGTCGCGCGGTCGAGGAACAGGAATTCGGTGCGCAGCAGCCCGCAGCCCTCGGCCCCTTCGGCCACTGCCGCACGGGCATCGACGGCCGAGCCGAGATTGACGACCACTTCGATCCGCGTGCCGTCGGTGGTGACTGCCGGCTCCTGGGCATGCGCCAGCGCAGCCTGTCGCCGCGACCGCCGCGTCTCGATCCGCGCGCGCGCCGCCACCGCCGCCGCCGCATCGGGCGCGATACGCAGCGCGCCGTCCTCGATCACCAGCTCGCGGCCCGGCTCGACCCGCGCCAGCGCGTCGCCGAGCGACACCAGCATCGGCAGCGCCATCCCCGCCGCGATGATCGCGACGTGCGAGGTCGTCCCGCCGCGCGCGGTGGCGATCCCCGCCAGCCCGGCATCGCCCAGCGCCATCAGCTGCGACGGATAGAGCTCGTCAGCTATCAGGATCGCGCCCGGCGGCGGCGGCGCCTGCTCCGGCGCGCCATGGATCGCCAGCACCACGCGACGCCCGAGATCGTTGAAATCGTCGATCCGTTCGGCGAAGCGTGCATCGCCAGCGCCGCGCAATTGTTCGACATAGCCGGCGAGCGCCTGGCGCCCGGCGAAGCCCGCGCTCCTGCCCGCCGCGATGGCGGCATCGGCAGCCTTGGCCAGTTCGGGATCGTCGAGCAGCACGAGATGCGCCGCCGCGATTCCCGCGCGATCGCCCTCGCCCGCGGCATCGGCCGCGAGTTCCGCGCGTATCTTGGTCTTGCCCGCGGCCAAGGCGGCACGTTCCGCCTCGACGCCGGCGCCCTGTTCGGCAATCTCCGCGACCGGATCGACCGGCCGGAACGCCGGGCCGATCGCGGTGCCCGCCACCGCGACCACGCCCTTCAGCACCGACGGCAGGTCGACCGGCGCGGCAGGCGCGGCCATGGGTGGAGGCGCGACCGGCAGCAACTCGCCCATCCCGCTCGCCAGCAGATCTACGACCGCCGCGACCCCGTCGGCATCGCTGCCGCGCACGACGATCGCCGCGCCGTGCGGCAACGCCAGCGCGAGCATCGCCACAGCGCTCCGCGCCGACGCCACGCGTCCCGACGGCGCGACGATCTCGATCGTCCCCGGATAGCCCGAAGCGAGCTGCGCGATCCGCGCCGCCGGCCGCGCGTGCAGCCCATGCGCGAGCGGCAGGTCGAGCGTCCGGCTGACGACCGGCCCCGCCGCCCCCGCCGCCGCGACCGCCTCGCCCAGCGCGCGGAAATGCATCACCGGCTCGCCCGCCACGACCGCGCGGTTCGCGACCGGCGCTTCGACCGCGAACGCCTCTCCATTGGTGACGATCACCGGCGTGACGAGGCTCTTCGCCATCCGCGCCAGCCGGTCGAGGTCGAATTCGACGAGCAGGTCGCCCGCCGCCACGCGCTGGCCGTCGGTCACCTTTGGCGCGAACCCCGCGCCGCCCAGCCCGACCGTCTCCAGCCCGATATGCAGCAGCAGCACCGGTCCGGCATCGAGCTCCAGCGTCACCGCATGCCCCGCCGGATGAACCGACAGCACCGTCCCCGCACCCGGCGCGACCAGCCGCCCCTCGACCGGGTCGATCGCGACGCCGTCGCCCAGCATCTTCTCGGCGAACACCGGATCGGGCACGTCGCTCAGCGGCGTCGCCCAGCCCGCCAGCGGGCTCGCGATCGTGACGCTCATCGCGCCGGGCTCAGGGTCAGTCGGTCGAGCATCCACAAAGGGTCGGGGCCGGTCTGGGTGAAGGTCATGCACAGATCGTGGCGTCCCCGTTGCGGGGGCAGCGATCCGCTGATCGTGCTGACCCCGGTGTTGCGCACCGCCGCGCCCAGCGGGATGCTGGCGACGACCGGCCCGGTGCAGCCATCCAGCCGCACCTCGAGTTCACCGGTCGGCGTGCGCGGCTTGTCGAACACCACCTTGGCCAAAGCCTCGCCGATCGAGAAGTTGAACGGTACTTGCCCGACCTCGGCGGTGATCGAGGCGATGCCGTCGAGATCGGCGCGCTTCCAGATCCAGCAGGGATGCATGATATTGCCCCAATGGATCCGGCGCACGCCATCGGTCGCGCCGTCATCCTCCAGCCGCAGCGCCACGCCCGACGAGCATAATTCCAGATCGGCCGCCCCGCGCGTCCGGAGCAAGGCGCCGGTCACCGTCCAGTCGCGCCCGGTCCCGAGCGGCACGCCGCCGGCGAAGGCACGCGCGCGCAGCCTGGTGCCTTCGGGCAGGGCTAGCGCGCCGTCATAGGCCGGCGACGCGGCGGTCGGCGCACTGCCGTCGATGGTGTAGCGCAACGTTCCGATATCGGCCGGCTGGCGCAGCTTGACGCCCAGCTTTCCACCTTCGCCGTCGAAGCTCGCCAAGGGCTCGAGCGGAGTCATGTTGTAGGCGAACCCCAGCCGCTTGTAACGCGCGAATTCGGCCGGCAGCCGCGCCGCGAACCCGTTCCAGTCGCGCTTCGCCGCCGGCGTCCAGCCGAGTTCGGCGAGCGCCGCGGCGCGCGGCCACAACATGCGGTCGGCATAAGCGGTCAGCCGGACATGCTCGGTCCACAGATTGACCTGTACCCCGAGCAGATGCCGCCGCTGTTCGGCGTCGAGCGCGGCGGGCGCGGGATCGAACGTGTAGATATGCTTCCAGTCCATCACCCCGCCGCGCCCCGGTGGTTCGTCACCCGATTCGCTCTGGATGTGGTCGAGGTAGAAATCGGGCGAGGGCGACAGGATCGCATCGTGCCCGGCCTTGGCGGCGGCGACCGCGCCGTCGACGCCGTGCCACGACATCACCGTCGCCGATTGGGGCACGTTGCCGTCGAGAATCTCGTCCCAGCCGACCAGCCGCCGTCCCTTTTTCTGCAGGTAATCGCCGAGCCGCGCGACGAACCAGCCCTGCAATTGCTCCTCGTTCTTGAGACCGAGCGCCTTGATCCGGGCCTGGGCACGGGGATCGGCCTTCCACTGATCCTTGACCGCCTCGTCACCGCCGACATGCACATAGGTCGAGGGGAACAGGTCGAGCACTTCGTCGAGCACGTTAGTCAGGAACGTGAAGGTCGAATCCTCCGTATTGTAGAGGTTGTACATCACGCCCCAGTCCGAGCTCGGCACCCTGGGCGGGGTCGGGCTCGACCCCAGTTCGGGATAGGCCGCGATCGCCGCGGTCGCGTGGCCGGGCATGTCGAGTTCCGGCACCACAGTGATGTGGCGCGCGGCGGCGTAAGCGACGATCTCGCGTATTTCGGCTTTGGTGTAGAAGCCGCCATAGCGCACCGGCTTGCCGGTCTTGGCATCGACCCCCGCCGCGCCGGCCGGCTGCCGCCACGCGCCTATTTCGGTCAGGCGCGGGTAACGGTCGATCTCGATCCGCCACCCCTGATCGTCGGTCAGGTGCCAATGGAGGACATTGAGTTTCTCCATCGCCATGCGGTCGATGAGTTGCTTGACGTAGGCGGGCGGCTGAAAGTGCCGCGCGGAATCGAGCATCACGCCGCGCCACGCGAAGGTCGGCGCATCGTCGATCGCGACCGCGCCGAGCCGGCCATTGGTCGACCCCGCGATCAACTGCCAGAGCGTGGTTGCGCCGTAATAAAGCCCGGCATCGGTCGAGGCTGACACGGCCACCCCCGCAGGGGTCACGCGCAGCCGATAGGCTTCCGCGCCCTTGATCGACGGGTCGCGGCGGAAGCGGATCGTCCCGTTCCTCGCCAGCGCGAGCTTCGGCCCGCCGGTGCGCGCGACGAGCTCGGCCAGCCGCCGCGCGGCCGCCGTGCCGCCGGCATCGTCCGCGGCGATCGCGGCACGGGCGAAAGAAAAGCTGCCGGCCTGCGACGTCACCGTCGCGGGCATCGGCAGCAAGGGGAGGGTGGGTGCGGATTGTGCCGCCGCCGGCACGCTCGACAACATGACGGCGGCGAACAGGGTGGTGCGCATCGGGTGATCCTATGCGGTCTTGCCGATGCGCGACAACTTAGAAGTGGACCTTGCCGCCGATCCAGAACGTGCGCCCGTTATTGTAATAGGCGCGCGGGATCGAGGGATCGCCCACGAAGTAATAGAGCTTGTGGTTGAGCAGGTTCTGCGCGTCGGCGGTCAGCGCGAAATTCTTGGTCAGGTTGATCGTCAGCGAGCCGTCGAGCGTGCCGAAATCGGCCTGCCACATCGGCGTCGCGCGATCGATTCCCGAGCGGAATTTCGACCGGAACGTATAAGCGAAGCGCGTCGAGATCAGCGAGTTTTCGTAATAGGCGGTGACGTTGAACGTATGCTTCGACGCGCCGTCGATGACGTCGCCGTTGCTCGCCTTGGCATCGGCATAGGTATAGTTCGCGAGCAGGCCGAATCCGCCATAGATCGGCTGCTGCCAGTTGATCTCGACGCCCTTGTTGGTGCCGCCCTGTCCGTTGACCGGTCCCTGGATCAGGAAGTTCGCGCCCGCCGGGTGCTGCTGCGTGATCAGGAAACGCGTGGTGGTCGTCGAGGTGACGTAGGAGTCGATGTCGAGGTAGAACAGATTGACCGAGAACAGCGCCTGTCTGGCGTAATAATATTCCGCCGCGACGTTGAAATTCCACGCCCGGGTCGGGTTCAGATACGGGTTGCCGCCCGCCGTCCCGGTGAGCGCGAGGTCGCTGACCGTGAACGCGCCGGCCAATTGGGCATAGCCCGGCCGCGTCATCGTCCTCGCCGCGCTGGCACGCAGCAACAGGTTGGGCGCCGCCTTGAACGTCAAATTGGCGCTCGGCAGGATGTCCCAATAGCTGCGGTTGACGTGATTGGTGTCGCACCAATTCTTTCCGTCCGCCTGCAGCGGACAGAAGATCGAGTTGACGCGCTCGAGCCCGCCGGCCGCCAACGGGTTCGGCGTATATTGCGTGGTTTCAAGCTCGGTGCGGACTGCCCGCACGCCGATATTGCCGCGCCAGCTGCCTTCCTCGCTGCCCAGCTTGGCCATCGCATACACCGCCTCGGTCTTCTCCTTCACCGAGAAGCTCGCCTGCGGATAGAAGTCGAAGATGCGGCCGCCGTTGGTCGCGAGTTCGGCCAGCACCTTGGCCTTGTCGGCCACGGTATAAGGCGGGAAGTCGACCATCCCGTCGAGGAAATTGTCGGGCGTCGCGCCACCGGCATAGACCGTGCCCAGGCCGATCGTGTTGGTGCCCGAATAGAGGCCGTTGCCGGGCCAGGAATAGGCGGTGTAATCGACCGCGCGCTTGTGGTTGGTATAGCGCCCGCCGATCTTGATCGATTTCAGGAAGTCGCCGTCGAACTTGTATTCGGCATCGGCCCGGACATAGGTTTCGGAATCGGGCGACAGGATGCGGCCGCCCCATGACCAGCTGTAGTAATTGTTGAGATAGGCGGCCGACGTCGGATCGGTCGGCAGGCCGGGGTAATTGACCGCTGCGCCCTTACCATTAATCGCGTAATTGACCCCGGTATTCCAATAGGTTTCCCAGGCGTAGGTGTCCTTGGTGGCGCCTTCGCCCTTGGTATAGCCGACCTCGCCCGACAGGGTCAGGCGATCGGTCGGATTCCACTTGGTCTCGAGATTGATGACCCAGGTCGACGAATAAGCGTCGCGGAAGATGTCGTCCTGGACGCGGCCCTGGATCGGGTTGCCGTTCACGTCGAGCGCGTTCCACGACGCGGCGGTCAGATAACCGTTCGTCACGCTGTAATTGGCCAGGGCATAGGGACGCGGGAGACCCGTCACCGGGTCGATCCCCGGCGTCGAATTGTTGCCGATCACGCGACTGATCCAGGCCATCGAGTTGCGGTTGACGTTATTGGCGTCCATCCGCGTGTAGATGCCGTTGAGCGTCACTTCGAACTGGTCGTTCGGCTTGTATTGCAGAGCGACGGTGCCGCCCTTGCGGACGCGCTTCTGGGTGAAATAGGCGGCACCGATGAGGTTGGGCGCGGTTACCGTCTGATTGGTGCCGGCGAAATTGTTGTAGGTCGTGTAGCCGAGGAATTCCGGGCCATCGCGGCGGAATTCGCGCTCCTGATAATAGCCGGCGAGCAGGATGCCGAACGTGCCGTCCTGATTCTTCCAGCTGTAGAGGCCGGACACCTGCGGCTTCACCTTGTCGGCGAGGTCGTTGTAATTGGCCTGCGCGGTCAGGCTGAACGAATTGGCCGGCAAGTCGAGCGGGCGGCGGCTGTAGAGATTGATCGTGCCGCCGATGCCGCCTTCCACCAGGTCGGCTTCCGACGATTTATAGACCTCGAGCTTGCCGACGATTTCCGACGGCAACAGGCTGAAATCGAAGCTGCGCCCGCCGCTGGTCTGGTCGAGCACGAACCAGTCGCCGGTAGCGACCGAATGGCCGTCGAGCAGGGTCAGGTTGAGCGTCGGGTCGGTGCCGCGAATCGAGACCGACTGGTTCTCGCCGAAGCCGCCGGCGGAAGCCGAACCGGTGACGACGTTGACGCCGGTCAAGCGGCCGAGCGAGTCGGCGACGTTCTTGTCGGGGAATTTGCCGATGTCCTGCGCGGTGACGACTTCGGACACCATGTCGTTGTCGCGCTTGGCGTCGAGCGACGCCTGGATCGACGCGCGGATGCCGTTGACGATGATATCCTTGCTCTGATCCTGAGCATCGCCGCTGGCCTGGCCGCTGCCGCCATCCGCCGGCGCGGTCGCCGCGGGCGCGGTTTGCGCGAAACCGGGCGCGGCCATAGTCAGCGCGAGTACGCTTGCGGTACAGGCGAACATCGCCCGGCGCGTCTTGGCTTGGAAATTGACCATGATCTTCCCCTTCAAACCCTGGATTGGATCGTACCAAAACACGACCAACCGTCCCTGTCTGGCTCGTCCGGTCTCGTTTCGTCGCCGGATCGAGCGCGTTGCGGAGGCCATAAAGGCGCATTGGTCATTAAATTGCAATACCAAAATCAATACCAGTGCGAATATATCGCTTTTTGGTATTGAAATGGCATTATCGAATGGCCTAAGGAAAGCAGCGTCAGGGGGTTATCCGCCATGTTCGTCGATCGCGTAGGAAAGCTGCCGGAAGGGGATACGGCGCCGCTGTACCAGCAGCTGCAGCGCGTGCTTCGCAGCGCGATCGAGCGTCAGGTCCTGACGCCGGACGAGGCGTTGCCGCCCGAACGCGACCTCGCTTCGGCCTACAACATCTCGCGCGTGACGGTACGCAAGGCGCTCGACGGCCTGGTCGATGCCCGGCTGCTGACGCGCCGCCAGGGCGCCGGAACCTTCGTCGCCGCCCGCGTCGAGAAGAATTTCGCGACCATCTCGTCTTTCACCGAGGACATGATTTCGCGCGGCCGCGCACCGCACAGCGAATGGCTCGCCCGCACCGAGGGCGCAGTCGCCCCCGACGAGGCGATGGCGCTGGGCCTCAGCCCCGGTAGCCAGGTCTATCGCTTCACCCGCATCCGCTATGCCGACGGCGTGTCGATGGCACTCGAATATGCGACCGTGCCGGCGAGCTCGCTGCACAGCCTCGATGCGGTCACCGAATCGCTGTACGAAGCACTTGGCCCGGACCGTCCGGTCCGCGTGCTGCAACGCTTTCGCGCGGTACTGTTCACCGACGAACAGGCCGAATTGCTCAAGATCGACCGCAACTCGCCTGCGTTCGAAATCGAGCGGCGCGGCTATACCCAGGACGGGCGCACGGTCGAATTCACCAAATCATGGTATAGAGGTGACGCCTATGACTTCGTCGCCGAACTGAACGTCCCGCCAGCCTGAGTCCGCCGCAGTGCCGCTTCTCCCCCAGGATACGTTGATGTTCGCCGAGGCCGCCGAATCGGCCGCCGCCGTCGCCCGCCAGGCTGAGCGCCAGCGCGAGGCGCGCACCGCGCTGGCCGCGGCACTGCGCCGCGATCCGCCGCGCGCGGTGGTGACGCTGGCGAGGGGCAGCTCCGACAACGCCGCCACTGTCGCGCGCTACCTGGTCGAGACACATCTCAGGCTGCTGACCAGCTCGGCGGCGCCCTCGGTCGCGTCGGTCTACGAGTCCGCTCCCGATTATACCGGCACCCTGATGCTGGCGATCTCGCAGTCGGGCCGGAGCCCCGATCTGATCGCGGCTGCCGAGACCGGCAAGACGGGCGGCGCGCAATTGGTCGCCTTGGTCAATGACGAGAGCTCGCCGCTGGCGGCAATGGCCGACACCTTCCTGCCGCTCGCCGCCGG
>NZ_JBQCCN010000011.1:0-29630 GCF_051962185.1 Sphingomonas sp.
CACCATGGAACACGGGTTGGCAAAGCCGACCGCGCCCGCCGGGTCTCACGAGCCCGAGCGAAATGGCGAAAACGGCGGCGCGGATAATCGGTCCGGAACGGAATGTACAGACCGTTGACGCCATCGTGCGCGCGGGGCAGGATATCGCCAGGGCTTTTTCGGGGGAAAACATGCGCGCGATCAGTCGCTTGGTTCGGGGCGTCGCGATCGCGGCGGCGCTCGCCGCGGGAACCGCCGCACCGCTCGGCGCGCATGGCGAGAAGGTCACGGTCGGCCAGCCGGCGCCCGATTTCACGCTGACGCTGATCGACGGCACCAAGATCACGCGCGACCAATTGCGCGGCCAGGTCGTCATCCTCAATTACTGGGCGACCTGGTGCGGGCCGTGTCGGCAGGAACTGCCGCTGCTCGATACCTATTACGAGATTCAGAAGAAGCACGGGCTGCGCGTCTTCGCCGTCGCGACCGAGGATTCGGTGTCGCCCTTCTTCATGAAGAAACTGTTCGCGGTGATGCACATCCAGCCGACCCGCAAGATCAAGGGCCCGTACGACCTCATCGGCAACGCGCTGCCGACCAATATCATCATCGGGCGCGACGGGCGGGTCCGCTATGCCCAGGCAGGCGCTTTCACGCTCGACACGCTCAATCAGGTGCTCGTTCCCCTGCTCAACGAGCCCGCGCCGTCATCGCCCGCCGCGTCGCCCACGACCTGACCTATACCGTCCCGATTCGGGCACGCTCCCGCCGACCGCACCGTTGACCGACAGGAAACGGCGGATCACATCGACACGATGCGAAGGGGGTTGAGGATAGCGACGCTGGCGCTGGCCGCCCTGGGCCTGCACGCGCCGGCGACGGCCGGCGGGCCGGGCATCCCCTGGCAGATGACCTTGATCGGCGGACAGCGGATGACGCTCGGCGACCTGCGCGGGCGGGTGGTGGTGATCAATTACTGGGCGAGCTGGTGCGTCCCCTGCCGCGAGGAGATCCCGCTGCTCGCGCGTTACTATCGCCAGCATCTGTCCCAGGGGCTGGTGGTGATCGGCATCTCGGTCGATCCCGGCGCCGACGGCCAGGGACAAGCGACCGCCTCGATCATCCCCTATCCCCAGGCGACCTGGGTCGGCGGCCCCGACATCGCCGTGTCGGCCGTGCCGATGAGCTAAGTGATCGACCGCCACGGTCGCGTGCGGTACGCCAAGGCGGAAGCGTTCACGGCCAGGAGCCTGGACGCCGTCGTCCGGCCACTGCTCGCCGAACGCTAGGGTTTAGGCGCCGAGCGCCTTCACGCCCGGCAACTCCTTGCCCTCCATCCATTCGAGGAACGCGCCGCCCGCGGTCGAGACGAAGGTCATATCGCCCGCGACGCCGGCCTGGTTGAGCGCCGCGACGGTGTCGCCGCCGCCCGCCACCGAAACCAGGGATCCTTCGCGGGTCAGCGCCGCGACGGTCTTCGCCAGCGCCATCGTCGCGGCGTCGAACGGCGGCGTCTCGAACGCGCCCAAGGGCCCGTTCCACACCAGTGTGCGGCAATTCTTGAGCACGTCGCCCAGCGCCTCGGTGGCGGCCGGGCCGATATCGAGAATCATCTCGTCGGCGGCGACTTCATGGACATTGACCGTGCGCGTTGCGGGATTCGGCGTGAACTCCTTCGCCACCACCACATCATAGGGCAGATGGATGGTGCAGCCGGCGGCATCGGCGGCGTCGAAAATCTCTTCCGCCGTGCCGGTCAGGTCATGCTCGGCCAGGCTCTTGCCGACATTCACGCCGCGCGCGGCCAGGAAGGTGTTGGCCATGCCGCCGCCGATGATCAGATGGTCGACCCGCGCCACCAGATGCTTAAGCACGTCGAGCTTGGTCGACACCTTGGCGCCGCCGACCACCGCCGCGACCGGGTGCTCGGGCGCCCCAAGCGCCTTGTCGAGCGCGTCGAGTTCGGCTTCCATCTGACGGCCGGCATAAGCGGGAAGCTTGTGCGCGAGCCCTTCGGTCGAGGCATGCGCGCGGTGCGCGGCCGAGAAGGCGTCGTTGACGTAGAGATCGCCGAGCGCGGCGAGCCGCCCGACCGTCTCCGGCGCATTCTTCTCTTCGCCGGGGTCGAAGCGCGTATTCTCGAGAATCGCGACATCGCCATCCTTAAGCGTCGCGATCGCGTCCGCGGCGCCTTCATCGTCGATGAAGCGCACCGAGCGCCCCAGCACTTGCTCGAAGGGCCGGGTGACGAGCGCCAGGCTCATCTCGGGGTTGCGCTGCCCCTTGGGGCGGCCGAAATGCGCCAGCACGAGCACCTTGGCGCCCTTGTCCGCGAGTTCGGCGACCGTCGGCACCGCGGCGCGCAGGCGGGTGTCGTCGGTCACCGCACCATCGGCCATCGGCACGTTGAGGTCCTCACGGACCAGCACGCGCTTGCCGGCGATGTCGCCCATGTCGTCGAGCGTCTTGAAGTTGCGCGCCATGTGCCGAGCTCCTGAAACAAAAACTCCCCTCCCGCTTGCGGGAGGGGTCGGGGGAGGGCTTGTCAACGTCTGTTGGAAGGAAACACGCCCTCCCCTAGCCCCTCCCGCAAGCGGGAGGGGGAACAAGAAGGTCAGATCAGCGCCGCCATCGCCTTGGCGGTGTCGACCATGCGGTTCGAGAAGCCCCATTCATTGTCGTACCAACTGACGACGCGGGCGAGCTTGCCTTCGAGCACCGCGGTTTCGAGGCTGTCGACGGTCGAGGAGGCGGGCGAGCCCATCAGGTCGATCGAGACGAGCGGCTCGTCCGTGTAATCGAGCACACCCTTGAGCTTGCCCTTGGCCGCCGCCTTGAGCGCGGCGTTGATCTCTTCCTTCGTGACGTCGCGCGACGGCGTGAAGGTCAGGTCGATCAGCGACACGTCGGGGGTCGGCACGCGGATCGCCGAGCCGTCGAGCTTGCCTTTCAATTCGGGCAGCACCTCGGCGACGGCGCGCGCGGCGCCGGTGGTGGTCGGGATCATCGACATCGCCGCGGCGCGAGCGCGACGCAGGTCGGAATGGATCTGATCGAGGATCTTCTGATCGTTGGTATAGGCGTGGACCGTGGTCATCAGGCCGCGCTCGATGCCGAACTCCTCGTGCAGCACCTTGGCGACGGGGGCGAGGCAATTCGTCGTGCACGACGCGTTCGAGACGATCGTGTGGTCGGCGGTCAATTTGTCGTGATTGACGCCATAGACGACGGTCAAGTCGACATTCTTGCCGGGGGCGGAAATCAGCACCTTCTTGGCGCCGGCATCGAGGTGCTTCTGGCCGCTCTCGCGATCGGTGAAGAAGCCGGTGCATTCGAGCACGAGGTCGACGCCCAGTTCCTTGTGCGGCAGCTTGCCCGGGTCGCGCTCGGCGGTGACGCGGATATGCTTGCCGTCGATCACCATGTCGGTGCCCTCGGCATGCGCGTCGCCCGGCCATTTGCCGTGGACCGAATCGCGCTTGAACAGCCAGGCATTGGCCTTGGCGTCGCCGAGATCGTTGATCGTCACCAGTTCCAGACCGGTATCGCCCTGCGCCAGCATCGCGCGCGCCACCAGACGCCCGATCCGCCCGAAACCGTTGATCGCAACCTTCACCGCCATGTGTATCGCTCCTTGAGCCGCTGATGCCGGCACGCGCGAAATGGGGCCGGTCGGTCGCGGGTGCCTTTGGGGATCACCGCCCCGCGCGTCAACCTTCCGCGCCGCCATTTAGGACCGCGATGGGCATTCTCCGACAGGGAGGCCGGTCCGTTCGCGCGGCGAATCGATCTTGCCGCGCCCCCGTCGCGTGCTATTCCCGCCGGATGGCAGACGCTTCCCCGACCGATCGGATCGACGCCGCGCTCGCCCGGATCGAACGGGCGCTCTCGGCCCGCGACAAGCGCGCACAAGACTTGAAAACACGCCACGATTCGCTGCGTGCCCGCGTCGGGGAAGCGATCGCCGCGCTCGACGCTCTGGGAGCGCGCAATGGCTGAGGTCACGCTGACGATCGGCGACCGTCGCCATAGCGTCGCTTGCCGCGACGGGGAGGAAGCGCAGCTTCGCCGGCTGGGAGAAATGCTTGACCAGCGCTGGCCGATGGCCAACCGCGCCTCGGGCGGGCTCAATGCCGAACGCACGATGCTGCTGATCGCGCTGATGCTGGCCGACAGTCTCGACCAGGCCGAAAATCGTCCCTTGGCGGACGGCGGCCCCAGCCCGGCCTATCTCGCCCGGCTCGCCGATCGTCTCGAGGCATTGGCCGAGACCCTTGAGAAACCGGGCCCGGAAGCCTAAATTGGCGTCGGCGGGTACTGCCCGATACGAGCTGTATATTATCCCTGAGGCTATTCATCATCCTTGGGGGCTGTCCCTGCCCGGATCCTGGTCCGACGCACATGGTCCCCACCTGACGTACCGTGCGTCAGAGGATAACCCGGCAAACGGTCCATGGTGGTCCCGCCACTCCATCGCATCATGACCAGCGCAGCATGACCGGTCCCGACGCCAAGAAGGCGCTGCGCGCGGAGATTCGCGCGGCGCGCGACGCGTTCGTCGCGAGCGGGCCGCCGCCGATCGTGGTCCCCGAGCAGTTTCGCGCCCGGCTCGAACACGGGCTGACCGTCACCTCGTTCGTGCCGATCGGCAGCGAAGCCGATCCGGCGCCGCTGGCGCGTGCGGCGGTCGACGCGGGCTGCGTGCTCGCCCTCCCCCATGTCACCAACCGCAGCGAGCCGATGCGCTTCCTGGCCTGGGACGCGGGAGAGGATTTGATTGCCGGCCAGTTCGGGCTGCTCCAGCCGCATCACACGGCGCCGGAGTTGGCGCCCGATATCATCCTGACCCCGATGCTGGCGTTCGACGCCAAGCTCGATCGATTGGGCCAGGGCGCGGGCTATTATGACGGCGCCTTCGCGCGCTTCCCCGATGCCTGGCGCGTCGGCGTCGCCTGGAGCGTCCAGCAAGTCGAGGACTTGCCGGTCGATCCCTGGGACATGAAGCTCAACGCCGTCGTCACCGAACAAGGATGGATCACCCGATGAACCCGCCGTCCCAACCACGCTGGCAAAAGCCGGTCGGCATGCTTGCCATCCTGACGATGATCGCGATCTGGTGCATCGCGGTGGTCAGCCTGTCGCCCTGGGTCGGGCGCTGGCCTGGGATTCTCCAGCTGCTGTTCTACGTCGTCACCGGAATCGCCTGGCTGTGGCTGCTGCCGATGCGCCGCATGCTGAGCTGGATGGAGACCGGGCGGTGGCGCTGAGCGCCTACATCATCTGATTTTTAGGGGATTACCACGCCGAAAATGGCGCGAGTGACGGGGCTCGAACCCGCGACCTCCGGCGTGACAGGCCGGCGCTCTAACCAACTGAGCTACACCCGCTTGGAAGCGTGAGGCGCGGCCACTAAGCGAGCCGCCTCCCCCTGTCAACAGCCCTCAAATCAGTTTCTTCTCACACCCCAGCGGCCACGCTTGCGCTCGCTGACCAGGGTGCCGTGTTCGAACAGGAAGCCGGCGATGTCGGGCTTGCCCGCCGCGCCGATCACGGTCTGGATGATGATGAGGAGCGGCACCGCGAGCAGCGCGCCCGGTGTTCCCCACACCCAGCTCCAGAAGCTCAATGAGATCAGGATCAACACCGGGCTGATCGTCAGGCGGTGGCCGACGATGAACGGGGTCACGGCGTTGGCTTCGAGCAGATGGCAGCCGATCATGATCGCCGCCGGCAACAGCGCCACCCACACGTCGGGAAAGGTCATCAGCCCGCCCACCGCCAGCAGCAACGCCGCGACGATCGGGCCGAAATAGGGGATGTAGTTGAGCAGCGAGACGATGCCGCCCCACATCAAAGGATAGGGCATGCCGATCAGCCACAGCGCCGCCGAGACGATCAGCCCCAGTGCGATGTTGATCGCGGTGATCGTGCCGAGATAGGCGGAAACGTCGTCGACCACGTCCTGGATCACGCGCGCGGTCGCCATCGCACCGCCGAAGCTCGCGCGGCTGGTGATCGTGCGGCGGCGCGTCCGCGTCCAGCCGGCGAGGAAGAAGAACACCACCAGGATGCCGAAGAAGATCTGCACCAGCGCGGTCGGCGCCGAGGTGGCGATCAGGTCGAGCAGCGAACTCGGCGGCGACACCGGCGTCGCCGCCTTGACCCGGGGAATGGTGGCGATGTGCGCCGCCGCGCGATTGATGTATTTTTCCAGGCTCGCATAGAGATCGAGGACTGGCGCCAGATTGGCCTGGATGCGGTCGATCCGCTCAGGCAATCGACGGAAGAATTCAATCGCCGGAACGACGATTGCGGCCAGCGCGACATTGGCCGCGGCGATGAACGTCAGCACGCAGATCAACGCCGCCAGCCACGACGGCAGCCGCCGTCGTTCGAGCCATTCGAGCACCGGGATCAGCGCGATTGCGATGACCAGCGCGACGGTCACCGGCAGGAAGAATTCGGCCCCCGCCTTCAGCGCGAACGGCAGGCCGAGCAACAGTCCCAGGCTGGCGACCAGGGTCAGCCCGGCGAGCAGGCGGTCGCGCCTTGGGTCGATGACCGGCGGCGGCCCCTCCTCGATCGGTGAACCAGGGGGCAACGGCGCCGCGGCGTCAGCATCGGACGCGGCTGGAGGTGTCGGCACGACCGCCGCCGCGCCACCCAACGTCGCCGACAGATTCGCTCCCGCTTCCGCTTCGCCCATTTCCATGTCGCTTCCGTAGCGCCATTGGCGGGCAAAGTAATCCCGGCTAGCCTGGGTTAATGGGCGACAAGCTGCTGGTCATCGACGAAGGCACCACTTCCACTCGCGCGATGCTGTTCGCCCCCGACGGCACCTGCCTCGGCTGCGAATCGGCCGAATTGACCCAACATTACCCCTCCCCCGGCCTGGTCGAGCATGACGCGACGGAAATCTGGGACCGGACCCTGGCTTGCGCGCGCAAGATGGTCGACCTGGCCGGCGGCGCCGAAGCGGTGGCAGCGATCGGCATCACCAACCAGCGCGAGACCGTGGTGTTCTGGGACAAGAACAGCGGCGAGCCGCTCGCGCCGGCGATCGTCTGGCAGGACCGGCGTACCGCCGCCTGGTGCCGCGACCTCAAGGAGGCTGGGCACGAACCGACCGTGCAGGCACGTACCGGCTTGCTGCTCGATCCCTATTTCTCGGGGTCGAAGATCGGTTGGGCGATGGCTAATTGGCCGCAGCTCAAAGAGGCGGGCGACCGGCTGGCGGTCGGCACGATCGATTCGTGGCTGGTATGGAAACTGACCGCGAACGACGATCGCGCCGGTCTTCACATCACCGACGCCAGCAATGCCAGCCGCACCGCGCTGATGGCGATCGGAAGCGGGCATTGGGACGACGGGCTGATCGACCTGTTCGACGCGCCGCGCCGCGCGCTGCCGGAGATCGTCGATTGCGCCGGGAATTACGGCACGACCAGTCTGTTCGGCGCCCCCATCGCGATCTGCGGCATGGCCGGCGACCAGCAGGCCGCGACGATCGGCCAGGCGTGCCTGGAACCGGGCGATACCAAGGCGACCTTCGGCACCGGCGCGTTCGTCCTGACGCAATATGGCGCGCGCCAGCCGACATCGCGCAATCGCCTGCTCGCCACGGTCGCCTGGCAACTCGGCGGCCGCCGCGCCTATGCGCTCGAAGGATCGGTGTTCGTCGCCGGCAGCCTGATCAAATGGCTGCGCGATTCGCTCAAGCTGATCGCCACCGCCGACGAGACCGAAGGGCTGGCGCGATCGGTTCCCGACAATGCCGGCGTCTATCTCGTCCCCGCCCTGTCCGGCCTCGGTGCGCCATGGTGGGAAGCCGAGGCGCGTGGCAGCATCTCGGGACTGAGCTTCACCGCGACCCGCGCCCACATTGTCCGCGCCGCGCTGGAGGCGATGGCGCACCAGGCGCACGATCTCAAGACCGCGTTCGCCGCGGACGGCGCCGACTGGAAGACGCTCAGGATCGACGGCGGGATGGTCGCCAACGACTGGATGGCGCAGGATCTGGCGGACATGCTGGAGGTGGAAGTCGAGCGGCCGGCCTTCGCGGAAACCACGGCGCTGGGTGCGGCGATGCTTGCGGGAGTCGGGTCCGGGCTGTTCAAGGATCTCGGCGCCGCCGCGGCGATGAGGGGGAAGATCGATACCTTTCGCGCAAATCTGGCGGACGATGTGCGCAAGGCAAGGCTCGATGGCTGGGCGCAAGCGGTTAGATCGGTGGTCGACACCGCGGGCTAGAAACCCGCCATCGAATTCTTCCCCTCGACGTCCCCACTCCCACCCGGGCGAAGACCGAGGCCTGGTGGCCAAGCGTTCACAGCGACAGGACATCGTCGCCAATGTCGCGAAACGGGGCCCCGGCCTTCGCCGGGGTAGGGATTTCGCGGCAAGGGAAATGTTGCTGACCTCGCCCGTCAAGGCGTGCGCGTATGGTTGTCGAAATAGAGATAATCGGGAAAGAATTCGCCGGTCGACGCCAGCCGCTCGAAATCGAGCATGGTGACGATGCGGTCCGACACTTCGACCATTCCCGCCTCGCGCAGCACGCGCAGCGTGCGGTTGACATGGACCGAGGTCAGCCCGCACGCTTCCCCCAGATCCTGCTGCGTCAGCGGCCAGGCGAACGAGCCGTCCTCGACCATCCCTACCGCGTCGAGCCGCGCATAGGTCTCGCACAGCATGTGTGCGACACGGCCGACCGCATCGAGCCTGCCCAGGCGGAAAATCCACTCGCGGTGCATCGCCGCGTCGAGCAGGGTCGAGAACCACAGGACCCGACCGAGATGCGGCAGCCGTTCGATCACCTGGGTGATCTTGTCATGCGGTGCATAAGCGACGGTACATTCGCTGAGCGTCGCGATATCATGATCGAGCCGTTGTAGCGGATAAGCGTGCAGGTCGACGAAATCGCCCGGCGTCTGGACGCTGACAAGCTGCCGATGGCCGTCGGCGCCGTCCATGTATCGGCACATGAAACCCGAAATCAGGAACGTCGATCGCGTCGCCACGTCACCGCGACTGGTGATCACCTTACGCCGGGGCAAGGTGACCGGCGCGGTCAGCAATCCTTCGAGCGCCTGTTTCTCCTCTTCGCTCAACTCGCGGCGGCGGCGATTGCGCAGGAAATTGTCGGTCAGCATCCTCGGCCCGTTCGAAAAATCTCGGAAGCGTAACGATTCTGCGCCGGGCTTTGTTTCCTCGCCTTGGGGCATCATAATCGACGGCATGAAGACGATTGGCCTCATCGGCGGGATGAGCTGGGAAAGCTCGGCGCAATATTACGCGATCATCAACCGCGCGGTGCGCGAACGGCTGGGCGGCGCGCATTCGGCCGAGTGCCTGATCTACTCGGTCGATTTCGGCGAAATCGAGAAGCTTCAGCGCAGTGGCGACTGGTCTTCGCTGACCGTGCGAATGATCGAGGTCGCGAAAAGACTGGAGGCAGGCGGCGCCGATTTCGTCGTGATCTGCGCCAACACCATGCACTTGATGGCCGATGAGGTCGCGGCGGCGATCGCGGTGCCGTTGCTCCATGTCGTCGATCCGACCGCCGGAGCCATCGCCCAAGCGGGGTTGAAGCGGGTCGGGCTGCTCGGCACCGCCTTCACCATGGAAAAAGCCTTTTACCGCGACCGGCTGGCGGCGGCCGGCCTCGACGTTCTGATCCCCGAAGAAGCGGACCGGCGCGCCATCCATCGCGTGATCTACGAGGAACTGATCGCCGGAAAGATCGAGCCGGCCTCACGCGCCGTCTATCGGGAGATCATCGCGCGGCTGGTCGAGCGCGGCGCCGAAGCGATCGTGCTCGGTTGCACCGAGATCATGCTGCTCGTCGACCAGTCCGACAGCGCGGTGCCGATGTTCGATACCACCACGCTCCATGCCCTCGCCGCGGTCGACGAAGCGTTGCGCTAAATCGCTCTCCGGACGCCTTGAGAAACCGGTGTCATAAGATATGACTCGTCCTTACGCCGCGATCACGACGGCATCGGGGGACGAGGATGATCGAACGGGGCGCAGCGTTGGTCAGCCGGGATCGCAGCCGCGTGGTGCTGCTGCTCGCGACCGCAGTGTTCTTCAACTACGCCGATCGCGGCAATCTCTCGACCGTGGCGCCCGCGCTCAAGAGCGAGCTCGGCATTTCGAGCACCTGGCTCGGTATCCTGCTGTCGTCCTTCTTCTGGGTCTATGCCCCTGCCCAACTCATCGCCGGCTCGGTCGCGCAGCGGCTCGACGTCCGTCGCGTGCTGGCGATCGGCCTGGGCGTATGGTCGCTGGCGACCCTGTTTACCGGGCTCGCCGGCGGGCTGGTGTCGATCCTGTTGCTCCGGCTGGCGCTCGGCGCGGGCGAAGCGGCGATCTTCCCCTGCACCTCGCGCATCCTGGCCGAAGCGGTGCCCGAGGCCGAGCGCGGCAAGGCCAACGGGCTGATCACCACCGGCATGGCGATCGGGCCGATGGCGGGGACCTTCGCCGGCGGAATGATCCTCGCGCATTTCGGCTGGCGTTGGGTGTTCGTCGCATTCGGCATGGCATCGGTCGCCTGGCTATGGCCGTGGCTGACGACTCGCCAGCCGCCGGCGCTGCCGGTCGAGGCGAAGGACGATCATGCGCCGCCGACCTACGCGCAGATCCTGGCCCAGCGCGCCGCCTGGGGCGCGTCGCTCGGTCATTTCTCGACCAATTATTCGCAATATCTGGTGCTGACCTGGCTGCCGATCTTTTTGGTCAAGGGGCAGGGATTCTCGCTGACCGAAATGGCGACGATCGGCGCGATCGTCTATCTCGCCCAGGCATTGGGATCGCTGGTTTCGGGCTGGGGATCCGACCATCTGATCAAGCGCGGCGCGCGCGTTCATGGATGCCGGGTCATGATCATGGTCGGGACGGCGGGCGCCGGTCTTGCCCTGCTCGGCGCGGGCCTGACGTCGGGCATCGCGGCGGCGGGGATGATGGCGCTGGCGGGCTTCTTCATCGGGATGATGACGCCGATGGTCTATTCGATCGCCCAGACTCTGGCCGGCCCGCGCGCTGGCGGGCGCTGGGTCGGGTTGCAGAATTTCGTCGCCAATCTCGCCGGGATCATCGGCCCGATCGTCACCGGCTGGCTGGTCGACCGCACCGGCTCCTATCTGCCCGCCTTCATCGTCGCGGCCGCGGTGGCAGTGCTGGGGCTGATCAGCTGGGGGCTGGTCATCCCGGCAATCCGCCCGGTGCAATGGAAGGCCTGAGGCCGCGGCACAACGCGATCGAGCGCCGCCGCGCCTGAACGGCTATTTCCGTGTGGCGACCGCCTCCATCCGCTGGTTGGATGCCAAAGCGCGATCGCTGATCGACCATAAGGCATCGACTCCGATCTTGCCGTTCAGCACCGCATTGTTGAGCGCGAAGATGTCGAGCGCGCTCGGGCCGCCCGGCGCCTGATATTCGGTGCTCGACGCCGGCCATGCCGCGCGATGATGGCAATTCATGCAATTGGTCTTGATCGGATGGTCGGCGGCGAGCTCGATATAGGGATTGAACGCAACCGGCCATTGGTTGCTGCCCGGGCCCGCCGGGATGCCGTAGGTCGCCGCCATCAGATAATTGCGCCACGGCCCTGGTGCCTGGCTTGGCGGCAGGTTCGGCCGGTCGGCGGCATAGGGGCTGGTCGAGGACGAATCGTCCCACCATACCGACTGGAAGGTCCAGGCCGGTTGCTCCTTGGTCATGATGTGCATCGCGACTAGGACCAGATAATCGCCCTGCTGGAACATCCGGCCATAAGCATAATAAGCCGAGGCATCGAGGATCGCGCGGTCGCATTGCGCCATGGTCGAGAGGTCGGGTTTGTAATTGTAGAAGCGATCGACCCCGACGACGCGCGGCTTGGCATAGGTGTTGGGGCCGAGCGGCTGGCCGTTCATCGTCACGCCGTGGAGGAACGTCACCGATGACGGGATGACCTGCGCCGCGGGGGTCGTCGTCACCGCCACCGCGCGCGGCCATTTCTTCTGGATCTCGAACCCGGCATAGGCGCCGTCGTCAGAGGCGGGATCGTCCCAGATCGGCAGCGCGGTGAAGCCGCCGGCCGCGACCGGCCACATCATCGGCTTGAGCACGATCGAGCCGTCGGGCATCGCCGGCATCTGCTTGGTCTGGGTCGGCGGCGGGACCATGCCGTTGAGCGTGGATTGCAGATACAGCTTGTTGTTGCGGATCCAGTCATAAGCTGGCTGATTGTAGATCACCCCCGCGACCATCACGTCGCCGTTGTTCTGCAAGGTCGGGCCGTTAGACAGGCTGTAGTCGGCAGGTGTGCTCCCCTGCAGGCAGGCCGTCCCCTTGTAACGGTCGATAACCGGCTGCGGCACGGCATAAATCGGCGAGACCGGGAAGTTGATCGGGTCGGCGCCGCTGGTCGAGCCGTTGTTGAGCTTGAACTTGCGCATCGGCACGGTCGCCACCACCGGCTCGGTCTTGCCGAGTTTCGCGGTCACCGACGGATCGGGCGCGAACGCCTGGGTCTCGGTACACCAGCTTTGCCAGATCGGCTTGCCGTCCACGATCGAATTGAGCCCGGCCCACAGGTTCCAGCCATGTTGGCGCGTGCGCGCGACATCGGCGCTCGTCACCCAGCCTTCGACCGTCGCCGCCGGTTGCGGATAGTCGAATCCGGTCGGCATGTTCTGCGGTGTCGGGCAAACGGCGTTGGCGACCCCACCCGGCCGCGGCGCGGACCCTTGCTTCGTCGTGCAGGCGACGGCGAAGATGGTCATGGCCCCGACCAGGGCGATTATCTGGAATGGGCGACGAACGGCAAAGCGCATCATGGCATCCCCCGTATTTGCGGAAGGAACGTTACGCCTGCGAGCCTTCCAGAGCCAGAAAGGAAGGCTCCATTTTGAACGGGTTATCCGCTCAGGGTGCGGCGCGGTCGTCGAGCGTCAGCTGGAGGAAGACGAGATCGAGCCAGCGGCCGAATTTGGCGCCGACTTGCGGCAAGCGCCCGACTTCCTCGAAGCCGAGCGAACAGTGGAGCGCGATCGAGCCCTGGTTGCCCGCCTCGATCCCGGCGATCATCGCATGCTTGCCCATCGCCCGGGCGCGCTCGATCAATGCCTCGAGCAAGGCGCGGCCGACGCCGGCGCGATGCCGCGCGGGATCGACATAGACCGAATGCTCGACGGTGAAGCGATAGCCGTCCCAGGCGCGGAAATCGCCGAACGAGGCATAACCAGCAACCTCGTCGTCGATCTCGGCCACCAGCACCGGAAATCCCGCCGCCGCGCGCGCCGCCAGCCACGCCTCGCGTCCCGCCAGGTCCGATTCGCCCTCGTTCCACACCGCCGTCGTCGACAGCACGGCATGATTGTGGATCGGCAGGATGGCGGCGGCGTCGGCCGGGATGGCGTCGCGGATCGAGATCATGGCGGAGCGCCTATAACCGGCACGCATCAAACACCAGCCGCGCCGGCGATTGACTTGCGCGTCGCGGCATCCCTTGATGCGAAACGAGCTGGGGAGCCCGATGACGACGACCGCCACGCCACGCATCACCGCAGCCCAAGTCGCCGGCGTTACGCTCGGCAACGCGCTGGAATTCTACGACTTCCTGATCTTCACCTTCTTCGCGGTGGAGATCGGCCGTGCGTTCTTCCCCGCGACCAACCCGCAATCGAGCCTGCTCGCCGCGTTGGCGACATTCGGCGCGGGGTTCCTGACCAGACCCTTGGGCGGATTCGTCCTCGGTATCTTCGGTGATCGCGTCGGCCGGCGCCCGGCGATGCTGGTCTCGTTCGCGCTGATCGGGATCGCCAGCCTGGGGGTCGCGTTGACCCCGTCCTACGCCACGATCGGCATCGCCGCGCCCGCCTTGGTCATTTTCTGGCGGTTGCTGCAGGGATTTGCGCTCGGCGGCGAAGTCGGGCCGAGCACCGCTTTCCTGGCCGAGGCCGCGCCGCCGCATCTCCGCGGGCTCTACGTCTCGATGCAGATGTTCGGGCAGAATGTCGCGGTGCTGATCGCGGGGTTGATCGGTTGGGCGCTCGCGCAAATGCTCGACGACGTCACGCTCGCCGCCTGGGGCTGGCGGATCGCGCTGGCGCTGGGCGTCGGCGTGGTGCCGATCGGCCTCGTCTTGCGCCGGACGTTGCCCGAGTCACTACCCGCCGAGGCCGCTGCGATCGCCCCACCCCCGCTCAGCAGCTATCGCCGCACCGCGGTCATCGCCTTCCTGGCCCTGCTGTCCGGGACGATCATGACCTATGTCACCAATTTCCTGACGACCTTCGCCAAGACCACGCTGCATTTGCCCTCGGGCATCGCGTTCTGGGGGACGATCGCGGTCGGTGTCGGCGGGACGATCGGCGCGCCCTTGGGCGGCTGGCTCGCCGATCGCTATGGCCGGCGGCCGGCGATGATTCTGCCGACTTTGCTCGTCTGCCTGATCACTCTTCCAGCCTTCTGGCTGATCACCGTCGCACCGGGCAAGGCGAGCCTGTTCGTGGTCGGCTGCGGATTGCGCCTCGCGATCGGCATCGCGCTGAGTGCCGTGCTGGTCCACATCACCGAGGATTTCCCGCCGCGCGTCCGATCAGGCGCCTTGTCGATCGTCTACGCGCTGGCGATCTCGATCTTCGGCGGATCGACCCAGTTCGTGGTCGCCTGGCTGACCGGCGTCACCGGCAGCCCGCTGGCGCCCGCCTGGTACATGGCAGCGGCCGCGGTCGTTGGGCTGGTCGCCGTGTTTTTTGCTCGGGAAACGGCGCCAAGGTACAAGCGCTGATCGGACGGCAATTCGTCATGCCGGCCTTGTGCCGGCATCCACCGTTCCGCAAGCCGTATCGCTGATGGCTAGGCGGATCCCGGCACAAGGCCGGGGTGACGAGGGGATTAGTGGTCGGCGCGATCGTGTTTCAATCGAACGCGGGCCGCTGACGGCGTTTATGCCGCTTCCCCCACGCGGTCCTCGAACAGACCCTTCAGATCCTTCTTCAGAATCTTGCCATTGGCATTGCGCGGCAGCGTCTCGTGGACGAAGCGGATCGCCACCGGCACCTTGAACGCGGCGAGCCGCTCGCGCACCCAGGCCTGCAATTCCGCCTCGGTCGCGGACGTCCCCGGCGCCAGATGGACCACTGCGGCGGGCTCCTCGCCCAGCGTCCGATGCGGGATGCCGATCACCGCGGCATCGGTCACCGCCGGGTGCTCGTAGAGCGCGTTCTCGACTTCCGACGAATAGATGTTCTCTCCGCCGCGGATCACCATGTCCTTGGCGCGATCGACGATGAACAGGAATCCTTCCTCGTCGAGCCGCGCGAGGTCGCCGGTCCGCACCCAGCCCTCGATGAATGTTTCCGCGGTCGCTTCGGGCTTGTTCCAATAGCCTTTCACGATCATCGGGCCGCGCGCCCAGAGTTCGCCCACCTCGCCGGTCGGCAGCACGGTGACACCATCGTCGGCGCGGATCTCGAGATCGGCGGTCGCGACGGGCGGCCCCGCGCTGGTCGGCCGGTTGAGATAGTCCTCGCTCGAATGGCTGGTGACGGTCGCCATCGTCTCGGTCATGCCCCAGCCGTTGCCTGGCAGCGCGCCGAATTCCTCGTAGATCCTCTTGACCAGTTCGGGCGCCGAGGGCGCGCCGCCGTAAGCGATCGCCTCGATCGACGAGAGGTCGTATTTGTGCCGGTCGGGATGCTCGATCAGCTGCCAGGCGATGGTCGGCACGCCACCGGTGAAATTGACCTTCTCGCGCTCGATGATCTCCATCGCCTTCACCGCGTCCCATTTGCGCATGAAGATCGTGGTGCTGCCACCCGCCATCGTCCCCATCAGCCCCGCCGAGCAGGCAGTGACGTGGAACATCGGGATCACGGTCAGGCTGGTGCGCGGGATCGGGTCGGGGATGGGCTCGCCGCGGCGGACGAAGCTGCGTGCCGCCGCGAAGCCGCCCGACAGGATGTTGGTGACGAGATTGCGGTGCGTGCCGAGCGCGCCCTTGGGATTGCCGGTGGTTCCGCTGGTGTAGAAAATGGTCACGTCGTCATCGCTGTCGATCGCGACCCTGGGCCGATCTTCGGCCGGCAGGTCCGCCCAGCTCTTCGGGCCGCCGATGATATCCTCAAGCGCGGTCGCTCCCTCGATCGGCACCGGTGCGCGCGCGACGACGACATGCTCGACGCCGGGCATCGCCGCCAGATGCGGCCGCAGCCTCTCGTAGCGTTCGGCATCGACCAGCAGCACTGTCGACCCCGAATCGTTGATACCGTATTCGAGCTCGGCACCGGTCCACCAAGCGTTGAGCGGCACCGCGATCGCGCCGAGCGTGGTGATCGCGAAGAAGATCACCGGCCATTCGGGTAAATTGCGCATCGCGAAGGCGACACGATCGCCTTTCTTGACGCCCATGTCCTGCAGCGCGCGGGCGAGCGCCGCGGTCGCTCGGTAATTGGCTTCGTAGCTGACGCGCTCGTCTTCGTGGATCGTGAACAGCCGCTCGCCATGCGTTCGCGACAAGTCGAGCAATTCGCCGAGATCGTGCATCGCATGCTTCCACACGCGCGTCGGCACGCCGCGAATCTCGACCGTCTCCATCTCGAACTTGGTGCCCGGCGCCGTCAGCACGGCGGTCGCGTCCTTGAGCGAAACCTTGGGCCACGCGGGATCGAGGGCAATGACGGGTTCGTTCGCGGGTATCGTTGACAAGGCGCCGCTCTCCAGCTTCGGGTATCTCGGGTCTGTGCCCGCTCATTTTCGCAACGTTAGAGTTGATTCGAGCGCCGCTCAAGGCAATACAGAGTCGAAATTTGAAATAGAGGTATGGAAGAGCGATGCTGATGAAAGCACCCGAAAAGCACGGCTTCGACGCCGCCCGCCTCGACCGCATCCCGACTTTCCTGAAGGAACGGTACCTCGATTCGGGCAAACTGCCCAACGCCCAGATCCTGGTCAGCCGCGACGGCGAGATCGTCCATTTCTCGAGCCAGGGCGCCGCGGTCGAGGGCTTGGACAGGGCGATCGACGAGGGCTCGATCTTCCGTATCGCCAGCATGACCAAGCCGATCACGTCGGTCGCGTTCATGATGCTGGTCGAGGACGGCAAGGTTGCGATCGACACCCCGGTCCATCACGTCTTGCCCGAGTTCAAGGGCATCGGCGTCTATAATGGCGGTGGCGGCGGGGTGCCATTCCTGCCGACCACGCCGACCGCCGAGCCGATGCGCATGCTCGACCTGCTGCGCCACACGTCCGGCCTTACCTACGGCTTTCAGAACCGCTCGAACGTCGACGCCGCCTATCGCGAGGGCAAGATCGACAATTGGCATGGCGGCAACGACCTCGATGGTTTCGTCGCCGCGCTCGGCAAGCTGCCGCTCGAATTCTCGCCGGGCACGGCGTGGAATTATTCCGTCTCGACCGATGTGCTCGGCGCGGTGATCGAGCGGGTGTCGGGCATGAAACTCGACCGCTATTTCGACGAGAAGATCTTCAAGCCGCTCAAGATGAACGACACCGGCTTCATCGTCCCCGACGGCAAGGTCGACCGGCTGACCGACTGCTACACCTTCGTCGCGGGCAAGGGGCGGATGATGTACGATCGCGCGAGCGAGAGCGCGTGGCGGCGCCAGCCGAAATTGCTGTCGGGCGGCGGCGGACTGGTCTCGACCGCGCTCGACTATCACCGCTTCTGCCTGATGTGCGCCAATGGCGGCGAGCTCGACGGCGCGCGGCTGCTCGGGCGCAAGACGCTCGACCTGATGACGATGAACCATCTGCCTGGCAAATCCGACCTCTCGACCCTGTCGCGCTCGTTGTTCAGCGAGACGCAGAATGCCGGCACCGGCTTCGGGCTCGGCTTCGCGGTGACCGAGGATGTGGCGAAGACGATGATCCCGGGATCGGCGGGCGAATATTATTGGGGCGGGATGTTCTCGACCGCCTTCTTCATCGACCCGGTCGAGAAACTGCACATGGTGTTCATGACCCAGCTCAGCCCGTCGGGGCTGTACCCGATCCGTCGCGAACTCAAGACGCTGATCTATTCGTCGCTGACCTAAATCCCGTCGCCCCGGCGGTGGCCGGGGCCGCCGGCGGCGTCGCCGGCGCGGGCCAAAAATATAGCGGCCCCGGCCTCCGCCGGGGCGACGATTTCCAGGAGAGACCAATGTCCGATACGCCCGCCTCCCCTATCCGCACCGAACGCCATGGCGACGTGCTGGTGATCATCTCGAACAATCCGCCGGTGAACGCGCTGGGCGCGGCGGTGCGCGAAGGGCTCGAGGCGGGAATCAAGCAGGCCGAGGTCGACGCGACGATCAAGGCGGTGGTGATCCGCTGCGACGGCCGCACCTTCTTCGCCGGTGCCGACATCACCGAATTCGGCAAGCCGATGAAAGGCCCCGGCCTGGGCGCGGTGATCGACATGATCGAGGCACTCGACAAGCCGGTGGTGGCGGCGATCCACGGCACCGCGCTCGGCGGCGGGTGCGAGGTGACGCTCGGCTGCCATTACCGCGTCGCCGTGCCCTCGGCGAAGATCGGCACGCCAGAGGTCAAGCTCGGGCTGTTGCCCGGTGCCGGCGGCACCCAGCGCATCCCGCGCATCGCCGGGGTCAAGCTGGCGCTGCAGATGACCGCGATCGGCGACCCGATCTCGGCCAAGGCGGCGCATGAGGCGGGCCTGATCGACAAGATCGTCGGCGAGGACAGCCTGGAAGCCGATGCCATCGCCTTCGCCAACGAGGTGGCGGGCAAATTCCCCCTGCCCCGTGCCTCGGAGAAGACCGCTGCCGCCGACCCCGCGGCGGTCGAGGAATTCAAGAAAACGAATGGCCGCAAGTTCCGCGGTTTCGACGCGCCGGCGGCCAATATCCGCTGCGTCGAGGCATCGACCCACGGCACGTTCGCCGAGGGCATCGCGGTCGAGCGCGAAGAATTCATGAAGCTGATGATGGGCAGCCAGTCGGCTGCCCAACGCTACATGTTCTTCGCCGAACGCCAGGCGGCCAAGATCGACGGCCTGCCCGCCGATACCCAGCTTCGCCCGATCAAGAAGGTCGGAGTGGTCGGCGCCGGCACGATGGGCGGCGGCATCAGCATGAACTTCCTGACCGCGGGCATTCCGGTCACGATCGTCGAAATGGCGCAGGAAGCGCTCGACCGCGGCGTCGGGGTGATCCGCAAGAATTACGAGAATTCGGCCAAGCGCGGCCGCTTCACCGCAGAGAAGGTGGAGCAGATGATGGGACTGCTGACCCCGTCGCTCAGCCTCGACGATCTCGCCGATTGCGACCTCGTGATCGAGGCCGTGTACGAGAATATGGACGTCAAGAAGGAGTTGTTCGGCAAGCTCGACAAGATTGCCAAACAAGGCGCGATCCTGGCGTCGAATACCTCCTATCTCAACGTCGACGAGATCGCTTCGGCCACCGCGCGCCCCGGTGACGTGATCGGCATGCACTTCTTCTCGCCGGCCAATGTCATGAAGCTGCTGGAGGTGGTGCGCGGCGCCAAGACCGCGCCCGACGTGCTGGCGACGGTGATGGCCTTGGCCAAGCCGATCGGCAAGGTTGCGGTGGTGTCGGGCGTGTGCCCGGGCTTCATCGGCAACCGCATGCTGTCGGCGCGCAACGCTCCCGCCAATGCCATGCTGATGCAGGGCGCGCGGCCCGAGCAGATCGACAAGGCCTTGGTCGATTTCGGCTTCCCGATGGGCGTGTTCCAGATGGGCGACCTGGCGGGCGTCGATATCGGCTGGCATCGCGATCCGTCGAAGCAGGACACGATCCGCGAAGTGCTGTGCGCGCGCGGCCGCTGGGGACAGAAGAGCGGCAAGGGCTGGTACGATTACGACGAGAACCGCAACCCGACCCCCTCGCCCGAGGTCGCCGAGATCATCGAGGATTTCCGCAGCCGGTCGAACCAGCCGAAGAAGGATTTCACCGACGAGGACATCATCGCCGCGACCATCTACCCGATGGTCAACGAAGGCGCGAAGATCCTCGACGAGGGCATGGCGCAGCGCGCATCGGATATCGATGTGGTGTGGATCTATGGATACGGCTGGCCCGTTTATCGCGGCGGCCCGATGTTCTGGGGCAACACCGTCGGGCTCGACAAGGTCGTCGCCGGGCTCGAGGCGAACGGCGTCGAGGTTTCTCCGCTGCTCAAGCGCAAGGCGGAAGCGGGCGAGAAGTTTTAAGGCATTCTCGCCCTCTCCCCTCCGGGGAGAGGGCAGACGAGCGCGGCGTCAGCCGCGCGACGTCGGGAGAGGGGCAGTTGGAGAGCGCAGTGAGACACACTGCCCCTCTCCCCAACCCTCTCCCCGATGGGGAGAGGGAGTTTATGACTGAAGTCCTTGACCGCGTGACCGAAAAGTCGGCGATCGAAACCGCCAAAGCGATCCGCGCCGGCGAGACCACCGCCATGCTCGAATGCGAAGCGGCGATCGCCCGCATCGAGGCGCGCGACGGTGCGCTCAACGCGGTGGTGGTGCGCGATTTCGACCGCGCCCGGCACCAGGCGCACGAAATGGATCAACGCCTGGCGGCAGGCGATTCCGCACCGCTGCTCGGTGTGCCGATGACGGTCAAGGAGAGCTTCGACCTCGGCGGACTCAAGACGACCTGGGGCATGGAAGCGGCGCGCGATTTCGTCGCGAAGGAGGATGCCGAGGCGGTCAAGCGGCTCAAGGCCGCCGGTGCGGTGATCCTGGGCAAGACCAACGTCCCGCCGCTCCTCGCAGACCTACAGGCGAATAACCCGGTCTACGGGCGCACCAACAACCCACACGATCACGATCGCGTCGCAGGCGGCTCATCAGGTGGAGCCGCCGTGGCTCTGGCCGCTGGCATGGTACCGCTCGAACTCGGCAGCGATATCGGCGGCTCTATCCGCGTGCCGGCCGCCTTCAACGGCGTGTGGGGCCACAAGCCGACCTTCGGCGCGCTGAGCCGCGACGGACATTACTTTCCCGGCACCGACGGCGCACCGGGCGAGTTATCGGTGATCGGCCCGATGGCGCGCAATCCCGACGACCTGGCGCTCGCGCTCGACATATTGTCCGACCATCCGCTCAAACAGGCCGACAACCGCCCGGCGAGCGAGTACCGCATCCTGGTCCTTAATTCGCATCCGCTGGCAAAAGTCGCGGCATCGATCGCCGATGCGCTCGACCGCCTGGCCGACGGGCTTCACGATCTCGGCGTCTCGGTCGACCGCAAGAGCGACCTTCTGCCCGATCTCGAGGCGCAGCAGCGCAACTACATGAAGATGCTCAACATCACGATCGCGCGCGGTGTGCCGCAGGATGGATCGGCGCCGACCACCTTGGTGCAATGGTTCGACCTGCGTGACGAGCAGGCGCGCAACAAGCGTGCCTGGAACCAGCTGTTCCGTAGCTATGACGCGGTGATCGCGCCGACCTTGGGCGTCACCGCGTTCCCCCACGATTCGACACCGCTGCCCAAACGCGTGCTCGACATCGATGGCGAACCGACTCCGTTCGGGCTACAATTCGCGTTTCCGGGCCTCGCCACTTTTCCGATGCTGCCCGCGACCAGCTTTCCGATTGGGGCCGATCCCGACGGCATGCCGATCGGCGTGCAGGCGATCACCGATACCTATCTCGACCACAAGGCCATCGCCGTCGCGCGGCTGGCCCATGGAGCAATGCAATGACTGACGATCTCGACACGTTTCGCGCCGAAACGCGCGCCTGGCTCGAAGCGAACTGCCCCGCTGAAATGCGCGAGCCCGTGCGGTCCGACGCCGACGTTGTCTGGGGCGGCCGCGACCAGTCCAAGATGACGCCGGCGCAGAAGCAATGGATGGACGCGATGGGTGCGCGCGGCTGGACCGTGCCCGACTGGCCCAAGCAATATGGCGGCGGCGGGCTGTCGCCGGCCGAGACCAAGATCCTGCGCGAGGAAATGGCGCGAATAAAGGCGCGTAATCCGCTGAACTCTTTCGGCATTTCAATGCTCGGGCCGGCGCTGCTCAAATACGGCACCGAGGCCCAGAAGCTCGAACATCTTCCCAAGATCGCACGCGGCGAGATTCGCTGGTGTCAGGGCTATTCCGAACCGGGCGCCGGCTCCGACCTCGCCGGCCTGCAGACCTCGGCCGAGGACAAGGGCGACCATTATCTCGTCAACGGCCAGAAGGTGTGGACAAGCTACGCCAATTACGCCGACTGGATCTTCTGCCTCGTCCGTACCGACAAGAGCGTGAAGCAGGCAGGGATCAGCTTCGTGCTGTTCGACATGGCGACGCCGGGCGTCTCGACCAAGCCGATCCTGCTGATCTCGGGCTATTCGCCCTTCTGCGAGACCTTCTTCGACAATGTGAAGGTCCCGAAGGAAAACCTTGTTTACGAAGAGAACAAGGGCTGGGACGTCGCCAAATATCTGCTCGGGCATGAGCGCGAGATGATCTCCGGCATGGGGCTTGGCGGATCGGCCGGCAACCCCTTGGTCGACGGCGCGAAGAAGACGATCGGCCTGACCGAGGGCGGCACGCTCGCCGATCCGGTCCTGCGCGCGCAGATGGCTTTGTTCGAGGTGCGTGCCAAGGCGTTCAATGCCATGTCGGAGAAGTTCATCGACGATCTGAAGGCCGGAAAGGCACACCCCGCCCAGCCCTCGATGATGAAATATTACGGCACCGAGCTGAACAAGTCGCGCCATGAGCTGATGATGGCGGCGGGCGGCTCGGACGCGCTGGAATGGGAAAGCGCGGAGTCGAACAACGGCGCCGCGCCGCGCGCCTGGCTCAGGACCAAGGCCAATTCGATCGAGGGCGGCACCAGCGAAGTGCAGCTCAACATCATTTCGAAGCGGATTTTGGAGCTGCCGGACAAGTAATCGTCGCGCCGGCGAAGGCCGGGGCCGCCGCGTTATCGCGGACGAATAATAACCCAGCGGCCCCGGCCTGCGCCGGGGCGACGGAGTAAAGAATGCCTCTCTACCTCAACGACGAACAAGTGATGCTCGCCGACACCGCGAAGGATTTCGTGCGCGAGCATGCACCGGTCAAGCATCTCCGCGAGCTGCGCGATACCAACAATGCCGACGGCTTCAGCCGCGATCTGTGGAAGAGCTTCGCCGAGATGGGCTTCACCGGCATCCTGATCGGCGAGGACCAGGGCGGGCTCGGGCTCGGCCATGTCGAGGCCGGCGTGGCGCTCGAGGAGATCGGCCGCAACCTGTCGCCCTCCCCCTTCCTCGCCACCGCCGTCGCCGCGGTCGAGGCGCTCAAGGGCAGCGCGCTGGCGGGCAAGTTCTATCCCGGCATCCTGGCCGGCGAGACCGTCGCCGCGCTGGCGATCGACGAGCAGGCCAAGTTCCGCGACACAATCGGAATGAAGGCCGAGCGCTCGGGCAACGGCTTCAAACTGTCGGGCAAGAAACAGTTCGTGACGCATGGCCATGTCGCCGACCTGATCATCGTCGCCGCGCGCACCGCCGGTTCCGATGCCGACGAGGATGGCGTGACATTGTTCGCGGTCGACAAGGGCGCCGCCGGCCTGACCGCGACGCCCGAACGGCTTGCGGATTCGAGCATCGCCGCGCGGCTCGACTTCGACAATGTCGAGGTCACCGCCGACGCCGTGATCGGCGAGGTCGATGCCGGACGCGATCCGCTCAACCGCCTGCTCCGCGCCGGCCGCACGGGAGCCTCGGCCGAGATGCTCGGCGTCGGCGCGGGCGCGATGGACATGACGGTCGATTACCTCAAACAGCGCAAGCAATTCGGCGTCGTCATCGGCACCTTCCAGGCGCTCCAGCACCGCGCCGCGCATCTCTATTCGGAGATGGAAGTGGCGCGCGCCGCCACGCTCCGCGCGCAGCAGATGCTCGATATGGGCGCGGACCGCGCCGACGAGGCGGTGTCGGTCGCCAAGGCACAAACCGGACTCGCCTCGATGCTCGCGGTGCAGGAAGGGGTGCAGATGCACGGCGGCATCGGCATGACCGACGAATATGACATCGGCTTCTACATGAAGCGCCAGCGCGTGCTGGCCGAGATGTTCGGCGACGCCAATTTCCATGCCGACAAGCTGGCGCGCGCGGCCGGCTATTGATCGACTTGCGTTCCTGCGAAGTCAAAAGCCGAGGACCGCAAGCGTCGTCGCGCGCAACTCGGGGGTTCCTGCTTTCGCGGGAGCGCTGCTAGAGAGAATTGATGGCCGAGGAAGATCCAACACCGCGCCCGAAGCGCACGCCCGAACAGCTCGTCGAGGGGCTGGTCAAGCTGCTCGACGTGGAGGAGCTCGACGCCGACCTCTATCGCGGCATGAAGCTCCCCGGCGGTCACGGCCGCGTATTCGGCGGCCAGGTGATCGGCCAGGCGCTGCAGGCGGCGCAGCGCTCGACCGAGGGCAAGGGCGCGCATTCGCTCCACGTCTATTTCATGCGTGCGGGCGACGACGCGCTGCCGATCATCTATCGCGTGGTGCGCGATTTCGACGGCAAGAGCTTCGCCACGCGCCGCGTCATCGCCACGCAAAACGGACAGCCGATCCTCAACATGGCGGCGTCGTTCCAGGTCGCCGAAGGCGGTTTCCATCATCAGGACGCTTTCCCAGCCGACATTCCGCCGCCGGAGGAGCTGAAGTCGGAGGCCGAACTGCGCGTCGAGGCGGCGCAGCACATGCCCGAGGAACATCGCGCGCGCTTCCTGCGCTGGTCGAGCCCGATCGACGTCCGCCCGCTCTATCCGCGCAACTGGTTTGCGCCGGCCGAACGCGACCCGATCAACTACACCTGGATCCGCGCCGTCGCTCCGCTCGGCGACGACTCCGCGATGCATCGTGCGGTGCTTGCCTATGCCAGCGACATGGGCCTGATGGCGACCAGCATGATGCCGCACGGCGTCAATTGGATGACGCCCGGCATGCAGACCGCGAGCCTCGACCACGCCATGTGGTTCCACGAGGAATTCCGCGCCGACGAGTGGATGCTCTACGAAATGGATAGCCCCTGGGCCGGCCATGGCCGCGGCATGAACCGCGGCAGCATCTTCACCCGCGACGGCCGCCTGGTGGCGAGCGTCGCGCAGGAAGGGCTGATCCGGAAGCGCGAGCCGCGCGGCTGACCGGCGTCAGTCGACCATCTTGAACAGCAGGCGCTGGGTGCAGCCTTGCCGCGCGCCGGGGGTCGCCCGTCCTCCGCGGACAGCGGCGATCGCCGCATTGCCGAAGCTATCGGCCGGCTCCGAGCGTAGCATCTGGACATTGGCCGGGCTGCCGTCCGCCGTTATATCGAAAGCGACGATCGCCCAGCCCTCGATCGCCCGTTTGCGGAAACGTTCGGGAATCGCGAGATCGGGCTGCACCGTCCATTGAACGTGCGGGCAACCCGGCGACGCCAGCGCTTCAGCCGTCGTGTCGGCCACGATCGTCATCGTCTGCGGATAAATCGCACCGCCGCGGAAGCAGCGTGTGAAAGGCTTGCGTTCGAAGCGGGAGCCCGCGGTCGCCTCCACCTCGAGGCGATCATATTCGGCGTTCCCGCTGCCACGGATCAGCCTGACGTCATACGGCACGCCATCGGCGCCGATCGAGAAACTGGCAATCGCGGCCAACGGCTGGCCGGGAGGGCGCCGCTCCGGCAGGAAGTCGGGAAAACGGATGAGCAGCGGGTCGGGCGTTCCTTCATCGCACGTGCCGCCGTGCGGGAGATTGAGCCTGGTCCGAACTTGTTCCATGGCCGGCAAACGGGCCGCATTGTCGCGAAGCGCGTGGTAGAGCAGGTCGTCATCGGCCTCCGCCACCTTGGTCACCGTCGGCGTGAAGGTCACCGAGCAACTCGCCGCCGCCCTGCCGGCTCGAAAGCGCATCGCCGACATCGTCGCTTCCATCTCGTCGCGGGCATCGCGCTTCGCCACGGTTTCGTCGCCGCGGATCGTCATCGGCCTGCCGCTGTCGTCGATCCGGAACGTCAGCGTGATCGGCGACGCCGGACGATCGGCCGAATACCCCCCTTCGACGATCGTGCGGGGGATCGCGACACCGACCGGAGTTACGGCGACGGTACCGCATTTGGGGATCGACATGGCGTAGCTGACGATGTCCGCCGGCTGATCCGAATAAGGTGGCCATAAGCGCGGCGGCGCCGGCACCGGCGGCGGCATCGGCGCCGGCGGGGCCACCGGCGCAGTCTGGGCAAGCAGCATAGGAACGACCACCGTTGCGAGCATCAGCATCTCCGAAAGATGAATTCGAGCGGCCGGTGTTCAACAGACCGGCGAAAACGGCAAGAGCGGTTTAGTGGCTAGTTCTTAGGCCGAACGTCGTAGCTGATCGGCAGATACAGCGATACTTCGGTCAGGCTGGCGCGCGACCATTGCACCGATCGGTCGAGACCGCTCACCGTCACGCCGTAACCTGGCCCGAACTTGCCCGCCGATGCCGCCGTCTCGGTGGCGACCAGGTCGATGATCGCTCCGCGATATTGCTCGGGCTTGACGACCGACAGCGTCAGGTCGCCATCGGCTTCCATCTGGGCCCGGCCGATGGTCGGCACCGCCTTGATGAACTTGCTGATCCGGTCGAGCGCGGTCTTGGCGTCGGCTCCGGCCGACAAGGGCGTCTTGACCAGAAACGTGACTTGCTCGCTATCGCTGCGGTCGCCATTGCTCAGGGTCAGGTTGCGGTAATTCTCCATCGTCAGCGGCTCGACGATATATTGGCCGACCGCCAGATCGACGCCCGATTTGCCGCTGAGCGCGATCGCGCCCTTGATCATGTCGTAGATTTCCTGGCGACGGCGCTCGGCGTCGCGTGTGTCGCCGGTCACCGTCACCGCTTGCACCGCGAAATCGGCGGTGCGGCGCAGGGTCAGCACCGGCGCCGGCATCCCGCCGCCCCCCGACGACACCGAATTGACGCCGCCCAATGCGGAGAGTCGCGATCCGGTGACGACGACTTCCTGCGCCGCGGCAGGCACGGCAGCGGCGATCAGCCCGGCGGCGATCGACAATTTGGCAATAATGCACATGATCCCACTCCCTCCAAGATGAGACGCCGAGGGTGGCAGATGCCGGTCGCCTGTCAACGCGCCTAGAGCGGCGTGCCCTCGTCGGCGTCGTACAGCTTGAGATCGCGATCATGCACGCCGAGGTCGGCGCCCGCCGCGCGCCATTCGGCCATATGCGCCGATGCCCCGTGTGCCTTGAGCGCGTCGCGATCGCGCCAGCGCTCGACGACATGGATCAGCGTCGGATCGAGCACGTCCTGGCCATAGGCGTAGGTGAAGCAGCCGTCCTCGTCGCGGCTGGCCGTGACCATCGCTTCCATCGCCGCCCGCGCGCGATCGAGCCCGCCCGCCGGCAACCGCACCGTACCCATGATCAACAGCATTCCCGTCTCCGATGTCAGCGTCCGAGCAGGCTGCCGCCCTCGACCAGGATCACCTGGCCGGTCGTGTAGCCCGCGCGCATCAGATAAAGATAGGCCTCCGCGGCCTCTTCGGGCGTACCGGCGCGTGGGATGAGCTGTTTCGCCGACATCGCCGCGAACCGCTCGGCCGGGACCGCATCCCAGACCGCGGTGTGGATGAGGCCGGGACACACGCAATTGACTCGGACGGGCGCCAGCTCGACCGCCAGCGCCCGGGCCAGATGCTCGATCGCGCCCGCGGCGGCAGTCGACACCGCGCTACCCTTCATCGGCATATGCGCGAAGGTCCCGTCGGTCAGCGTCAGCGAGCCGTGTTCGGTGAAGGCGCCATGTTTGGCGAGGGTCAGCGCGCCCCAGAAGCGGACGTCGAACGCCGAGCGGGCGGCATCGAGATCGAGATCCTTCAAGCTCTTGCCACGCTGGCCGCCCCAGTCGCCGGCAGTGGTGACGACGTGATCGAACGCGCCCGACGCCGCGAAGAAGGCGGCGACACCGGCCTCGTCCTTGACGTCGATCGTCGCCGAGGACGCGCCGAGTCCTTCCGCTGCCGCCTGCACCTTGTCGGCGTTGGTCGAAGCGATCGTGACGGTCGCGCCGTCGGCGATCGCGGCTTTGGCGACGGCATGGCCGATCCCCGACGCGCCGCCGATGACCAGAACGCGTTGCTCGTTCAGCTTCATGACGTCTCTCCTCAGACGGCGGGTTTGCCGAATTCCTGGCGCGTGACCGGATGGCTCGACGACAGGCCGCCGTCGACCGCCCAATGCTGGCCATTGACGTAGCTGGCGTCGTCGCTCGCCAGGAACAAGGCGACCCGCGCGATCTCCTCGGGCACACCGGCCCGCTTCAACGGGTTGAGGCGGCCGACCTTGTCCATCTTGTCGTTGGCGCGGGCATATTCGAACACGCGCGCGGTCATGCCGGTTTCGATCAGGCCGGGACAGATCGCGTTGACGCGGACATTGGTGCCGGTCAGTTGCTGCGCGGCGGTGGTGACGAGATTGATCACGCCCGCCTTCGATGCCGAATAAGCCGGGCCGCCCGCCCCCGAGCGGATGCCGGCGACCGAGGCGGTGCAGACGATCGCCCCCTTGCCGCGCTTGATGATCTCCGGCGCGCCGTGCTTGATCGCCAGGAACGGGCCGATCAGATTGACCCGCAGCACTTCGCTCCACAACTCCACCGAGCTGTCGAGAATGCCCGTGATGCTGCCCGAAATGCCGGCATTGGCATAGATCACATCGAGCCCGCCATGCTCGGCGACCGCCAGCGCGACGGTGCGCTCGACATCGCCTTCGTCGCCGGCGTCCATCTGGATCGCCTTGGCGGTGCCGCCCGCTTTCAGGATCGCCTCGACCGTATCATGCACCGCCTCGGTCTTGTCGGCGGCGACGACGCTACCGCCCTCGGCCGCAAACAGTGTCGCGGAGGCGCGACCGATACCCGAGCCGGCGCCGGTGACGATGATCGATTTGCCGGTGAAACGTGCCATTCTTCCCTCCGTCGCCCCGGCGTAGGCCGGGGCCGCTATGTTATTGTTCCAGAACCCGGCGGCCCCGGCCTTCGCCGGGGCGACGGGCAAGCCTAGATCGTCACGCCGCCATCCATCACGATGGTCTGCCCGGTGGTGAATGCCGCTGCCTTCGAGGCGAGGAACACCACGCCGCCCGCGATATCCTCGGGATCGCCGATGCGGCGGAGCGGGACGCTCCGGTTGGCTGCCTCCTGCCGCTCCGGATTCTCCCACAAGGCGCGCGCAAAGTCGGTCTTCACCAACCCGGGCGCGATACAGTTCACGCGCACGTTGTCTGGCCCATATTCGTGCGCCAGGTTGCGCGCGAGTTGCATGTCGGCGGCCTTGGAGATGCAATAGGCGCCGATCGCAGTCGAGCCGCGCAGGCCGCCGATCGACGAGATGATGATGATCGCCCCGTCCTTGCGCGCGCGCATCTCGGGCACGACCATCGAGATCAGCCAGTGGTTGGAGACGATGTTGTTGTCGAGGATCTTGCGAAACTGCTCGTCGCTGATGTCCGCCTGCGGCCCGTAATAGGGATTCGACGCCGCGTTGCAGACCAACACATCGATCTTGCCGAACACCCGGCGGCTCTCATCGACCAGATGCTGGAGGCCGGCCTTGTCGGAGATGTTGGCCGCGACGGCGATCGCGGTGCCTGCCCCGTATTTCGCGTTGATCTCGGCGGCGACGTCGTCGCAGGCGTCCTGCTTGCGGCTCGACACCACGACCTTGGCGCCG
>NZ_JBQCCN010000012.1:0-15949 GCF_051962185.1 Sphingomonas sp.
CCCATTTCCAGCATCTTCTGCAGGTTCGCGCCGACCTGCTTGTTGCCGTAGAACGAGCAGCGATGGAGCGGCCCGGTCCAGCCGGCCTGCTTGCACGCCGCCTGGTAGAATTGGAACTGCAGCAAGCGCGCCAGGAAATAGCGCATGTACGGCGTATTGGCCGGAATGTGATATTTGGCGCCCGCATCGAACCGCGAGGCATCGCGCGCGACCGGGGGTTTGATGCCCTGATATTGCAGGCGCAGCGCATCCCAGGCCGACTGATATTGGTCGGGCTTGATCGCCCCGCTGAACACGCCCCAGCGCCATTTGTCGACCAGCAGGCCGAACGGCAGGAAAGCGACCTTGTCCATCGCCTGGCGCAGCAGCAGCCCGGTATCCTTATCGGCGCTCGGCACCCGCGATTTGTCGAGCAGGCCGATCTGGACGAGATAATCGGGTGTGATCGACAGCGCGACGAAATCGCCGATCGCTTCGTGGAAGCCGTCATTGGCGCCATTCTCATAGAGGAACGGCTGCTTCATGTACGCGCGCTGGTAATAATTGTGCCCGAGCTCGTGATGGATCGTCACGAAATCGTCGGCATTGACCTTGAGACAGGTCTTGATCCGCACGTCCTGCTGGTTGTCGATATCCCAGGCCGAGGCGTGGCAGACGACTTCGCGATCGGCGGGCTTCACGAACATCGAGCGCTGCCAGAAGGTGTCGGGCAACGGCGCGAAGCCGAGCGAGGAATAGAAGCCCTCCCCCGTCTTCACCATCTTGAGCGGATCATAGCCCTTGGCCTTGAGCAGTGCCTCGGTATCGTAGCCGATATCGCCCGAGCCCTTGGGCGCGACGATGTCATAGATATTGCCCCATTCCTGCGCCCACATATTGCCGAGCAGATCGGCGCGGATCGGGCCGGTCTTGGGCTGGACGGCGTCGCCATACTGCTCGTTGAGCTTCCAGCGGACATAGGTATGGAGCGAGAGATAGAGCGGCTCGACCTGCTTCCACAGTCGGTCGGTCATCTTCTCGAACTGGTCGGGCGGCATGTCGTACCCCGAGCGCCACATCGCCCCGACATCGGCGTATCCCAATTCCTTGGCGCCCGGGTTCGAGATGTCGACCATATGGGCATAATCGGCCTTCATCGGGGTGCCGACATTGTCGTTCCAGCTTACCCACATCTCCTCGAGCTTGGCCGGATCACGCACTTTGCCCATGGCTGCTTCGATATCCGATCCGTTGATCGGTTTGCCGTCGAGCGTGCCCTTCCCCTTACCATATTCGGATTGGAGCCGAGTGGCGATCGTCGCCAGTTCGTCGGCCGCGCCGGGCCGCGACGGCGCGGGCAGAGTGATGCCGTTACGGATCAGGTCGAGCTTGCGCCTCGTATCGGGGGACAGACCCGGAACGTTCAGATATTTGGCAGCCTCTCCGGCATATTTTACCTGCAGTTCGGTTTGCCGCGCGCCGACCTCCGCCGCCATCGCGTCGGTGTCGTCGGTGATATAGGTGGCGTTGATCCAGCCGGCGCGGTTGGCGTCGACCGAGATCTCGGCGAGTGCCTTTTCCGCCTTGGCGACAAACTTGTCGGCGTCGGCGGCCGTCGCCGCCGCGTTCTTGTCGGGCGCGGTCGCCAGCGCGACGGCGCCAGACAGGACCAATGCGAGCGCGAGGCTCGACGCCACGGCGGTACGGATCATCTCGGTTCGACTCCCCTGAGCTCAGGCGAGCGACACTGGTCCCGGCGGGAGCCCGCGGTCAAGCGGCGAGGAAATCGGCGATCGCCTGGCCGAGTTCGGGCTTGACCACCGCGCTCATGTGATTGCCCGGCACCTCGACATAGCGGCCGTCGGGCAAGGCACGGGCAAGCGCGGCGGCGCTGCCATTGTCGTCGTCATCGGCGCCACTCACGCACAGGGTCGGCCAGGCGAAGCGCTCGACCTGATCGAGCGGCGTGCTGACGAACGTGTCGATCACGCCAAGCAGCGCTTCGGCATCGCCGCCGGTGGTCTTGAGGAACGCTTCCGCGAACCATTCGGGGCTGCCGCGCTCGTGCTTGCCGAGATTGGTCAGGATGTTACGGAAATGCCCGCCACGGCGGTCGGCGTGAGTCAGCCCTTCCAGGCCCATGCCGGAAAAGATCACGCGGCGCGGGTCGGCGCCGGTCGCCAGCATCCGGCTGGTCGTCCGCGCACCCAGCGAATAGCCGCCGAGATCATAGTCGGTAAGCCCGAGATGGGCGATCAGCGCGTGCCCGTCCCTGGTCAGCGCGTCGGGCGGATAGGCCGCCCGATCGTGCGGCCGCGCACTCGATCCATGCGCGCGCAGGTCGGGCATGATCACGCGGAATCCCTTGGCCGCGATCGCGGCGGCATGACCGTAGCGGATCCAATTGGTCTCGGCGTCCGAGAAATAGCCATGGATCAGGACGACTGCCCGCCCCTCACCCATTTCCCGCCAGGCCAGGCGCTGGCCGTCGAAACTGTCGAAAAACTGCGGTTCGATCGGGGAGTTTGCCAACGCTGTTCATCCCTCTGGAGCAGGCCCACTAGTCATTGGTGCGGTTGGCTCTCGGCGTCGCGGTGTCAAGTCGGACATCATAGCTGGCCGAACCCAACGTCAGCCTTATGCTGCACCTGCGAAAAATTTTTGTGTCAGCTAGTGTTTTATATAAGCATACTCATTATATGCGCCGTCATGACCGACTCACTCGGATTCCTGATCAGTGACGTCTCGCGCCTGATGCGCCGCCGTTTCGACGAGCGCGCGCGGCAAGTCGGCGCGACGCGCGCGCAATGGCGTACGCTGACCACCCTCAGCCGCAACGAAGGGCTCAACCAGGGTGCTCTTGCCGATCTGCTCGAAGTCGAACCGATCACCTTGTGCCGGATGATCGACCGGCTCGAGGAATCGGGCCTGGTCGAGCGTCGCCGCGACCCCGCCGACCGCCGCGCCTGGCAATTGTTCCTGACCGAGAAGTCCAAACCGATGCTCGACGATCTGCGCGGCATGGCGGAAGACCTGTTCGACCAGGTGCTGCACGGCATCAGCGAGCCCGATCGCGCCGTGCTGGGCAAGTCGCTGCAGCGTATGCGCGCCAATCTTCTCAACCTCCCATCCCCCCGTACTACCGAGACCGCACATGGCTGATGCCGATCCAAAAATAGAAACAAAGGGCGAAAAGGTCGCTGCCACCAACGTCATCGAAACCGTCGAGGCGCCCGCCCCGGAAAAGAAGAAGCGCAACTGGCTGCGCCTCGCGCTGATGTTCAGCGTGCCGTTGCTGATCGCGGCGGTGGCCGGCTATTTCTACCTGACCGGCGGCCGCTATCAGTCGACCGACAATGCCTATGTCGAGCAGGATACCGTCTCGATCAGCCCCGACGTGACCGGCCGGATCGTGCAGGTCAACGTCAAGGAAAACCAGCGGGTCAAGGCCGGCGACGTGCTGTTCGTGATCGACCCGGAACCCTATCGCATCGCGCTCGAGCAGGCGAACGCGGCCATCGCCAGCGCCAAGGTGGATGTCTCTACCAAGGCGACCGATACCGGCAGTGCCGCGGCCGATATCGAGAGCGCCAATGCCGACATCTCGCTCGCACAGGCGACCTATGACCGCCAGAACGCGTTGTGGAAGAAGGGCTTCACGACCAAGGCCGCGCTCGATGCCGCCCAGCACGAAGTGCTCGCGGCGAAGGCACGCCTCGCGACCGCACGTGCCGCTGCGCAAAAGGCGCAAGTCCAGCTCGGTAGTGGCGTCGCCGGCTCGGGCATTCCCGCCGCGGTCCAGGCCGCGATGGCCGATCGCGACAAGGCGATGATGAACCTGACCCGCACGGTGGTGCGCGCGCCGCATGACGGCATCATCACCCAGACCAGCCGGCTGCAGGTCGGCAACATCACGCCGTCGGGCGTTCCCGCGCTCAGCCTGGTGGTGACCTCGCCCTGGGTGACCGCGAACTTCAAGGAGACGCAGCTCGCCAACATGCAGGTCGGCCAGCCGGTCGAGCTCAAGTTCGATGCCTATCCGGGCATGAAATTGTGCGGGAAGGTGCAGAGCATCGGCGCCGGCACCGGCTCCTCCTCGTCGATCCTGCCGGCGCAGAATGCCAGCGGCAATTGGGTCAAGGTCACGCAGCGTGTCCCGGTGCGCATCACCATCACCTGCAAGGCCACTCGTCCGCTGATCACCGGCCTGTCGCCCGAAGTCTCGGTCGATACCAAGCCCAATGGCTAGTAGCGCCGCTCCTGCTTCCGCGGCGGCGGCGCGGCCGACCAAGGCGCAGCCCGCGCTCAGCCCGCCGCTGCTGGCGACGTCGAACCGGCCGCTCCTGACCGTCGGGGTCATGGGCGCGATGGTCATGCAGATTCTCGACACGACGATCGCCAACGTCGCGCTGCCGCACATGACCGCGGCGCTGGGCGCGACCACCGACACGATCCCCTGGGTGTTGACCAGCCATATCGTCGCGACGGCGATCGCACTACCGGCGACCGGTTGGCTGAGCGACCGGCTGGGCAGCCGCAATTTGTTCCTGATCGCCACCGGCGGCTTCGTCATGGCCTCGGCGCTGTGCGGCACCGCGGTCAATCTCGGCGAGATGGTGATCTTCCGCGCCCTCCAGGGCGTCTTCGCCGCCTTCATCAATCCCCTGTCGCAGACCGCGATGATCGACATCAATCCCAAGGAGCGTCAGGCCCAGGCGATGTCGGTCTGGGGCATGGGCGTGATGGTCGGCCCGATCCTGGGCCCCGTGCTGGGCGGTTACCTGACCGACAATTTCAACTGGCGCTGGGTATTCTACGTCAATGTGCCGGTCGGCGCCCTGACCTTCGCGATCCTGTGGTTCCTGCTGCCGTCGCGGCCGAAGGCGGAGCGCAGTTTCGATTTCACCGGCTTCGCGTTCGTCGGCCTCGCCGTGGCGAGTTTTCAGCTGATGCTCGATCGCGGACAGAACCAGGACTGGTTCTCGAGCTGGGAGATCATCATCGAAGGGTTGATCGCGGTCGCCGCCGCCTGGGTCGCGCTCGTCCATCTGATCATGGCGAAGAAACCCCTGTTCGACCGTCATCTGTTCAAGAACCGCAACCTGGTCACCGCGATGTTCTTCATGATCATCATCGGCGTATCGACCATGGCGCCGATGGCTTTGTTGCCGCCCATGCTGCAGCAATTGTTCGGTTATTCGGTCGTCCAGACCGGCATGATGATGGCGCCGCGCGGCGTCGGCGTGCTGTTCACCATGTGGCTCGCGGGCCGGCTGATCGGCAAGGTCGATACCCGGATCGTCATCGCGGTGGGGCTGGTGCTGTTCGCCTGGTCGCTGCGAACGATGGCGAGTTGGTCGCTCGAGATGGATTCCTGGCCGGTCATCACCTCGGGTTTCATCCAGGGCCTCGGCATGGGTCTGGTGTTCATGCCGCTCAACAGCCTGGCCTTCGCGACGCTCGATCAGAATTACCGAACGGACGGGTCCAGCCTGCTCAACCTGATGCGCTCGATCGGACAGTCGGCGGGTATCTCGATGGTGACGATGCTGCTGACGCGCAATATCCAGATCAGCCATGCCGATCTCGCGCAGCACATCACCGAGCATGTCGTGCCCGGCCTGAACCTCAGTCAGATCTTCCAATATGGCATCGTGTCCGACGCGGTGTTCGAGATGATCGACGGCATGGTCAACAAGCAAGCCGCGATGATCGCCTATATCGACGATTTCTACCTGATGGCGTGGATCTCGATCGCGGTGTTGCCGCTGGTGCTGCTGCTGGAGAAGCCCAAGGGCAAGGTCGAGGTGGTGCACGCCGAATAAAGCGTGCGCCGCTTCATGGCTTGCTGAGGATCGCTGCGAACTCGGCCGGCGGAGCACTCTCGTCGAAGCAGGGCACGTCGTCGGCGATGACGACCCAGGGCTGTTTGCTCTTCACCCAGATATGGACGCGCGGCTCGAGCGTGCGGTTGTGATCGAGCGTGCCGGCGCGGACCACGGCGATCCCGGGCCGCGCGCTGTTGGTGTTCCACAAGCGATTGTGACAAGTGCCGCAGGCGCGTTGATGCGAGAGCGCGCCGCTTTCATTCTTGATCGTGAACTCGACGACCGGCCCGGTCGCGCTGATCGCGCCTTCGGGCACCACCGCCTGCTCGCTGAAGGCGCTGCCCGACCAGCGCTGGCAATCGGTGCAATGGCAGCAATAGATCGCGGTCAGGCTGTCGATAGCGAGCTCGTAGCGGGTCGCGCCGCAACGACAGGCACCGGTCAAGGTCATGCGCGTTTCTCCAGCCCCGCTTGCTGCATCCGCCAGAGCGCGAGGTCGATCCGGTCCTGTCCGAAAAACGGCTCGTCGTTGAACACCAGGGTCGGCACGCCCCAATGCCCGGCGGCTTCGAGCGCCTCCTGATTGGCCGCCACTTCGGCGTCGAGCGCCTCGGCATCGCGTTCGGCCTCGGCATCGAGCTCGGCCATGTCGAGCCCGGCGCGCGTCGCCGCGTCCGCCAGATGGTCGCCGAGATGCCAGTCCGGCGCCCCGCCCCAGACTAGCTGGGCGACCTCGTCGGCATAAGCGAACCCCTTACCCCGCCGCGCCGCGACCTGGCCGGTCCGCACGAGGCGGCGGATATAGGGTTGGTCGGCGGCGATCTCGCGCGTCGCGATGTTCTGGACGATCGGGTCGGGGCGCGGCGGACCGAACGGGATACCGACATGCTGAGCGACGCGCATCACGTCGCGGATCGTGTAGCGCAGCCAGTTGGGATGATTGCGCTCGAAGAAATCGGGCTGGCGGATGGCGAGCGGATAGACCGGCTTGAGGTCGATCGTCAGATCGTAGTCGCGCACGATCGCGCGCCATTTGGGGAGCGCCAAGTAGCTGTAAGGACTACGGAAGGAAAAGTAGAGGTCGGCGCGCAGCATCTAAAATCCTCCCCAAGCTTGCTTGGGGAGAGGGACCGCCGCCGAACGCGGTGGTGGAGGGGCCGCAGCGGCAAAGCCGCGAGGATGCGACGTCTCCCCTCCACCATCGCTGCGCGACGGTCCCCCTCCCCATCTGCGATGGGAAGGATTTTCTATAGCGTGGTCCTCGTCAAGCCGCCTTCTTCAAATGCCGGCGGCCGAGCAGTTCGGCGATCTGCACTGCGTTGAGCGCGGCGCCCTTGCGGAGATTGTCCGACACGCACCACAGCGACAGGCCGTTGTCGACGGTCGGATCATCGCGGACGCGGCTGACATAGGTGGCATATTCGCCGACGCATTCGACCGGGGTCACGTATCCGCCGTCTTCACGCTTGTCGACGAGCATCACGCCCGGCGCCTCGCGCAGGATCTTCTGCGCTTCCTCGGCGGAGATCTCGTTCTCGAACTCGATATTCACCGCTTCGGAATGGCCGACGAACACCGGCACGCGGACGCAGGTCGCGCTGAGCTTGATCTTGGAGTCGAGGATCTTCTTGGTCTCGACCACCATTTTCCACTCTTCCTTGGTCGACCCGTCCTCGAGGAACTTGTCGATGTGCGGAATGACGTTGAAGGCGATCTGCTTGGTGAACTTGGCCGGCTCGGCCTGGTCGCCGACGAAGATGTTGCGCGACTGTTCGAACAGCTCGTCCATCCCCGCCTTGCCCGCGCCCGAAACCGATTGATAGGTCGCGACGACGACCCTCTTGATCTTCGCCACATCGTGCAGCGGCTTGAGCGCGACGACCAGCTGCGCGGTGGAGCAGTTCGGGTTCGCGATGATGTTCTTCTTGGTATAGCCGTTGATCGCGTCCGGGTTCACCTCGGGCACGATCAGCGGCACGTCGGGGTCCATGCGGTAGAGCGACGAATTGTCGATCACCGTGCAGCCCGCCGCGGCGAATTTCGGCGCGTAGATCGCGGTCGCGTCGCTGCCGATCGCGAACAAGGCGATATCCCAGCCTTTGGGATCGAAATGCTCGATATTCTGGACTTTGAGGGTTTTACCGGTCTCGCCGAAGTCGATAATATCGCCGGTCGAGCGCGACGATGCCACGACGGCGATCTCGTCGGCAGGAAATTCCCGCTCGGCCAGGATGTTCAACATTTCGCGTCCGACATTGCCGGTCGCGCCAGCGACGACCACTCGGTAACCCATCATTCTATCCCAATTTTGCGTATCCACCCTTTTGGCGGCGCTTGCTCTTTAGGCCCCGCTCGTAGGAATGGAAGCGCGCAATTTCTTGTCACCCCAGCAAGGTCAGGTTGATGCAGAATTTCCCGATCGACGCCGTCCGCTCGCGTTTTCCCGCTCTGGCGCGGGAGGTCGACGGTCGACCGGCGGTCTTTTTCGATGCACCCGGCGGCACCCAGGCCTGCGACGCGGCGATCGGCGCGATGGTCGCGCATCTGAGCGAAGGCACCGCCAATTCGGGCGGGCCCTTCGCTACCTCGGTCGAGACCGACCGGCTGTCGGACGATGCGCATGTGGCGATCGCGGATCTGCTCGGTGCGCGGCCGGAGGAAATCGCGTTCGGACCCAATATGACGTCGCTGACGTTCGCCGTGTCGCGCGCGCTGGCGCGGGAGTGGCGCGAGGGCGACGAACTGATCGTCACGCGGCTCGACCACGACGCCAACGTCTCGCCCTGGCTCGAAGCCGCGGAGGACCGAGGCATGACGGTGCGCTGGCTCGATTTCGATCCCGCGACCGGGCGCTGGTCGCTCGACGATCTGGCGACGCTGCTCGGCCCCAAAACCCGGTTGGTCGCGCTCGGCGTAGCCAGCAACGCGCTCGGCACGGTCAATCCGATCGCCGAGGCGGTGGCATTGGTTCGCGAGCACAGCGACGCGCTCGTCTATATCGATGCGGTCCAGTCGGTGCCGCATCTCGTCACCGATGTCGTCGCGCTGGGCGCCGATTTCCTCGCCTGCTCGCCGTACAAATTCTTCGGCCCGCACCAGGGCGTGCTCTGGATGTCGTCCCGCCTCGACGATCGCGTCCGCGCCTACAAGGTGCGTCCCGCCGGCGACGAGGGCGGGCATCGCTTCGAGACCGGGACGCCGTCGTTCGAGGGCCAGGCCGGCGTCCTCGGGACGATCGCCTATCTCGAATGGCTCGGTGAACTGGCCGATCCGAGCGCCAACAGCCGCCGCGCGCGCCTGGTCGCGGCGATGACCGCGGCGACCGCCTATGAGCGCGATCTGGGCGACCGCCTCCTCGCCGGGCTGGCGACGATCCCCGGGCTCAAGCTGTGGGGACCGGTGACGATGGAGCGGCGCGTCCCGACCTTCTCGTTCACGGTCGAGAGACACGATCCCGACGCCATCGCGCGACATCTGGCCGAGCGCGGCATCTTCGCCTGGGCAGGGCATTTCTACGCGATCGAGGCCGCCGGCCGGCTCGGCCTCGCCGACCGCGGCGGGCTGCTCCGGGTCGGCTTGTGCCATTACAACACCGCCGAGGAAGTCGACCGCCTGATCGCCGCCTTGCGCGAGCTATAAGACAGCGGCCGGCCGGCTCAGCGCGCCGGCCGGTTATTCAACACGCGGTCGAAATAATTTAAGATTGTCATCCAGACATGGATGTAGCGCGCCGCGGCATGGGTCTTGCCCGGATAGAACATCATCTCGAACGGCCGATTGGCCGCCTGCATCTTGGCGGCGAACGCGGTCGAGTTCTCGAACACCACGTTATCGTCCGACATGCCGTGGATCAGCAGCAGCGGATCGTCGATCCTGGTCGCGTCGGTCAGCGCGTCCGAGCGCTCATAGGCCTTGGTGTCGACCTTCGGGTTGCCCATGTAGCGCTCGGTATAATGGGTGTCGTACAATTCCCATTTGGTCACCGGCGCACCGGCGACGCCGCCCGCATAGACCCCCGGATTGGCCTCGAGCATCTTGAGCGTCATATAACCGCCGTACGACCAGCCGTAGATGCCGATCCGGTCGGGATCGACATAGCTCTGCTGCTTGAGCCACTTGGCACCGGCCAGTTGGTCCTCGACCTCGATCGATCCCATCGCGCGATAGATCTTGTCCTCGAACGCCGTGCCGCGATTGGGCGAGCCGCGATTGTCGAGCTGGAAAAAGATATAGCCCTTGCTGACGATCAACTGCTCGAGCGGGCTTTCCCAGCCGCGCGTCACCGTCTGGCTGTGCGGACCGCCATAATGCTGGAAGAACACCGGGTAGCGCTTGCCCGGCTCCATCTGCGGCGTGATCATTTCGTAATAGAGATCGGTGCCGTCGGCCGCCTTGATCGTCCCGAAAGTCCGCTGGCGGTGGGTCCCGAAATAGGGGTAATAAGGATGCCCCGGTTTGATGGCGTTCTCGTTGATCCAGCCGAGCATCTTGCCGTTGGTATCGGCGAGATAGGTCTGCGGCGGCTGGTTGGGGTTGGAGCGCGTGACGATCAGCCGCGTCGCGGCGCCATCCATCTCCGCGCGATTGGTCCAGCCGCGCTCGGTCAGCCGCGTCACCGCATTGGGCCGGGCGATGTCGACCGCATAAAGCTGCTGCTCGAGCACGTCGTCCTTGTCGGCCATGAAATAGAGCCGGCCGCGCGCCTCGTCGACGCCGACCAGGTCGGTGACCTGCCACGGGCCCTTGGTCAGCTGGGTCCATTTGCCCCTGGCGAAGCGGTAGAGATGACCGAAGCCATCGCGCTCCGACCACCAGATCAGGCTGCCGTCCCGCATCGCGTGATAATTGTCGCTGAGATTGATCCAGCTGTTCGGGCCGGCCTTCTCGCTGAACCAGGTCTTGGCCTTGCCCGTCGCGGGATCGACGGCGAGCATGTCGAGCTCGGTCTGCGCGCGATTTTCGCGCTGGACGAGCAGGGTCTTGCCGTCGGGCGTCCAATCCACTCGAGTCAGATATATGTCCGGATCGCTGCCCAGATCGACCTTGACCTTGCTGCCGGTCCTGGGATCGACGACGAACAGCTCGACCTCGACATTGGGCGTGCCCGCGGCGGGATAGCGCTGGTCATAGACCTTGGTGCCCTCGGCGCCGATCGCCGCGCGGGTGACGATCCCGACCGGCGCCTCGTCGAACCGCTCGACCGCGACCAGGCGATCGCCCGGCGACCACCAATAGCCGGTGCGGCGGTCCATTTCCTCCTGCGCGACGAATTCGGCCTCGCCCCAATGCACGGTGCCGCCGCCGTCCGAGGTCAGCGCCTTTGCGGCGCCGCCGCCGAGCGGCTGGACGAAGAGATTCTGGTCGCGGACGAAGCTGACGAACCCGCCGGCCGGGCTGATCACCGGGTTGAGCTCGCCACCCGGCGTGTTGGTCAGCCGTTCGACCTTGCCGTCGAGATGCGCGAGGTAGAGATCGCCGTCGAGCGGCACCAGGATCGACTTGCCGTCGGGCGACCAATCGTACGCGACGATGCCCTTGTCGCCCGCGATGCGCGCCCGCTCGCGCTGCATCTTCTCGGCCTCGGACAATTCGGCGCCGCTGCCGACCTTCTTCGAATCGACCAGCATCCGCTCCTCGCCGGTCGCGGTGTCGCGCGCCCACAGATCGTAGCGGCTCTTCTCGTCGGCACGCGGCTTGAGCAGGGTCAGGAGCTTGCCGTCGGGCGACAGCTTCATCGCGCGCGGCTGCTGTCCCGACAGATCCGGACTCCCGAACACGCGCTCGAGCGTCAGCGGGCGTTGCGCGTCGTCAGCGGCCACAGCGCTGGTCCCGATCGCGAGTGCCGCCACCAGCCCGATCATCCCCCCGGTCAACCATGTCCGCATGTCCTTCGCGACTCCCAGCACCGCCCGGCTGATCGCAGGCGTTGGCGGGCTTATCGCGACCCGGCAACGTTCCGTAAAGAGGGCGTATTAGTTCGATAGGGCGGCTCACCCGGGCTCTATTGCCGGCGCGCCGGATCGGCCGTGACAAAAGCGCTTGACCTCAACCAAGCTTGAGGAACTATTTCCTCAGGCACGGACCAACAAAGACCGAAAGGATCCTCCATGCCCGGCGCCTTCATCGAACACGTCAACCTCACCGTGCGCGACCCCGAACGCAGCGCGAAGCTGATGCAGGATTTGTTCGGCTGGCATATCCGCTGGCAGGGGCCGGCACTCAACAACGGCCGCACGATCCATGTCGGCGACGACCGTTTCTACATGGCGTTCTACACTCACGACGGCGCGGACACGCCCGACGACGTCTTTCGCAAAGGCCGTCCGTTCAACCATGTCGGCATGGTGGTCGACGATCTCGACGAAGCCGAGCGCCGTGTGATCGCGGCCGGCCTGGTTCCGTTCAGCCATGGCAATTACGAGCCGGGGCGGCGATTCTACTTTCTCGATTTCGACGGCACCGAGTTCGAACTGGTCAGCTACACCTGAGCTCACCGCCCCTTCACGCTTCCCACCCCTCCGCTTCCCCGGCGAAGACCGGGGCCCAGGATCGAGCCGTTTCGAAGGCGGGATGCCGCCGATGATCCGTAGCGACTGGGCCTCGGCCTTCTCCGGGAAGGCGTCATAGCTATTCAGCATCCCGCCTGAAGCAACAGGCGAGGTGATCGTCGACCAGCCCGCACGCCTGCATCCAGGCATAGACGATCACCGGCCCGACGAATTTGAACCCGCGCGCGCGAAGCTGTTTCGAGGCATCTTCCGACAGCGGCGTCTTGGCCGGCACATGGACGCCGTCACCCTTGATCGGCGTGCCGCCGACGAAGCCCCAGCAGAAATCGGCGAAATCCTCGCCCGCTTCGCGCATCGCCAGATAAGCACGGGCATTGCCGATCGTGGCCTCGATCTTGGAGCGCGAGCGGATGATCCGCGCGTCGCCCAGCAACCGCTCGACATCGGCGTCGCCGAACCGCGCGACCTTCTCCGGGTCGAAGCCGGCAAATAGCTCGCGAAAGGCATCACGCTTCCGGAGAATCGTCGCCCACGACAAGCCGGCCTGAAACCCGTCGAGTTGAAGCTTTTCCCACAAGGCGCGCCCGTCGCGTTCGGGCACCCCCCATTCGGTATCGTGATAGGCCTGCATCTGCGGGTCGGCGCCCGCCCAGGGACAGCGATTGGTCATGCGGTCAGCGATAGCGGGTCCGGGCGGCCGGAGCGAGGGCACCCGGTGTCGTGCATGACCGCCCTATAGCCTCAACCTGCGAAGCTTGCTGGAGGGTAGTCGGGCGGCGACGCTACATCATCTGGGTTGGCGCATCAGCTTCACGATCTCGGGCAGGCTCAGGCGCGCTTCCCCGAGCAGGCTCGCGCGGAACACCCGGCCGAGCAGCATGATCTCGACCAGCACGAACAACGCCAGGACCGCCCCGGACCCGATCACTTCCCATGCCGGCATGCCGCTGCCCAATCGCGCGAGCACGGTGAACGGCGTGTAGAGCGGAATCCAGGTCAGCACTTCGACGGCGAACCCGCCCGATCCGCGCAAGACCGCCTGCATCAGCAAGGTGAACGGCATCATGATCAACAGGATCACGGGCATCAGATACCCTTGCGCGTCGCGCATCGAATTGCTGACCGCGCCGATGGCGAGGAAGATCATCGATACCATCAGATAGCCGGCCAGGAAGAAATAGAGGATCGTCAGCACGCTCCCGATCGAGGAGACCGGATCGAGCGCTGGACGGATAACGTCGGCGATCGCACCGTGCGTGGCGTAGGCGGCGAACGCGCCGCACGCCACCCAGGTCAGGATCATCGACAGCCCGACCGCGACCGTGCCGGCCAGCTTGCCATACATGAGTTCGTTCGGCGAGACGCAGGCGAGCACCGTTTCGAGCAGCTTGTTGCCACGCTCCTCGACCGTGCCCTGGAGCATCCAGCTCCCCGACAGCATCAGCGACATCAGCAGGACATAGGCGCAGGCGAGCGGCAGGATCGACCGGATCAACACACCCTCGCGCCCACCCCCGGGCGGCGGCGACGTGACCTGGATCACCGGGGCGATCGTGTTGACGGTCGCGGCCGTCGCCGGCGGCACGCCATTGCCGGTCAGGAACCGGCTGCGCAAATGGGGAGTCAGCACGCTTTGCAGCAAGGCCATCATCGACGCGCGCGGCGGACCGTTCGCCCATATCCGGATCGCCGGGGACGCGCCGAAATCACGCGGGATCAGCACGACGTAATCGACCGGCTGGCGGTTCGATTTCTCGGCTGGACGCAGATAGGGATCGAGCGCCTTGTCGAGATCGGCGGGCGGGGTCGCGGTCAGCGCCGGGGGCGTCTCGACCACGCGGTAATCGGGATCGGGCGCCTCGAACCGGTCGGCATCGTCCTTGGACACGCGCGCGATCGCGGCGAGCGCGGTCTTCAACCCGCCCGACGTCACGAATTTCGCGACCTCGGCGTCCGAATACCAATGATCCTGCGCTGCCCATGGCGCCGCGGGATCGGCGCGCTGCAGATCGTGGCGGCGCACGTAGCGCGCGAGCGCGTCGAGTGCGGTACGCTCGCCGTCGATCGCGATACGCTCGCTGACGGCGGTCGCGGCGCCACCGCCCGATTGATCGATCACCATCACCAGGTCGGTGTCGGACTTGTCGAGGAAGCGCGAGGCAACCGGACCCAGCGCGAAGATGAGCGGCAGGATCAGGAGCGTCAGCCAGAAACTGCGCGTCATCGCGATCTGACGGAATTCGCGCGCGGCGACGAGGCGAATGTGCTGGACCATGTTATCGACCCTCCGCGCCGCCGACGATATGCAGGAAGACATCGTGCAGGCTCGGCCGGCGCTGCTCGAAACGGCGCAGCGCGAAACCCTGCGCGGTACAAAGTTCGAGCAGGTCGCCGGGATCGGTCCCGGGGGCGAGCCGCACGTCCCATTCCTGCCAATCGCCCGACATGCCGGTCTGCCGCGCGTCGGTGACGCCGGCGAGCGCGGCCGGCGAGCTTTTGGTGGACAGCAGGAGCTGGACGGGCAATGTCGCTCGCGCCTCGTCCTGCGTCCCTTCGAACAGCTTCTTGCCGTTCGCGAGCAGCAGCAACCGGTCACACAGCCGCTCGGCATGCTGCATCACATGGGTCGAGAACACCACCGCCGCGCCATCCTTTGCCGCTCGGACGATTTCTTCCTCGAGCAGGCCCTGATTGACCGGATCGAGCCCCGAAAACGGCTCGTCGAGAATCAGCAGGCGCGGCTTATTGACCACCGCGGTCGCGAGCTGGACCTTTTGAGCCATGCCCTTGGACAGCTTGTCGACCGGCGATTTTATGGAGGCGCCCAGCCCGAAGCGCTCGAGCAGGACTTTGCCTTCGGCGCGCGCGGCCGCCGCGGACATGCCCTTCAGCCGGCCGAAATAGACGATCGTGTCGATCGCCGTCATCGACCGGTAGAGCCCGCGTTCCTCCGGCAGGAAGCCGAGCCGCGCGCTGTTGGCGCGGCCGGGGTCGCTGCCCAGCACGGCGATCGATCCGGCATCGGGACGCAGGATGTCGAGCACCATGCGCAGCGACGTCGTCTTCCCCGCGCCATTGCCGCCCAGGAACCCGAACACTTCTCCCGGCGCCACCGCGAAGCTCAGATCATCGACGGCCGTAAAATTGCCGAAGCGCTTGACCACGCCGTCCAGCCGCAATGCATCCATCGGTTCGCGCCCCCGGTTTCCTTCCCCTGCTCTAACAAGGTGTGCCGTGCGAATACAACACCTTAACGAAGATCAAGGACGGTCCCGCGGGCAGGTCTCGCGGCTTCAACAATTCGATCCGAATGGTCATCGCCGGGATCGACACAGTCTCGTTCGATGACGGCGATCGGGAATAGGAATCCCGGCGGGTCCTGTCGCTTGAAACCCGCGACAGGAGACCGCTAGCGGCGTTCCCAGCCCGCCTCCACGCTGAGCCCTCTCAGTAAAGCGTTCGCGGCGTCGCATCCATTCCCTTCCAAAGCGCCCATGAGATAGGGCTTCGCGGAAGGAATACGCTCATCCAGGATATACGACACCGTTACCGTTCGTATCGCAACACCCCTATAGCTATAGGATATCAGCCACAGATCCCCGTCGTGCGCGACGAACAGCATCTGACTGCCGG
>NZ_JBQCCN010000013.1:0-9215 GCF_051962185.1 Sphingomonas sp.
GACGTCGAGGACGAAAATCTTGCCGTCGCCGATCGCGCCGGTGTTGGCCGAGGCCTGGATCGCCTCGACCACCGCGGGCGCCAGGTCGGAGCCGCAGACGATCTCGATCTTGATCTTCGGCACCATGTTCGTGCTGTATTCCGCGCCGCGGTAGATTTCGGTCTGACCCTTCTGACGGCCGAATCCCTTGACCTCGGTCACGGTCATGCCGGCGATGCCGACGCCCGACAGCGCCTCGCGCACCTCGTCGAGCTTGAACGGTTTGATGATGGCAATGACGAGCTTCATCGTGCCCCCTTCCGGTTTGTCCGGATGTTGCGTCGCAAGGGGCGTGCCAGAGTCGATTCCACGCGATTGCGGGCGGAATAGCGCAAAAAAATGTTTCGGACGCGTCAAAAATTTTGCAGCTGCGAAGAGCTGCCTATTTTTCAGGCAGAATCTCCTGCCCATTCTTTGAGCAGGGGCGGGATCTTTCCCAGCAACTGCCTGCTAGTGACAAGGCATGAGTTCGGCTTCAAGGTAGACGTCCCTCTCTTATTCGGCGTCAGGTATGCCTAATCTAGTGCTTTCCGACATCTCCGAATGGGCGACAGAGTTCACCCTAGCTATCATGATGTGGAACGGCGCCGAAATGACGGGCAAGCGGATACTCATCAAAATGATGGGTGGCGGTAGCGCCTCCACAGCAATTGTCGCGGATATGGGTAATCGTAGCTTGAACGAGGGCCTCGAAACTTATGCGCGCGAGCAAACTGATGCTGTCCTACGGGGGCACATCGCTCATTTCTCAAAAGGTTTCATGACCCTACTTGGGTATCGAAATCTGTATGTCCATGGTCTGATCGGCGTCGCCGGGCCGGGCCTTAAAGCCCCAGTAGGCAAGGCGACTGGACACATCATGCAGATAAAGGGCGGCGGACGGCTTCGATCGATGAATCGGCAGATCGAAACTGCTGAGATCGTAGAATTTAAAACAAATGCGACCGATTTGTTTCAATACGGGGTGGCTATTATTAACTACATGGGTGATGAGCTATTAACGCTTCCGAGCATGTCGGATATAATACCGCCGTCCCTCGATAAACCAATTTGGCCTAATCCTTTGCAGAACGCGCCGAGTTATCATCAAGTATGACGGCGTTGTGCCGTCCATACTCGTATGGAATCCCTAATCGTTTCCCGATTATATGGCCGACCATTCTTTGAGCAGTCGTCGCGCCAACTCCAGATCGTCCTCATCGACCATCACCCGCACCGGGATCAGCCGGAACGAGCCTTCCGCCATATGCGTGCCGGCGTCGAAGGCGATCGCCGGGATGCCCTCGGATTCGAGCCGGCCGACGATGATATGCGCTTCGGGGTAGGAATAGCCGCCGAGTTCGACCAGGCTCATTGCTGCTGTTGTTCCTGTATTTGCTGGATGGCGGCGGTCGGCCCCTGGGTCGGGTTGCGCACCGGCAGACCGTCGATGCTTTGCAGTCGCACCGCATATTTGGCCTGGCGCACCTCTTCGCCATAGAGGCGGTGATATTTGCTCAGCGTGTCGCGCTCGCGATCGAAGGTCATGTGCGGCACGCCCCAGCCGCAGCTGGTCTGGACCTGGTCGACCTGGATCACGAAGATCTGCCGCGTACCGGGCAGCAATACGAAGTGTCGCGCGACTTCGCCCCAATCCGCGTCTTGCGGCAGCACCGGCCGGCCATGGCCATAAAGCCGCAGGATCAGTGCGGGATTGTCGAACGCGCAGAACATGATCGTGATGCGGCCGTCGGCGATCAGATGGGCATTGGTCTCGTTGCCCGACCCCTGGACGTCGAGATAGGCGACGCGGTTCGGGGACAGGACACGGAAACAATCCATTCCCTTGGGACTGAGATTGACCCGCGCGTTGGCCGCAGCGGTGGCGACGAAGAACACCGGCTGGCGCTCGACGAAGGCGATATGCTTGTCGCTCAGCGTGTCGAAGAAGTCGGCCATGCTTTCATTCCGTCATCCCAGCGGAAGCCGGGATCTCAAGCCGTATCATACCATTGCACGAGACCCCAGCTTTCGCTGGGGTGACGGATGAGGCCTAAACTTCCCGCGGCACCCGGGGCCGACCGATCGGGCATTCCAGCGTCGCGCGATCCCATTGGGCGAGATCGGCGGCGGCGTCATAGGTCGACTGGCAGAAAGCGAGCAGCGCCGCTTCGGGATTCGCCGCCGCGCGGACAGCGGCATAGGGCAGGATGAATTCGCGCAACTCGGGATTCCACGCCGCCGCGTCCGGCTGGACCTTGGCATCGGCATAACCGGCGGGTTCGGGATAGGCGTAAGCGTAGAAAGCGGCATGCGGGAAAGCGTCGCTGCCCGGCCAGAAGCCGACGCTCGCTTCCTCATGGCTGTACGCCTCGCACGCGACATCGTCGGGCAGGCCAGGCATGCCGCCGGGATGTTTCGGTGCGACGCGTCCCGAAAAGCGCGTCGCGGCAAGGTCGAAACTGCCCCAGAAGAGATGGATCGGGCTCGCCTTCCCCAGGAATCCGGTGCGGAACTGGTAGAACACACGGCGTATCTGGATCAGCGCCCGCCAGAAGGCGCGCGCGGACTCGGCCTCATAGGCGCGCCTCTCGTGATCCTCGGCGAAGCGCGGATAGCCCGGCATCTCGCTCGGGCTGCCGTCGAAGTCCGATGACGCGCCCAGCGCCTTCAGGGCGGCCACGACCTCGGCATGGAAATCGGCGATCGTCCCCGCCGCCAGCCCGATCGTCCGCGTCGCCCCGTCGCTGGTAGCGAACAGCACTTGCTCGCCGATCAGGTCGAAATCGATCTGCAGGATGCGGCTGCCGCACGGAATCGCCGAGGTCGCCCAGCCGCGCGCGGTCAGATAAAAGGGAACGTGCCAGCTATGGTTGAGCCACGGCGTCAGCGCGAGCCGCACCTTGCCGACGATCTGCGCTCGCAATTGCAGACCGATCGCGGTCTCGCGCCAATGCAACCAGTCGAGGTCGGGCCAATTGTCCATTGATCTCACTCGATGATCTGCGGAGGATCGCCGACGTCCGCGATGAGGGCGAGCGGACCGCTGGCAGGCGTCAGTTTGCGAAGAATATCGATGATCAACTGCTCGTGGCCCTTCTCGAACCAGAGCTCTTGCGGCTCGTCGTCACCGGTAAACGATGTGATCTGCAGTAACGTCCACAACTCGCTATCTACGGCGCCGATGGTGAGGAACGCGGAATAAGGGTGGCCGATGCCATTGTCCGTTACGTCGGCAGTGCCGTGGAATCCGGCAATCATCGCCTTGATTTCTCCCCCCGTCGGGAAGCGCGATGCCTTGTCCGGGAATGCGACGCCTTGCTCGTCGAGCCAGGTTCGCATCTGCTCATCCAGCGGCCAAACCGTCCACAGAACGCCCATCGGTTCTCCCGTTACTAGACCGCGGTGCCTCCAACAGTCAGCCCATCGACCAGCAAGGTCGGCTGCCCCACCCCCGCCGGCACGCTCTGCCCGCCCTTGCCGCACATGCCGACACCTTCGTCGAGCGCGAAATCGTTGCCGATGCCGGTGACCTTGGTCAGCACGCTCGGGCCGTCGCCGATCAGCGTCGCGCCCTTGATCGGCGCGCCCAATTTGCCGTTCTCGATCAGATAGGCCTCGGTGCAGCTGAACACGAACTTGCCCGACACGATGTCGACCTGGCCGCCGCCGAACGACTTGGCGAAAATGCCTTTCTTGACCCGGCTCAGCAATTCGGCGGGATCGTCCTTGCCGCCCTTCATGAAGGTGTTGGTCATGCGCGGCATCGGCGCGTGGGCGAACGATTCGCGGCGGCCGTTGCCGGTCGGCTCGACCCCCATCAGGCGGGCGTTCAGGCGGTCGTGGATATAGCCCTTGAGGATGCCGTCCTCGATCAGGATATTCTCGCGGGTCGGCGTGCCCTCGTCGTCGATCGACAGCGAGCCGCGCCGCGCGTTGATCGATCCGTCGTCGACCACCGTGACGCCGGGTGCCGCGACGCGCTCGCCGATCCGGCCGGAGAAGGCGCTGGTGCCCTTGCGGTTAAAATCGCCCTCGAGCCCGTGGCCGATCGCCTCGTGCAGCAGCACGCCCGGCCAGCCCGGCCCGAGCAGCACGGTCATCTCGCCGGCGGGCGCGGCGACCGAATCGAGATTGACCAAAGCCTGGGCCAGCGCTTCGTCGATCGCGCGGTTCCAGGTCGCGGGCTCGAACAGCGACTCATAGAGATAGCGGCCGCCGATTCCGAACGTGCCGGTCTCGCGCCGCCCGTCCTGCTCGACCACGATCGAGACGTTGAGCCGGACCAGCGGCCGCACGTCGGTCGCGACGAAGCCGTCGGGGCGCACCACCTCGATCACGTTCCACGATCCCGACAGGCTGACCGAGACCTGCGCGACGCGCGGGTCGCGGGCGCGCGCGGCGGCGTCGATCGTCTGGCACAAATTCACCTTGTCGGCGAACGGGATCAGGTCGAGCGGATCGGCATCGGTATAGAGGTGCCGGTTGGTCCGCTGCGGCGGTGCCGCCTTGGCGCTTGTCGACGGATCAATCAGCGCCATCGTCTCCGACGCGCGCAGGATCGCCGGCGCGCTGATCTCATTGGCGTGCGCGAAGGCGGTGGTCTCGCCCGACACCGCGCGCAGGCCGAACCCGGAATGCGTGTCGTAGCTCGCGGTCTTCAGCCGCCCGTCGTCGAACCCGAACGCCTCCGACCGCGCATATTGCAGATAGAGCTCGCCATCATCGGCATGATTGAGCGCGCGCGCGGTCAGCCGCTTGGCCTCTTCGGGGTCGAGCTGGTCGCGATACAGGAACTGGCGGGGATCGGCGGGGCTGGTCATGCCGGACAATATAGGGCGGGCTCGGCAAGTGTCACGTCACGTCGCGGCAAAGCCGGCCGCTGTCCGGTCTGGCGCCGATCGCGTTCGAGCGACGCTCGAACGCGGCGCTCAGACGCTCGCGCCAGCCGGGTGATCCGGCAACTGGCTCTGGTCGGCGCCATCGGCCGCGCCGCCGATCAGGACGAAGCGGCGGTCGCAATAGCCGCAATCGACATAACCGGCTTCGTCGATCTGCAGGAACACGCGCGGATGGCCCAGCGACGCGCCGCCGGGGATGTCGGTCGCGCCGTCGCAAGCGACGCGGGCGTGGGAGACGCGGACGGTTTCGGGCGGAGCGATCATGCTGGCGCGATAGCAAGGCGCGTGGGACGCATCAATCTCCCTCGCTGCTTGCCAAGCCCGGGCCCGCGCCGCACCATGGCGGGATGCGCTTCATTTCCCTCGCGGCGATCGCCGCCCTGATCGTGGCCGCGCCCGCCGCCGCCCAGACCACGGCCAAGGCCGCCAAGCCCGCCGCGGCGAAGGCGGGGTCCGCCAAATCCTCCAAGACCAAGGCGCGGCCCAAACTCGCCGAACCCGAACTCAATATCGCGGAAAAGGACGGGTTCAGCGTGATGCAGGTCGCGGCGCCCGAGTCGCAGGCGTTCATCGCCGCCTGGAAGATCGGCAATGGCGCCAAGGTCGCCTCGACCCGCACCGTCGCCGACAAGCCGCTGTTCACTTTTCTGATCTTCCGCGGCTGCAAGGCCGATGCCGACGGCAAATGCAGCATCACGGCCGATTTCGTGATCACCCGGCCCGACGGGACGGTCAACGACGAGAACAAGGGCGTCGTGGTGTGGGACAAGGCGGCGCCGGCCGACCCCAAGAAGCCGACGATCGGCGACGGCGCGCTGGGCTATGGCGTCGATGCCGACGGACCGTTCGGCAAATATCTCGTCGTCGCGACGGTGACCGACAAGGTCGCGGGGACGTCGGTCACGACCCAGCAGACGTTGACCATCGCTCCCGCACTGGCCGCGCCGTCGCTCAAGTAGGAAGCCGGAAGGCGGAATAAAAATCCTCCCCATTCATGGGGAGGGCGTGAGGGCTTTGGCCAGTTCCCGGTTGGCCAAGATCGCGTCCGGGGGACGCGATCTCGCCCTTGCGCAAGACGCGAAGCGGCTTGGTGGAGGGGGCCGGCCTCAAGCTACGTAGGTGAGGAGAACCCCCTCCACCACGCGGCTGACGCCGCGTGGTCCCCCTCCCCATGAATGGGGAGGAATTGCGAACCGACGTTCGCAGTCCTAAGGCCGCGCGCATGACCGACGCCGCGATCGTGATCGACCAGCTTTGCAAGACCTATGCCGGGGGCAAGCGCGCGCTCGACGGGGTCAGTTTCGACGTGCCGCGCGGCTCGGTGTTCGGGTTGCTCGGCCCCAACGGCGCCGGCAAGTCGACCTTGATCAACATCCTCGCGGGACTGGTCAACAAGACCAGCGGCGCGGCGTCGATCTGGGGCTTCGACATCGACGAGCATCCGCGCAACGCCAAATATTCGATCGGGATCGTCAATCAGGAGATCACCTTCGATCCCTTCTTCACGCCGTTCGAGACGCTGGAGATCACCGCCGGGCTCTACGGCGTGCCCAAGAACAAGCGCATCTCGATGGAATTGCTCCGCGCGGTGCATCTCGAGGACAAGGCCAAGGCCTATTCGCGCACCTTGTCCGGCGGCATGAAGCGGCGGCTGATGGTGGCCAAGGCCATGGTCCATTCGCCGCCGGTCCTGGTGCTCGACGAGCCGACCGCCGGCGTCGACGTCGAATTGCGCCAGCAGCTCTGGGCCTATGTCCGCGAATTGAACCAGCGCGGCGTGACGATCGTGCTGACCACGCATTATCTCGAGGAAGCCGAGGAGCTCTGCGACCGCATCGCGATCATCAACCACGGCAAGGTCATCGCCAACGAGCCGACTCGCGACCTCGTCGGCATGGCGCAGGAAAAGGTGGTCGAGGTCACGGTCGACCGCGACATCGCAGCGGCGCCGCACGCGAGCTGTTTTCAGAAGGTCGACCTCAAGGGCGAGCGCGTGCTCGAGATCACCTATCGCAAGGACCTGGCCAATGCGGGACAGGTGCTCGACGCCGTGCAGAAGGGCGGGTTCGGGATCGTCGACGTGTCGACCAAGGAGCCCGATCTGGAGGATGTGTTTCTCAACCTCACGCGCGCCTCGAGCGCGGTCTAAGCTCCGCCCAGGCCCGCGAGCGCTTCGGCCGAGGCGCGGCCCGGCTCGGGATACCCGCTGAACCGCGCGAATACCCGCCACTTGCCATCACTCTCGCGGCGCCACAGGTCGGTCAGCCAGAAAGCGCCCGACCGATCATGGCCGTCGAGTTCGGCCTTCTGTTCGGCGATCGACGACATCGCAGCCAGGCCGTCCCCGATCGAGCGCACCTGGACGTCGCGATAGGCAAAGCGCGAACAACGATAGCGATCGCAAGTGTCGAGCCACGCTTGTCGCGCCATCGGGCGCGTAGGAAAGGCGGAAACGGTCAGCGTGAAATCCTGAGCCAAACTGTCTTCGAGTGTGGCGCGGTCGAGCGCCACCCATGCCTGCATCCAGCGGGTCGCGGCTCGCTCCACGTCCTGTACCCAATCGCCCATCGTCGCCCTCCGAGCGAGCGACTGTATCACGCGCCGGAATTTGCAAAAGCGCCCTTTCCGCGACTAGGCCGGCGCACCCTGCAGCGGAGAACGACGTGACCGACCCGCATACATCCGACGTCCTGATCATCGGCTCCGGCGCTGCCGGGCTGACCGCCGCGCTCAATCTCGCCGACCGCTTCCGTGTGACCGTGCTCGCCAAGGGCGGCCTCGCCGAGGGATCGACCGCCTGGGCGCAGGGCGGGATCGCGGCGGTGCTCGAGCCAGGCGACACGTTCGAGAGCCATATCGAGGACACGATGATCGCCGGCGCGGGGCTCAACGACCGCAAGGCCGTCGAGTTCGTCGTCGAGAACGCACCGCGCGCGATCGAGCGGCTGATCGAATTGGGCGTGCCGTTCAACAAGGAAGGCGGCGACCTCCATCTGACTCGCGAGGGCGGGCACAGCCATCGACGCATCGTCCATGTCAACGACGCGACCGGCTGGGCGGTGCAGGAGGCCTTGCTTCACGCCGCGCAAGCGCATGCCAACATCACGCTCGTCCCCGACATGGTGGTGATCGACCTCGCCACCTCGAAGCATGAGGAGCGCTATTCGGGCGCGGGCAATGTCTGGGGCGTCTATGCGGTCGACCGCGCCACCGGGCGGGTCGAATTGTTCACCGCCAATGCGACGATCCTGGCGACCGGCGGGGCGGGGCGCACCTATCTCTTCTCGACCGCGCCGCGCGGCGCGACCGGCGACGGCATCGCGATGGCGTGGCGCGCGGGCTGCCGCATCTCGAACATGGAGATGATGCAGTTCCACCCGACCTGCCTCTACAATCTCGAGGTCAAGAACTTCCTGATCACCGAGGCGGTGCGCGGCGAGGGCGGGTAGCTCAAGATTCCCGAGACCGGCTATCGCTTCATGCCCGATTTCGATCCGCGCGCCGAACTCGCGCCGCGCGACGTCGTGGCGCGCGCGATCGACCATGAGATCAAACGGCTCGGTCTCGATTACGTCCATCTCGACATCAGCCATATGGGCGCCGAGTTCGTCACCCATCACTTCCCGACGATCTACGAGAAGCTCAAGGGCCTCGGCATCGACATGACCAAGGAGCCGATTCCGGTCGTGCCGGCGCAGCATTATACCTGCGGCGGGATCGTCATCGACCTCGACGGCCGCACCGACCTGCCGCACCTCTACGCGGCCGGCGAGTGCACCGAATCGGGGCTGCACGGCGCCAACCGCCTGGCGTCCAACTCGCTGCTCGAATGCTTCGTGTTCGGGGAGGCGTGCGCCAAGCACATCAATGCGCATTGGAACGATCTGCCGCCGCCGCCCGCGATCCGGCCGTGGGACGAAAGCCGCGTCACCGATTCGGACGAGGAGGTGGTGATCAAGCAGAACTGGACCGAGATCCGCCGCTTCATGTGGAATTATGTCGGCATCGTGCGGACCACCAAAAGGCTCGAACGCGCCGCGCACCGGATCAAGATGTTGACCGGCGAGGTCGAGGATTATTACGGCCATTTCCGCGTGACGCCCGACCTGATCGAGCTGCGTAACCTGCTCCAGACGTCGGACCTGATCGTGCGCTCGGCGCTCCATCGCCACGAATCGCGCGGGCTGCATTACACGCTCGATTATCCCGAGACTTTGCCGGTGGCGGTGGACACGATCCTGGTGCCGTAGCGCAGCGGCCGGGCCGGCGATCATTCGGTTGCGCTAAGATAGTCCT
>NZ_JBQCCN010000014.1:0-2592 GCF_051962185.1 Sphingomonas sp.
GGCCCAGCTGGAAGCGCGCGTGCTGATGATGTCGACCAACAACATCCTGTCGCCGGCCAACGGCAAGCCGATCATCGTGCCGTCGCAGGACATGGTGCTCGGTCTCTATTATTTGTCGATGCTCAAGGAGAACGAGCCCGGCGAAGGCATGCTGCTGGCCGACATGGCCGAAGTGCATCAGGCCCTCGAAGCCGGCGCCGTGACGCTGCACACCAAGGTGATCAGCCGCGTCCCGCAGACCGACGAGGAAGGCAAGACCTACCTCAAGCGCTACGAGACGACCCCGGGCCGCATGCTGCTCGGCGAGTGCCTGCCGAAGAGCCACAAGGTGCCGTTCGACACCGTCAACCGCCTTCTCACCAAGAAGGACGTCGGCGACGTCATCGACGAGGTCTATCGCCACACCGGCCAGAAGGAGACCGTGCTGTTCGCCGATGCGATCATGGCGCTCGGTTTCCGTCACGCGTTCCGCGCCGGCATTTCGTTCGGCAAGGACGACATGATCATCGCGCCGGACAAGGACAAGCTGGTCGACGAGACCCGCGAGCAGGTGAAGGACTTCGAGCAGCAGTATCAGGACGGCCTGATCACGCAGCAGGAGAAGTACAACAAGGTGATCGACGCCTGGTCGCGCTGCGGTGACCAGGTCGCCAACTCGATGATGAACGAGATCAAGGCAGTGAAGAAAGACCCGGAAACGGGCCGCGAACTGCCGATCAACTCGATCTACATGATGGCGCACTCGGGTGCCCGCGGTTCGCAGGCGCAGATCAAGCAGCTCGCCGGTATGCGCGGCCTGATGGCGAAGCCGAGCGGCGAGATCATCGAAACCCCGATCATCTCGAACTTCAAGGAAGGTCTGACCGTCCTCGAATATTTCAACTCGACCCACGGCGCCCGCAAGGGCCTCGCGGACACCGCGTTGAAGACCGCCAACTCGGGCTACCTCACCCGCCGCCTCGTCGACGTGTCGCAGGACTGCGTCGTGATGGAGGAGGATTGCGGTACCGAGCGCGCGCTCGAGATGCGGGCGATCGTTCAGGGCGGTTCGACCATCGCGTCGCTCGGCGAGCGCATCCTGGGCCGCACCACGGCCGAGGACGTGGTCAGCAAGGACGGCACGGTCATCATCCCGTCGGGCACGTTGCTCGACGAGGCGGCGGTCGCGAAGATCGAGGCCACCGGCATCCAGGGGATGAAGATCCGCTCGCCGCTGGTCTGCGAAGCCAAGATCGGCGTCTGCGGCAAGTGCTACGGGCGTGACCTTGCCCGCGGTACGCCGGTGAACATCGGCGAAGCGGTGGGCGTCATCGCGGCGCAGTCGATCGGCGAGCCGGGCACCCAGCTGACCATGCGTACGTTCCACATCGGTGGCGCGGCGCAGCTCAACGAAACGTCGAACCTGGAGGCGCATGCCGACGGTACGGTCGAGTTCCGCGATCTGCGTCTGATCGTCGACCAGCGTGGTCGCCGCGTGGTGCTGAGCCGCTCGGGCGAGATCGCGATCAAGGACATGGACGGCCGCGAGCTGTCGGTCGACCGCATTCCGTACGGCGCCTACGTCATGTTCGACGATGGCCACATCGTGACCAAGGGCGACCGCATGGCCGAGTGGGATCCGTTCACCATGCCGGTGATCACGGAAACCGGCGGCACGGTGAAGTATCAGGACCTGCTGGAAGGCAAGACCCTGACCGAACAGGCCGACGAAGCGACCGGCATCACCCAGCGCGTCGTCACCGAATATCGCGCGACCACCAAGTCGAAGGAGGACCTCCGTCCGCGCCTGACGCTGACCGGTGCCGATGCCGCCGAGGCCGCGCGCTACATGCTGGCGCCGGGTGCGGTGCTGTCGGTCGACGACGGTGCCACCGTCCAGGGCGGTGACGTGCTTGCCCGTGTCGCTCGCGAGTCCGCCAAGACCCGCGACATCACCGGCGGTCTGCCGCGCGTCGCCGAGCTGTTCGAAGCCCGCAAGCCCAAGGAAAACGCGATCATCGCGAAGGTTTCGGGCCGCGTCGTGTTCGGCAAGGACTACAAGGCCAAGCGCAAGATCGGGATCCAGCCCGAGGACGGCGGCGAGGTCGTGGAGTATCTGATCCCGAAATCGAAGGTGATCGACGTCCAGGAAGGCGACTACGTCAAGCGTGGCGACAATTTGATCGGCGGCTCGCCCGATCCGCACGACATTCTCGAGGTGCTCGGCATCGAGCCGCTCGCGGAATATCTCGTGTCGGAAATCCAGGAAGTCTATCGACTTCAGGGCGTGAAGATCAACGACAAGCACATCGAGGTGATCGTTCGCCAGATGCTGCAGAAGGTCGAGATTACCGACGGCGGCGACACCACCCTGCTCGCCGGCGAGCAGGTCGACCGTACCGAGATGGACGAGACCAACGAGAAGCTCGCCCCCGGCCAGCAGCCCGCTCAGGGCAAGCCGGTCCTGCTCGGCATCACCAAGGCGTCGCTGCAGACCCGCAGCTTCATCTCGGCGGCGTCGTTCCAGGAGACCACCCGCGTCCTCACCGAGGCGGCGGTCCAGGGCAAGCAGGACACGCTGATCGGCCTCAAGGAGAACGTCATCGTCGGCCG
>NZ_JBQCCN010000015.1:0-7491 GCF_051962185.1 Sphingomonas sp.
CCGCCCCATCGCCAGGAACTTGTCGCGGCGGTCGAGCTTCAGCTGTTCCGGGCTCATATTGTGAAGTCCGCCCAGCGCGTTCGCCATTGCGTCGCCCAGTGCGTCGATCGCCGCCGCGGGATCGCGGTGTGCGCCGCCCAACGGCTCCGCGACGATCGTGTCGATGACGCCGAGCCCTTTCAGGTCCTGCGCGGTCACTTTCATCGCCTCGGCGGCGTCGGCCGCCTTGTCGGCGGTGCGCCACAGGATCGAGGCGCATCCCTCCGGCGAGATCACCGAATAGACGGCATGTTCGAACATCAACACGCGATTGCCCGCAGCGAGCGCGATGGCGCCGCCCGAACCGCCCTCGCCCACCACCGCGGCGACCATCGGCACGCCGAGCTTCAAGCACGTCTCGGTCGAGCGCGCGATCGCTTCGGCCTGGCCGCGTTCCTCGGCCTGGACGCCCGGAAAGGCGCCCGAGGTGTCGACCAGAGTCAGCACCGGCAGACCGAAGCGGTCGGCCAGTTCCATCAGGCGGATCGCCTTGCGATAGCCCTCGGGCTTGCCCATGCCGAAATTGTGCTTGAGCCGGCTGGCGGTGTCGTCGCCCTTCTCATGGCCGATGACCATGACCTTCTGCCCGCGAAACGTGGCGAAGCCGCCAAGGATCGCCTGGTCGTCGGCGAACGCGCGATCGCCGGCGAGCGGCATGAAGTCCTCGAACAGGCCGGCGACATAATCCTTGAAATGCGGCCGGTCGGCATGGCGCGCGACCTGGGTCTTCTGCCACGGCGTCAGCTTGGCGTACGTCGCCTTGAGCATCGCATCCGATTTGGCCTGCAGCCGCGCGACCTCGCTGTCGATGTCGATCGCGCCGTCGGATGCGGTGTCGCGAAGCTCGTCGATCCGACCCTGCAGCTCGGCGATCGGCTTCTCGAAATCCAGAAAGGTTGCCATGCGCGCCCTATTATCCGTTCGGGCCAAGCTTGTCGCCCCGCTTCGCCCCACGATGTTGAGCGCGGCGCTCTATTGCCGGCGGGGGACCGCGTCAACGAGCGGGTGGCGGGTGTTGACCAGGTCGATCAGCCGCTTGCTGTCGACATGCGTGTAGATTTCGGTCGTCGCGATATCGGCATGGCCGAGCATCGCCTGGAGCGCGCGCAAATCCGCCCCGCCCTCGAGCAGATGCGTCGCGAAGGCATGGCGCAGCACGTGCGGGCTGACGCGATCGGGCGGAATCCCCGCGTCGGCGGCCAGCGCCTTGATCAATTGATAGAGGCGGACGCGCGACAAATGCCCTTTGCCCGACGGGAAAAGCCAAGCCCGGTCGCTTGCGACGTGCGCGCGCCAGGCGGCGGCCGCCGCGCGCGCGCGGTCGGAGATCGGGGCGAGACGTTCGCGCCCGCCCTTGCCCTTGAGAATGATGTACGGCCGGTCGGGCTGGATCGCGTTGCGCTGTAGCGAGACCAGTTCGGTCGCCCGCAATCCGGAACCGTAGAGCAGCTCGACCAGGGCCGCGAGGCGCAAATCGTTGGGATCGGGCGGCACCCGCGCCTGACGCTCGGCGATCGCCGCGAACAGGCGGTCGACGTCCTGATGGCTGAGCACCTTGGGCAGCGGTCGCCGCGCCCCCGGCCGCGGCAAGGCGGCGCCGGGATCGTCGGTCCGGTGTCCTTCGTCGGCCAGGAAAGCGTAGAACCGCCGGAGCGCCGCCGCCTTGCGCGCGACGGTCGCGCGCGCCAGGTCGCGCCAGCCATTGCCAAGCCGCTCGACCTCGGCGGCGCCAGCCCCGGCAAGGCGGCCGTCGAGCGCTTCCGACGCCAGCCGCAAGTCGCTGGCATAAGCCGCGATCGTATTCGGTGCCGCGCCGGCTTCGGCGGCGAGCATTTCGAGAAAGCGCTCGATCAGCGCGCGGTCGTCGAGGGCCGGGCGGGCGGTCAAGCCCGCGTCACGGCCTCGGCCGCGACCATCCGCGCGATATTGCCCATTCCAACCACGCGCAGCGCGTTTACGACATGGTACAAGGCGGCGGCCGGCACGCCGTGCCAGCCCGGCGTCTGCAACCCGGCAGCGCTCAGCACCAGGACTTCGCCCGGGCGTCCTTCCGCGGCGGCGCGGTCGATCGCGCGCGTCCAGCGGTTGTCGCCCTGCACGTCGACGCCATAGCCTTGCGCGACCGAGACATCGATCCGGCCGAGCCCGGCCAGCCCGGCCGCGAACATCCGCTGCTTGTCGGCGTCGGCGGAAAACGCGCCGACTTCGCCCGATCCATAGCGCGCCTTGCTGTCGGGATCGGACACCAGGATCAGCGCCCAGCCCAGGCTGCCGCGCGCCACCGCGCCGCGCCACCGCGCCGCCGAACGATCGAGCCCGGCGCTCAGCATCGCGGCGACGAGCTGGTCGCTGCCATCGGTCTTGCCGGCGACCGGAATGCGCTGCGCCGCGCGCGCGGTCAGCACCAGCCGGCCATAGCCGGCCAGGTCGATATTCTCCTGGCCCCACAGGCCACGTAGCGCGCCGAGCCGGGCGTCGCGGGTGCCGCCGGTATACGCCGTGCGGAGATCGCTCGCGACGCCATTGGCGGGATTACCCTGGTCGTCGCCGGCATCGATCAGCCCATAGAGGTCGACCAATGCCAGGTTGGAGAGAATGCCCTGTCCCGCCGCCTGATCGGCGAATTGCGAGCGCTCGACCGGCGTCTCCTGCGGCGCCAGCACTTGCCAATAACGCATCTGCGGCCCGGTGCCGTCGAACAGCGCGTCGGGAATCGTCTCCCCCGCCGCCATCGCCAGCCCGTAGCGCCAGGCGTTGAGGTTCGTGACGCCGTCCCATTCGATCGTCATGTCGCCCTTGTTCGACGCGCGGCCCGCGATCTTCTGCGCGAGCGCGAGGTCGACTCCCGCCGCGACGCGCTTGGCCTGGTTCATCAGCGGCGTCGCCGTGCTGGGCGACGACGACATGGACGCTCACATCGCACGCGCCAGGACCCAGGCGGGCTCGCTCGACACCTTGACGGCGTCATTGGCCAGCGGACACATCGCACCGACATCGCCGGTCGCCAGCGCGGCCTGCATCGCCACCTGATAGAGTTTGGGCGTGTAATCCTGCGGATCGACCGATTGCACGATCGCGCGCGCGCCGACCGATTCGCCCATGCGCAGCAGCAGCCAGGCGCGCTCGGCGGCGAAATCGGCACCGTTGACGTGGCGCGGCGTCGCGATCGGCTGCATCAGCAGGCGACGTAGCGCGATCGACACCCAGCGCGACGCGATCGGCGCCCGGGTATTGCGCATCAGCCGCTCGATATAGCGCCCGTCGGCATTGCCGAAGGCGGCGGGATTCATCATCCGCTCGGCGACTGGCACGATGCCGATCATCGCCAGGTCGCGGCGCGACGATTCGGGCAAGGTATAATGCGCGACGCCCGGCGTCGCCGCCGGCGTCGGGACCGCGATCGGCAGGCCGGTCAGCGGATCGGTGGCGACCGGCGCCGGTACGGGCAGTCCGGGAGTGCTCGCGGTCGCGGTCGCGACCGGCGCCGTCCCGTTGGCGGGAGCGGTCGCAGGCGACGGCGCAGGAGTCGGCGCGGGCGCGGACGCGCGCGGCGAGGGCCGCGGCGCCGGGGCGGGCGCGACCGGCTGGTCGAAGCCGGGCGGCAGGATCGATTCGGGCTTCTGCTGCGCGAGCGCGGCTCCGCCGACGGCGAGCAGCGCGATCGCGAGCGCGGAAACGCCGGCGCTAGCTCTGGAGATTGGCAAGCGAGACAGCCTTTTCCACCTTGGTCTGCTGCGTCTCATGCGCCCGGCCCGACAGGAGGAACAGCCCCCCGACCAGCACCACCAACACGACGATCAGCACCACCATCATTCGCGACATGCGCCACCACTCTCTACAATCTTTCGGCGTTCAAATCGGCACGCCGCCCGATACCCCGCCCGGGACAATGCTTGTGCCCGAGCGTGCGGTGCGCTGTATAGCCCCCAAACCCATGTTGCAAAGCGCTCCCCCTTCTCTTTCGTGGACCGGCAAGCCGATCGTGCTCGTCGGGTTGATGGGCGTCGGCAAGTCGACCGTCGGCCGCCGCCTCGCCGCGCGCCTCCATCTGCCCTTCGCCGATGCCGATGCCGAGATCGAGGAAGCCGCCGGCATGTCGGTCAGCGAGATTTTCGAGAAATTCGGCGAACCGTATTTTCGCGACGGCGAACGGCGCGTCATCGCGCGGCTGGTCGACGGCACGCCCAAGGTCATCGCGACCGGCGGCGGCGCGTTCATCAATGACGAGACCCGCGCGCTGATCCTCGATCAGGCGATCGCGATCTGGCTCGACGCGCCGACTCACGTCCTGGCCGAGCGGGTAAGGCGGCGCGATACCCGGCCGCTGCTCCGCAACCGCAATCCGCGCGACGTGCTCGACGAACTCGCCACCGTGCGCAATCCGATCTACGCGCAGGCCCCGATCCGCATCGCCAGCGATCAGGCGCCGCACGAATCGGCCGTCAACGCCATCCTGAAGGCCCTCGACCTGTGACCATCGTTCCCGTTTCCCTCGGTACCCGCAGCTACGACATCGTCATCGAGCGCGGCCTGCTCGCCCGCGCCTCCGACTACCTCAAGCCGCTGTCGCGCGGCCGCTCGATCGCGATCGTCAGCGACGCCAATGTCGCGCCGCATCTCGCGACCTTGCAGGAAACGCTCGCCGCCGCCGGCGTTGCCAGCGAGGCGATCGTGTTGCCGCCGGGCGAAGGCACCAAGAGCTGGGCACAGCTCGAAGCGTTGACCGACCAATTGCTGACCCACGGAGTCGAACGCGGCGATCATGTCGTGGCGCTTGGTGGTGGCGTGATCGGCGACCTGGTCGGATTCGCCTGCTCGGTGGTCAAGCGCGGTTGCGGCTTCGTCCAGATCCCCACCACCTTGCTCGCCCAGGTCGACAGTTCGGTCGGCGGCAAGACCGCGATCAACACCCGTGCCGGCAAGAATCTGATCGGCGCGTTCCATCAGCCGGGCCTGGTGCTGATCGATCCCGACGTGCTCGACACGTTGCCGCTGCGCCAAGCCCGCGCCGGCTACGCCGAGGTGGTCAAATACGGCCTGATCGACGATTTCGCCTTCTTCGAATGGTGCGAGGCGAACGGCGACAAACTTCTCGCCGGCGATCCCGCCGCGCGCGAGCACGCCATCGCGCACTCGGTCGCCGCCAAGGCGCGGATCGTCGCCGAGGACGAGCGCGAAACCACCGGCAAGCGCGCCCTGCTCAACCTCGGCCACACCTTCGGCCATGCCCTCGAGGCGGAGACCGGCTTTTCCGACCGACTGCTCCACGGCGAGGGCGTCGCGGCGGGCATGGCGCTGGCCTTCGCTTATTCGGCACGGCGCGGCCTGTGCCCGGGCCAGGATGCCGAACGCGTCGCCGCGCAACTGCGCAAGGTCGGCCTGCCCGCCGGGAGGAAGGCGGCCGGCATTTCGGCGAGCGGCACGACGTTGGTCGACCATATGCGTCACGACAAGAAGATGGACGCCGGCACCCTGCCTTTCCTGCTCGCGCGTGGGATCGGGCGGACCTATCTCGACCATTCGGTCGACCTGGCGGACGTCGCGGCTTTTCTGGACACGCAGGGGTGAGCGAGCCGGCCGATCACCCCCGTGACGGTCGGTCGAATTCGCGTCGCCGAGGGTCAGGACGCAGAACCGAATTGCGGTCGACCGCCGTAACCGAGCGGAACGTCGTCCGGATCCTGCTGGTCGGCATGGGCGCAGTAATCTACCTGCCGGCAGCGGTGCTGGCGACGATCCAGATTGCCGGTCCGGCCGACCTTCAGGCGCTGTTCGACTGGATGACCGGCCGATGCGCGGCGAATTGCAGTGACCGGGAGATCATCGCGACCGCGATCCAGATCGCGCCGATCGTCCTGACCGTGCCGGTACTGGCATGGCTCGCCATCATCTGGGTGATTCGCGGCGGGCGTGCCGACCGGCAAGTCACGGCGATCGACCGCCATTTCGCGACCGCGCCGGATCGCGTGTCGCCGCATGCGATCGAAGCGGAAGAGGAGCGATATCTCTACCGCGATCGTCAGGGTCGCCTCCGGCCGGTTTACAGTCCGCCGACACCCAAACTCGACAAGTAGCGCTAATTACCGGATATCGCTTGGGTAAATCGGACTTCGGGGGAAGGCATCGTGATTCTTGCAGGTTTTCTCGCCGTCGCGATCGCCAACACCGCATTGGCGCCGTCGGGAAAATGGACGGTCGATTATCGGCCCGACATGTGCCTGGCGTCGCGCCCGTTCGGGACTGGCGACGTCCCCCTTCTCTTCGGTTTCGAGCCGGCGATCGCGATGCAGGCCGGCGGCGCAACCCTCCTGCTGGTCGCACCCGACGCGAGGGGCGGCGGCGTCCGGCGCGGCAGCGCAACCATCAGGCTGGAGCCGTCTGGTCGGAAAGTGACCCTCGACTATCTAAGCTGGGTCACCAAGGGAAACCTGCAGCGGGGCTACGAAATTTCGGTCGGCGGCGACTTCATGACCGAACTCAGTCGATCGACTGGCATGTCGATAACGGTTGGCAAGGATTCGTTCGCGCTCGCGATGGGCAAGGTACAGCCGGTGCTCGATGCGATGAAGACCTGCAACGACAATCTGATGCGCAGTTGGGGCGTCGACCCGAAGGCGCAAGCCGAACCAGTCGGGAACCCGGGGCGATGGTTCGTCGCTGACGATTATCCGGCAGGCGCCAAGAGTCGCGGCGCGCAGGGGCGTGTCACGGTCATGGTCACGGTCAATCCGGCCGGCAGGGTGGACGCTTGCCGCGTCGTGGCGTCGTCAAACGATCCCGACCTCGACAGCACGACCTGCGATGTCGTTAGAAAGCATGGCCGCTTCTCGCCGAAGGGCAATCCGAGCTTCGCAACCTATTCCATCCGCTGGTCGCTTTAGCGATAGCCCGACCAACGCGTTACAATCCGTTACGCACGCTCCATGCCAGCCATAGCCAGCCGGCGATCAGCGCCATTCCGCCGATCGGCGTGATCGCACCGAACCAGCGCGGCGCGCCCAACGCCATCAGGTAGAGCGTGCCGGCGAAGACGAACCCGCCGATGACAAAGCACGTCGCGGGCCCTCTCGCCGCCAGCTTCAGCGCGACCAGCGCCGCGATGGCGTGGATCAGCTGATATTGCCCGCCGGTCTTGAGCCATTCGGCCGCCTGCCCGCTCGCGCCATGCGCGCCGAACGCACCGGCGGCGACCGCCAGCGCGCCCGACAAAGCGGCGAGGATCGCGATCCAGTTCATGGTTCCTGCCCCCTGCCCAATTCTTCGGCGCCCTGGGCGTCGGCGGCGGCGTCCGCCTCGGCCGCAATTTCCCTGCGCGTCGCGGCGAAGATTTCCGCGCGCTCGTCGATCGTGATGATGCGGTCGCGCGCGGCGCGGACGTCGCCGGTTTCATATTGCGCGCGCAGCCGCTCCTTGTCGCGCGCGCGATACATATCCTCGGCCCGGTCGGCTTCG
>NZ_JBQCCN010000016.1:0-21804 GCF_051962185.1 Sphingomonas sp.
GTACGGCGAGAACAGCGTGATGCAATTCTACACGCCGGGCGAGCAGGCCGCTTATTGGCCCAAAATCTCGTGGCAGGAGGGACTGAACGCGCCCGGTGGCGGGCAGATGCAATTCCTCGAGAAGCTGATCCTGTCGCGTCCCTATTTCGAGCGCGTGCCCGACCAGTCGCTGATCGTCGGCAACGGCGTCCGCTACGACCGCGTCGCGGCGACCCGCGGCAACAGCTACGCGATCGCCTATAGTTACACCGGCAAGCCGTTCCGCGTGCAGATGGGCAAGATCAGCGGCAAGCGCGTCCGCGCCGCGTGGTACGATCCGCGCACCGGGAAGAGCCGGGCGATCGGCACGTTCTCCAATCGCGGCAAACATTGGTTCACGCCGCCGGGCACGCCGGCGCCGGGCAACGACTGGGCGCTCGTCCTCGACGACGCATCGGCCGGGACACCCTAACGGCGAAAGGCGCAAAACGATGCGGAAGCGGTACATCGTCGTCGCCTTGCTGGCCGGATTGTCGGTCATCACTTTCCTCGACCGCATGGTGATCGCGGTCACGGGTCCGGCGATCCAGCGCGATCTCCATGTCGATCCGATCGCCTGGGGCTGGGTGCTCAGCGCCTATGTCCTGGCCTATTCGCTGTTCGAAATCCCCTCGGGCGCGCTGGGCGATCGCCACGGCTATCGCCGCGAGCTGAGCCGGATCACGATCTGGTGGTCGTTCTTCACCTTGGTCACGATGCTGTGCCGCAACGTCTGGCAGATCGCCACGGCGCGGTTCCTGTTCGGGGCGGGCGCGGCTGGCGCCTATCCCAATATTTCGGGTGTGCTCTATCGCTGGCTGCCGGCGCGCGAGCGGGCGCGTGGCCAAGGCGTGATCTGGTCGGCGAGCCGGCTCGGCGGCGCGCTCGCTCCGCTGTTGCTGGTGCCGCTCGAATTGCTGGTCGGCTGGCGCTGGGTGTTCGCGATCATGGGGCTGATCGGCTTCGCCTGGGTGATCGCGTGGCGGCGGCTGTATGTCGAACATCCCGTCGACATGCCGGGCATCGGCGCGGACGAGCTGGCCGAGATCGGCGAGGAGGAGCCCGGCCAGCATCACGGCGTCGCCTGGCGTCGGCTGTTCGCGTTGCCGCAGCTCTGGCTGATCGCGGCGGCCTATTTCTTCTATGCGTTCGGCGCCTGGTTCTTCTTCGGCTGGTTCCCCACCTGGCTGATCAAGGCCCGCGGATTCTCGACCGCGCAAATGGGCCTCTATGCCGCCATTCCGTTCATCCTCGGCGTGATCGCCAACCTGGCCGGCGGATTGCTGTGCGAATGGCTCGAGCGGCGGATCGGCGCGCGGATCGCCTATCGCCTGATCGCTGCGACCTGCCTGGCGGTCACCGCCGCGTTGATGGCGGTGATGGCCTATGTCCAGAACGGCGCAGCGGTAATCGTCCTCGCCGGCGCCAGCTTCGGGGTGATGGACCTGATGCTGCCCAGCGCCTGGGCTATGTGCATGACGATCGGCGGGCGGCTCGGCGGTACTGCGACGGCGGTGATGAACACGCTGGGCAATCTCGGCGGCTTCGTCTGCGCGGCGGCATTCGGCTACCTCGTTCAGGGCACCGGCGATTACGACCTGCCGGTCAAGGGCATCGCGGGGATGATCGCCATATCGGCCGGGCTGTTCGCACTGATCGATTGCACGCGCGGTATCGCCCAAAGCGGCGCAAGTCCCGCTATCCCCCAGACCGCCTGAGCGTTATTGAGGTGCCCCCGACGACCCCGAGAAGGCCTTTTCCAGCGTGAATTCCGAAGAGCACGATCCGATCGTCCGCCGCAAACTCTCCGACGAGGTGTTCGATCGGCTGAAGGCGATGATCGTCAGCGGCGAGCGCGGACCGGGCGAAACCTTGCCGTCCGAGCGCGAATTGATGGCGCGGTTCGGCGTCGGCCGGCCGGCGATCCGCGAAGCAATGCAGGCGCTCGCCAATCTCGGCCTGGTCACGATCAATCACGGCGAGCGCGCCAAGGTGCTCCAGCTGACCGCGCAATCGGCGATGCGGCAGCTCGATCCGATCGCGCAATTGCTGCTCTCGACCTCTCCCGAATCGCTCGAGCATCTGAAGGAAGCGCGCAGCTTCTTCGAGCGCGGCATGGTGCGGCGCGCGGCCGAGCTGGCGACCGCGGAAGACGTCGCCGATCTCCGCGCGATCCATGCCCGCCAGGCCTCGTTGGCGGGCGACGCGGCGGCGTTCATCCGCGCCGACATGCAATTCCACACCCGGCTCGCACTGATCACCGGCAATCCGATCTATGTCGCGGTCAGCAACATGATGCTCGGCTGGCTCCAGGAATATCACGCGCACATGCTGATCTGGCGCGGGCATGGCGACCAGACGCTGGCCGAACATGCCGAAGTGATCGACCGGATCGAGGCGCACGACCCCGATGGTGCCGAGCAGGCATTGGCGCGGCACCTGGCGCGGTCGAACCACCTCTACGCGCATCCCGAGGGCGCGGCGGCTAGTTAGGTCACCCCAGCGAAAGAAAGAAAAACGCCTCCCCGGCGCAGGCCGGGGCCCAGTTTCGTCGGTCTAGAGACGGCATCCCGCCGTTTCCAGTGCGTCGCGGCTGGGCCCCGGCCTTCGCCGGGGAGGCGTGATTTCGAAGGAACGGGTTAAATCGCGACCACCTCGGCTATTTCGAAAGGTTTCAACGAGAGTTCGACATTGCCAATGCGCGCGGCCTCAACACGTGCGGTAAGATTGGCGACGACCACCCTCTCCCCAGCGCTAACAGCGGCAACCTTGTCCGGCGCTGACGACCTGCAAGCACGCCGCTCCAGCCCCGCCATTCGGGCGAGCATCGCTACCGCGGTGTAAACAGGCCGAGGCCCGTTCTCCCCGATCACGCCCAACGGCCCGGTCACCGCGCCCAAGGTCAACGTATCGAGCGCCGCCCCCTCGGTGGCGGCGGCATAGCCGATCGTCCAGGCCGCGGCGAAGCGGCCGTCCTGGCGCGGATCGCACATCGCCATCGCCATTCGCTCGCGTCGCGGATTGGGCATGGTGCGCGAGCCATAGGGATTCTGCCGCATGCCGATCGTCACCGGCCCGAGCCGATAGGGTTTGTCGCCGACGATCGCGCGTGCCGAGCGCAGGATGGGCGGGATCGCCTCCAGCGATTGCATCACGCTCAGGTCGTCGGCGGCGTGGACGATCGGGCAGGTCGCATGGCTGACGAAGTCGAGCCGGTCGAGCGGCGGACGCTTGCGATTGAGCTCGGTGAAATAGGAATACATGCCGCCGCCAAGCGCCAGCCCGCGGAAGGCGCGACGCGCCGCGGCGTAGATATCGGCCAAGGGCGGACAATCGGGCCAGGCGCTGCCCGGCGGGGTCGATTGCAGGTCGGGCGCCGGGTAGATCGCGACGGCATCGAGCCTGAGGTCAGACCGCGCGACATGATCCGCGATCCTGCCCAGCTCGGCATCGAGATCGCCATCCGCGGCGATGACGCATTCCAGCGTCTTGCAGTGCGGCAAGCCTGCGACCGCGCGCGCCAGCGCCGCCATCTCCGCCCGCCCCTGCCCTGCCTGGCTCTCGAAGCTCAGCAGCAGATCCTGCACACCCGCGTCGATCAAGGTGGGGCGCCGCGCGAGCGTCGCCTCGGCTTCGGCAGGCGTCACCACCAGGCCGATGCGCGGCATCACGCCGATGGGCGCACCCATCGTGATCTCCGTCGTCCGCGACGCCGCCGGCCGTGGGCGCGACAGGGCGCCCGTCAACTCCAGCCGCACCGATTGGCGATCGATCGTCCCGGCGGGGACGACATAGGGCCAGGGCTTGGCGAGCGGCCGGACATAGGTCTTGTACGACGCGTCCGACCAATTGCGCTGATCCTCCATCTCGAACGTGTCGCCCTCGAGCCGGCAAGCGATCGTCAGCTCGCGTTGGCGATGGATCAGCGCAGCGATATCGGTGAACGGCTGCCAGGGCTCGATCAGATCGGGGAAGCGCGATTCCTCCACGCTGCCATCGCCATGCTCCACGCGCAGCGGCGCGCCCGCGAGCCCGGCGGGATGCAGCACGCAGAACCCGAGCCGTGCCGTGGTGACGTCGTCGATCGCTTCCGCTTCCACCACGACATCGAGCCCGGTCTCGCGCGCGACGATCGTCGCGGCATAGCGCAGGCGATCTCCGTCGGGACCGACGCAATCGGCGACATAGCCGATCCGCATGTCGCCATCGCGCTCGTCGATTTCGAGGTGGCGGATCGCCGGCGCCAGCGTACCCCAGTCGCGGTCGCGCACCAGATATTGGATACCGCGCAACACCTCTTCGCCGTCGACTCGGATCGCCCGGAGATCGCCGCCGACCATCTCGAACGACAGCCGGCCGACGGAAAAGGCACGCGCGGCGATGGGCGGCACGTCGGTGCCGTAGAGCGCCCGTAGCGTGTCCGTGGCCGCGTCGGTCACTTTCCCTCTCCCTGCCCCCCCGATCGCGGCATCATTTGTTGACGTTCGCCACTCATCATACCATCATACCATTATTGCAAGGACGAGAAGGATTTCCGGAATGGTAGCGATTGCGTTGTTCGGCGCGGGTGGAAAGATGGGCGCGCGGCTGTCGCGCAACCTCCAGGCCAGCGAGTACGACGTCCGCCACGTCGAGCCGGGCGAGGCCGGGCGCACGCACCTGCGCGACGAGCTCGGCATCGACTGCGTCGACGTGCCGACCGCGCTCGACAATGTCGACGTCGTCATCCTCGCGGTGCCCGACACGCATGTCGGCGCGGTCGCGCATGAGATCGCGCCGTCGCTCAAGCCGGGCACGATGGTCATGGCGCTGGATGCCGCCGCGCCGTTCGCCGGACATCTGCCGGCGCGAGCCGACCTGACCTATTTCGTCACCCATCCCTGTCATCCGCCGATCTTCAACGACGAGATCGAGCCCGCCGCGCGCGACGACCGGTTCGGCGGGCTGCATGCGCGCCAGAGCATCGTCAACGCGATGATGCAGGGGCCGGAAGAGCATTTCGCCTTGGGCGAAGCGGTCGCCAAAACGATCTGGGCGCCGATCCTGCGCTCGCATCGCGTGACGGTCGAGCAAATGGCCTTGCTCGAACCCGGCCTGTCGGAAACGGTCTGCGCCTCGCTGCTCGACACGATGCGCGAGGCGATGGACGAAGTGGTGGCACGCGGCGTGCCGGCCGAGGCGGCGCGCGATTTCCTGCTCGGGCATATGAACATCCTGGCCGCGGTCATCTTCAAGCACATACCCGGCCAATTTTCCGACGCATGCAACAAGGCGATCACCTTCGGCAAACCCACCCTGCTCCGCGACGATTGGAAGCGCGTATTCGACGCCGACGAGCTGTCCGCCAGCATCCAGCGCATCACCTGAATTTTTCGGCAGGATTCTTGTCCAAAAGGCCCCGCGTGCCATTGACTCTTTCGGCATAGTTATGATCTCATCATACCAGTCCGGATAACAGTTCGGGCGTCATCCGCCGCGGCGTGGGAAACGGCGCGGATTGCGGGGAGAGGATAATGGCACGAGCCTTTTCGAAGGCGGTCGGGACGGCGCGCGCGCGCCGTGGATCGCTGCATATCTCTACGATCGTCACGCTCGGCCTGCTGGCCGCTTTGGGAACCGGCCTGACGGTCGCCCCCGGCCTGCATGCCGCGACGGCCGGGGCCCGCGCGGCGTCGGCCGCGCGGATCGACGGCGAGCGCAAGCAATGGCACGATGTGCAGCTCACCTTCGCCGGGCCACAAACCAGCGAGACCGCCAAGGTCAATCCCTTCCTCAACTATCGCCTCAACGTGACCTTCCGCCACGGCGACAAGGTCTATGTCGTGCCCGGCTATTATGCCGCCGACGGCAATGCCGCCGAGACCAGCGCAACCAGCGGCAATCTCTGGCGGGTCGATTTCGTCCCCGACGAGATCGGCACCTGGACCTACACCGCCTCGTTCCGGACCGGACCCGACGTCGCGGTCAGCCTCGATCCCAATGCCGGCGCCGCGACCTCGTTCGACGGCGCCCGCGGCAGCTTCGCCGTCGCGCCGAGCGACAAGACCGGCGGCGACAACCGCGCCAACGGCATGCTGCGCTATGTCGGCAAGCACTTCCTGCAATATGCCGGGAGCAAGAAGTATTTCGTCATGGCTGGCACGCAGAGCCCGGAGAATTTCCTGGCCTACTACCAGTTCGACAACACCAAGGATTTCCGCGGGCAAAAGGGCCTGCCCTACCCTGACCAGCTCCACCATTACGACCCGCACGTCAGGGACTGGAAGCCCGGCGACCCGACCTGGCAGGGCGGCAAGGGCAAGGGCATCATCGGCGCGCTCAACTATCTGGCGTCGAAGGGGATGAACACCTTCTACACGTTGACGATGAACAATTACGGCGACGGCATGGATATCAATCCATGGATCGGATACGACGAGCACACGCGCTATGACGTGTCGAAGCTGGGCCAGTGGGAGATCGTGTTCTCGCACATGGATCGCCTCGGCATGCAGGTGATGATGATCACCCAGGAAGAGGAAGGCGAACAGACGCTCGGCAAGATGAGCGTCGAGCGCAAACTCTATTATCGCGAACTTATCGCGCGTTTCGCGCACCACGCCGGGATCGTCTGGGACCTGGACGAGGAAATGGACCGGTTCCGCTATTTCAATACCCAGGACATCGAGGACATCGCCAATTACATCAAGGCGCTCGATCCCTATAAGCACCCGATCCAATATGTGCAGTGGAAGGCCGAGCTGATCGACGATCAGCGCACCTACGGCCGCCTGCTCGGCTTCAAGAATTTCGATTCCACCGCGCTCCAGCACGATGCCGAGAACACCCATTCGGAAACGATCAAGTGGCTCGACAAGTCGGATGCCGCCGGTCACCCGTGGCTGGTCCATCTGATCGAGATGAACCCCGGCGTCCGCCCGGATACCGATGATTACGCGCACGACAAGGTCCGCAAACTGGCGATCTGGGGCCATTACATGGCCGGCGGAACCGGGACGATGTTCTTCTTCACCGACCCGATCGGCGATCTCAACATGGAGGATTACCGCTCGCGCGATCATTTGTTCGAGCTGATCCATTACGCGCAGGATTTCGTCGTGCGCTACCTGCCGGTGCAGGACATGCATCACGCCGACGACCTGACCCCGGCCAAGGACGATTATGTGCTGGCCAAGCCCGGCCAGGTCTATGCGGTCTATCTGCCCAAGGGCGGCAGCACGACGCTCGACCTCTCGCAGGCGGCCGGCAATTTCGAGGTCAAATGGTACAATCCGCGCGCCGGCGGCGCGCTCCAGGATGGCAGCGTGCGCACCGTCGAGGGTGGCGGCAGCCGTTCGCTCGGCAAGGCGCCGTCCGACAGCTCGAGCGACTGGGCCGTGCTGGTCCGCAAGGTCAACTGACGCCGCGCGCGGCGAACCGAAGAGATTGGATCAAGCCATGAAGAAGACCATTCTTGTGCTGGCGGCCTCGCTCTACGCCACCTGCGCTTTCGCTCAGGACAGCGGGCGGGAGAGAGAAGGCGCGGCGGCGCTCGCCGATGCCAACAGCTCCATGCTGGTCAAGATGACCAGCTCGATGAGCGCGGCGACCAGCAAGGTCGGCGACGCCGTGACCGGCGAGCTGATCGATCCGCGCGAATTGCGCGGCGCCAGGGTGGAGGGCACGATCGATCGCGCCGACCACGACATCTTGAGCTTCTCGTTCCACACGATCTGGATCGGCGACAAGAGCTACCCGATCCAGTCCAAACTGGTGTCGGTCACCAGCTCGCACGGCAAGGAAGGTCAGGACGATCTCGACCAGCGCATTCGGATCGAGGGCGCGGGGATCATCGCTTACGGCATTTCTACCAAGCTCGACGAAGGCGCGGAGGTGCGGATCACCGCCTGGAAGAAGTAGCGGGTTGCGCCGACCCACTGCGGCCGGCGCGCCACCTTGTCCTCATGTTTTTGCGTTTCGCCTTGCGTCGAACGCAGGCGAATCGAGGGTCCGTTCGGGAACGACGGGAATTGGGCCAAGGGCGGACTGGTAGTTCGCGGTGAACTCACATTGAAGCGGACCTTCGCCGGCCGTTAGAGCACCTGACTCTTAATCGGCGAGCCCAGGGTCGGCTGCGCGCGTGCGAAATGCCGATATTCGGGCGCTTAGCTGCGGTCAGTCGTCGGTCCGATATTTCACCGCGCCCGCGGGCAGCCCGATAAGCCGATGCCAGCTTACTCGCATCCTTCGATATATTCGACCGACGGCAAGCGGCCTGCGTGTATGCGCAGGACGCGCCCGTGCTCGGTATCAAATAGGATGGCAGCCTTGCCGTCGGCTGATTTGATCTCGAAGACAGGTTCATCGTCGTAGGCATTGGAATGCCATTTGCCGCGCCTGCCATAAACTCGCTTGATGTCGGCAATGGTCGAGTCAAGGCCGATACCGCCCGCCGTCCTGATTGTACTTTTTACGCCTCTTCCTTCGAGGTCGGCACGGGTGATCCGGCCATGCTCAACCATATAGCTAAGGGGTTGGTCGCGGCCTTTGACGGCCGCGATTGCGCATCCGCTTGAGTCGCTGTCGCTTGGGGATGTCATGAAAAGTTTGGCATGCAGGGTTTGCTCGGTTTGCCGCAGGGTCATTCCGACTCGAACGGGTGCGATGCCGCTAAAGCCTATTTGTTGTGCCAAGGACTCCGCCGGCATCTAAAAGGCTAACAATGTTGCGGCAAGCGCGACTCTTTTCATCGATGCCTCCAGCCAAGCGCCGAGGGGGCCTCTTGTGCCAGTTACTTTGAGAGGTCGCCAGTCGGCTTCCCGCAATAGCCGTCGATCCGCGCGCGGGTGATCCCCATGGCAACTTTCAGGGATGCGCCCAGTTCCGGCGATCGCCGAAAATGGGGCGCGCGGCGGACCGCGGACCTGTCGCCGCCGACACTATCTCCTCACAAAAAAAGGGCGGAAGAAGCAGTCGAGACTGCTTCCCCCGCCCAGCTGGGAGGAAAGGGTGAAAGGGTTACAGCTTGATACGGAAGCCGGCGTAGAAGCGGCGACCGATCGGGTCGTATTCGGTCGAGGGATTGAAGTTGCCGACGCTGCCGTAGAGCGGCGGCATCTGCACGTTGAAGGCATTCTTCGCGCCGACGTAGAATTCCCAGCGCTTCTTCACGTCGAAGCGCAGCTGCACGTCGGTGTAGACCCGCGCGCCGAGCGTGAACAAGCTCTTGGGCGGCAACGAACCATCGGCGAGCACATAGGTGGTCTGGAAGTTTTCGTAATCCAGCATCTGCTTGCCGATATACTGGTTGGTGACCGTCACCCCGAATGTGTCGTTCGACCAGTCGAGGGTCAGGACGGCCTTGTCGCGCGGATTGCCGAACTCGCCCATCGTGTTGTCGTATTTGTCGCCCTGCAGCGGCACGACGCCATTCTTCAGCAGATGGGTCCAGCTTCCCTCGAACGTGGCGGTACCGCCGAACACCGCCTGACGATAGTTCAGCGTGAAGTCGAGACCGCGCGTGAACGCGCCGCCGCTGTTGACCAGGGTCGTGAAGATCTGCTGGACCGACCCGATGCTGAACGCACCCGACGGCTGGTCGCGCCGCGTGATGAACTGGCAGAAGTCCGACACGCCCTGCACGTAGCACTTGTTGAGGATGGTCGTCGTCGACAAGCGGCTGATCGCGCCCTGCAGCTGGATATCGAAATAGTCAGCCGTGAACGTCAGGTTGCGAAGGGCGTTGATCGACCGCGGGTTGATCACGACGCCGGCGGTGAAGGTTTTGCCCGTCTCCTGCTTGATGTTCGGGTTGCTGCCCGACACGCTGCCGACACCGCTCTGGTCCGACGGCGTCAGGGTGAACTTGCCGTTGGCGTTGATGTTGGCGACGATCGACGGGTTGGCTAGGCAGTTGGCCGCCGTCGTCCCGGTCGAGGCGAGCGTGATGCCCTGACAGGGATCGGTGATCGTCGTGATGCCCGACGATGCCGCCGCGAACAATTCGCCGATATTCGGCGCACGCACCGCATGCGCGTACACCGCCCGGAACCGGATGTCAGAGGTCGGCGCCCATTCGCCCCCGACGTTCCACGCCGAGAAGCTGCCGACGGTCGAATAGTCGGACAGGCGATACGCGCCGCGCAGGGTCAGCGCCTTGAAGAACGGCAGGTCGGCCAGGATCGGCGCGACCACTTCGCCATAAGCTTCCTTGACGTTGAACGAACCCTGCGTGTTCAGTTCCTGAACGTAGCCGTTCTTCGCCTGGTTGCTCAGCGGATCGAAGATGTCGCGGCTCGACTCGGTCCGATATTCCGCCCCGACCGAGATCTGCAGCGGACCATAAGGCAGCCTGATCAGATTGCCGCCGAGGTTGAGCGAACCGACCTGCATTTCCTGCTTGGAGTCGCGCACCAGGTTGGTCTGGAGGTATTTCGCCGCCGCCGCCGAGATTTTCGACGAGCCGTCCGGGTTCAGGCCATAGACGTCGACCGGGACGCACCCAGCGGCGCGCGCGTTAGCGTCGACGCAGACCGCTTCGGTGGTGTTGCCGTCATGATCATAGTCGAAGATGTCGGGCATCGCCTGGAGCGCGTTGGCGAGATTGTAGAGGTTCGCCAGCCCGGTCATTTCCTGGTGCTGCTTGGTGTAGCTGTACTGGTAATAGCCATCCAGGCTCCAGCTGCCGCCCAGGTCCCAGGATCCGCCGGCGGCGATCCGGAAATTGTCGCGCTCGGTCGGCGTCTTGCGCGACCCGAACGCGGTCGTGCGAATGAGCATGCTCAGGTCCTTCGACCCGATCGCGTCATTGGTCGAGCGGTCGGTGGCGGCATTGAAGACCGCGGTCGGCACCAACGGGTTGTTGACGATCACCGTCTGGCCGTTGGCCGGATTCACCACCGCATATTGGATCGGATAGAAACCGCCGGTCCCCGGGAAGGCACCCAATGCGCTGTCCGTGCGCATCGGCGAAGCTTCGCGCTCGCCATTGGTGCGCACGTTCACATAGGTCGTCTCGAGGAAGACGTTGACCTTGTCGGTCACGTCGAAATTGGTGCGCTGGGCGAAGGTCAGCCGCTTCGACGGCGGCGCGATCTGGCCGTATTGCGCGGCGTTGAAGCCGTCGGTTGCGGCGTTGTAGCTATGGAACGAACCGTCCGGGCTGATGATCTGGTTCGACTTCGAGCCGATCACGAACGCACCCGCCGGGCCGACGCTCGACGGCACATAGGCGCGCTTGAACAGATCCTGCGCCGCTTTGAGGTTGAGGTCGGATTTGCCGGCGACGCGTTCGGTCGTGCCCAGGCTCAACGCCGAGATGCGGCTGAAATCGCGATCCGCCGCGAAAACCGCGCTCGCCTGGTTCCAGCCGACATAGGCCATCACGTTACCGCGACCGTCTGCGAAGTTGGACCCGAACGTGACGTTGGCGTCGAGTTCGTGGTCGTCACCCTTTTCCGAGACGCCGTCCTGCACGTTGAGCTGAAGTCCTTCGAACTTCTTCTTGTAGATGAAGTTGACCACGCCCGCGATCGCGTCCGATCCGTAGACCGCGGAGGCGCCGCCGGTCAGCACGTCGACGCGGTCGACGAACGACGGCGGGATCATCGACACGTCGACCTGCGCGGTGCCGGGAACGCCCGCCACGGTGCGCCGGCCGTCGATCAGCACCAGCGTGCGATCCGGACCGAGGTTGCGAAGGTTGATGGTTGCGAGGCCGGGATCGGTATCGTTCCCGGTCGTGTTCCGGCTCTTGCCCGGGATGCCGACCGCGGGATTGATCTGCAGGATATCCTGGACGTTGGTCGTGCCCTGCTTCTGCAGGTCTTCGCTGGTGATCACCTGCAGCGGCGACGGCGAGGTCAGCGTCGGGCTCTTGATGCGGCTGCCGGTGACCACGATCTCGGCCGGCTGCTGGCTATTGTCCTGGGGAACGTCGGCGGTCGGCGCGGGCGCCGGAGCCGGCGTCTCTTGAGCGAATGCCGGGACCGCAATCATGGTCATCAGGCTGGCGCCGCCGAGCAGCATGCCCTGCGAGATCCTGCTGACGCGTCCCTTCCGTGCTTCAAAGTCTTTCATCATCCCTACTCCCTGTCCTCTGGAACTCATGTTCTCGAGCTTGTCGCCCTGACCGGGGCGATTCTTGTACGCTCATCATACCATCATATGATCATACTATTTGCAAGAGGCAAAGCGGCTCCCGCGATCGTCACGATCACCTCTCCCCGGTCGCTATGCGGATCGCGTCGCGGACCGCGGCGCGCCATTGCGTCCTCGCGGCGTCGCGCGCAGCAGCCGACAAGGCCGGAGCGAAGCGCTCCGCAACCGTCGCATCGACCTGTCCCGCGGCGATGCCCAGCGCCTCGCGCGCCAGCCGCGCGACACCCAGCGCGCTGGCTTCGGCGAGCGCCGGCCGCGCGATCGCGCGACCCGACAGATCGGCGAGCAATTGCATCAGCAGTGCGTTGCGCGAGGCGCCGCCATCGACCGACAATTCGGCCAAAGGAGCGCCGAGATCGGCATCGAGCGCCTCCAGCACATCGACGATCTGATGCGCGATCGCCTCCAGCGTGGCGCGCGCGACATGCGCCGGCGTACTGGCCAGCGACAGGCCGGTGATCGTGCCGCGCGCCTCGCTCGACCAGTGCGGCGCGCCCAGGCCGGCGAGCGCGGGAACGAAGATCACGCCGCCGCTGTCGGCGACCGACCCGGCCAGCCGCGTCAGCGCTTCCTCGTCCTCGACGCCCAGCAGCGTCGTCGCGAAAGCCGCCGCATGGCCGGAGACCAGGATATTGCCCTCGAGCGCATATTGGACGCCGCCGTTGCGCGCCCAGGCGATCGTGCTCGACAGGCCACGCGTCGAGCGCGGCCGCGTATCGGTCGCGGCCATCAGCGAGCTGCCGGTGCCGATCGTCGCCTTCACGCGCCCCGGCCCGGCGGCGGCATGCTCGAACAAGGCGGCATGGCTATCGCCCATCACCGCATGGATCGGAGTGCCTTCGTTGAGCGCGGTCAGCCCCGGCGCGACGGTGCCGAACAGGCTGTCCGACGGCATGACTTGCGGCAACAGGCTGAGCGGCACGTCGAACAACCGCGCCAGTTCGGAATCCCATTGCAGCGTGTCGAGGTTGAACAGCTGGGTGCGCGAGGCATTGCTGTAATCGGTCGCGTGCAGCGCGCCGCCGGTCAGGTTCCACAGCAGCCAGCTATCGATCGTGCCGCAGCGCAGCTCGCCCGCCTCGGCCCGCCGGCGTGCATCAGGAATCGCGTCAAGCAGCCAGGCGATCTTGGCCGCGGGAAACAGGGGATCGAGCCCCAGCCCGCTCCGCACCATGATCTCCGCCTCGTGGCCGCCCGCGCGCAATGCTGCGCAGCGATCGGCCGAGCGGCGGCATTGCCAGATCACCGCCGGGCCGACGGGTTTGCCGGTCGCGGCATCCCACAGCACGATGGTCTCGCGCTGGTTGGAGATCGCGACCGCTGCGATCGCCGCCGGGTCGCTCGCTGCCGCCAGCTCCGCGATCAACGCCGCGACGCCTTCCCAGATATCGGCCGCCGATTGCTCGGCCCAGCCCGAGCGCGGATAGTCGACCCGCATCTGCCGCGCGCGCGACAGGCGTACCGAGCCATCGGGCGCGACGAGCAACGCCTTGGTGTTGGTCGTACCCTGGTCGATCGCGAGGATAAGCGGGTCGCTCATTTCTTCCTCGTCACCACCTCTCTGGCCGCTACCGCGATACCTTCGGCGGTCAGCCCGAAATGGTTCATCAGCCAGGTCGCCGATCCGGTCGGCGCAAAGCCCGGGAAGCCCAGCATGCGCATCGGCACCGGATGGTGGAGCGCGCATTGCTCGGCCACCGCGCCGCCCAGCCCGCCGGTGGCGAGCCCTTCCTCGGCGGTGACGATGGCGCCGGTCGCGGCCGCTGCGGCGATCGCGTCGCGGTCGAGCGGCGAGATCGTCGCCATGTTGATGACGCGCGCGTCGATCCCCTCGTCGGCCAGTTCCTGCGCGGCGTCGAGCGCGCGATAGACCAGGGTACCGTTGGTGATGATGGCGACGTCGCCGCCATCGCGCAGCGTCTCCGCGCGCCCGATCGCGAAGCTCGCCCCGCGCGGCCGCTCGATCGCGGGTACCAGCATGCGGCTGATCCGGACGAACGCCGGGCCGTCGAGCGCGGCGACCGCCTTGATCGCCTCGGCGGTTTCCCAGGGATCGCAGGGCACGATGATCGTCAGCTTGTCGATCGCGCGGAGCCACGCCACGTCCTCGATGCTGTGATGCGTCGCGCCGAGCTCGCCATAGGCGACCCCGCTCGAAATGCCGCACAATTTGACGTTGGCCTGGCTGTAGGCGCAATCGACCTTGATCTGCTCCATCGCGCGTGCGGTCAGGAAACAGGCGGCACCGCTGACGAACGGGATCTTGCCGCCATTCGCGAGTCCGGCACCGACGCCGACCATGTTCTGTTCGGCGATGCCGACGTTGATCAGCCGGTCGGGAAAGCGCTCGCGAAACTTGCCGAGCTTGGACGAGCCGACCGAATCGTTGGCGACGGCGACGATGCGATCGTCGGCATCGGCCAATTCCTCGAGCGTGCGGACATAAGCGTCACGGCAATCGAACAGGCCGGGAATGTTGGCAGGCGCGTTCACTTCGCCATCTCCGCTTCGAGCTCGGCGATCGCCTGGGCATATTGCTCGGCATTGGGCACGCCATGATGCCAATTGGCCTGGTCGCGCATATAGCTGACGCCGTTGCCCTTGAAGGTATGCGCGATCACGACCAGCGGCTTGTCGCGCGGCTGAACGGCCGCGTCGAACGTGGTGAGCAAGGCGGCGGCGTCATGGCCGTCGACCTCGGCCACGTCCCAGCCGAACGCGCGCCATTTGTCGGCGAGCGGTTCGAGGCCGTTGGTGTCCTCGGTCCTCGCGCCTTGCTGCAAGCGATTGCGGTCGACGATCACCGTCAGATTGCCGAGCTTGCGTTGGCCGGCGAACATCGCGGCTTCCCACATGCTCCCTTCCTGCAACTCGCCGTCGCCGGTCAGCACGAACACGCGATAACCGGCCCGATCGATCTGTCCCGCCACCGCGATGCCGACGCCGACCGGAAAGCCATGGCCGAGCGGCCCGGTATTGGTTTCGACCCCCGGCAGATAGATGCGATTGGGATGGCCGTTGAGCCGCGACAGAGGCTCCATATAGGTATCGAGCTCGGCCTCGGGAAAGAAACCCGACCCGGCCAGCGCGGTATAGAGCGCACCGGTGCAGTGCCCCTTGGACAGGATGAAGCGGTCGCGATCGGGCGCGTCTGGCGCTGCGCTATCGATGCGCAAGATATCGAAATAGAGCGCGGCGACAATGTCGCTCGCCGACAGGTCCCCGCCGGGATGCCCCTGACCGGCCTTGACGATCATGCCGAGCAGTCGCCGACGCATCCAATTGGCGCGTTCGCGGACGTGCGTGGCACGAGCTTCGATCGTATGGAGGTCCGCATCGGATGGCCGACGCGCGCCCTGCTGTTCCATTGCATCCCCTCTGGTTGGGAGGTTGATATACGTGAGTCGAAAAGAACACAAGCCATTTGCTTACGTTTGCTTTCGTTTCCAAGCGACTTTTGCGCGAGGATTGACAGAAAGCGAAGATCAAACCTATGAAACCCGTAACTTAAGCTGGCCGCTCCGCCGATCGTGGAAGCGCGGCGCGGCGATGGGCTTGCCGGCGCGGCGCGGATCGTCGCGGCGCCAGGCGCAACGGCTGGGAGGGGCGCGATGAACGGTGGCTCGCGAGCGCGGCTCTTGGGAGAGACGCGGCGTGCCAAGATCCTCGAATGGCTCCAGGAGGAAGGCAGCGCGCGTGTGCGGGCGCTGGCCGAAGCGTTCGAGGTTTCCGAAGTGACGATGCGCCAGGATCTCGAGAAGCTCGAGGCCGACGGCCATATCGTCCGCGAGCATGGCGGCGCGTTCCTCAAGTCGGTCACGCAGCAAGTGCGTTCGATGGCGCTGCAGCATCACGACAATATGGACGCCAAACGGCGCATCGGCAGCGTCGCCGCGGCGCTGGCCAACGATGGCGAGACGATCATCCTCGATTCGGGCTCGACGACGACCGAAGTCGCGGCACAGCTGACAGGCAAGCGCGACATGACGGTCATCACCAACGCGCTCAACATCGCGCTGATGCTGGGCGCCGAAGCCGGGTTCGAGGTCCATATGTCGGGCGGGCATTTCAAGGCCCCTACCCTGTCGCTGTCGGGCGAGCGCTCGGCCGATTATTTCCGCGGCCTGTTCGTGCAGAAATTGTTCCTGGCGACCGCGGCGATCGATCTGGAGGCCGGGCTCACCTACCCGGCCCTATCCGACATCGCGGTCAAGCGGGCGATGATCGACGCCGCGCAAACCGTCATCCTGGTCGCGGATTCGAGCAAGATCGGGCGGCGCTCCTTCACCTCGCTCGGCGGGCTGGAGCTGATCCACACATTGGTCACCGATGACGGCATCCGCGCCGAGGATCGGGCAGCGATCGAGGCGGCGGGCGTGGAAGTGCTGATCGCCTGAGCATCGGCGATTTCGTAAATATTCGAAACCAGGGAATGAGGATCGAAACGTGAGCAACCAACGCTATGGCGCCGGCATCTGGCACTTCGCGACCTATGTCGATCGGTATGCGACGGACGGCTATGGCGCGCCGCGCTCGCTGATCGAAATGATCGATCTCGCGGGACAGGTCGACGATCTGTCGGTGGTCGACATCAACTACCCCTTCCCCGGCGGCGAGACCTCGTTCGAGAAGGTCGAGGAAGCGCTGAAGCGCAACAAGCTCGAAGTGATCGGCATCACGCCCGAAATCTACACGCGGCAATTCGCCAAGGGTGCCTTCACCAATCCCGATCCGGGTATCCGCAAGCTCGCCAACGAAATGGTCAACGACGCCGCCAACGTCGTCCGCCGTTTCGGCGCCAGCTATGTGAAACTGTGGCCGGGCCAGGACGGCTGGGACTATCCGTTCCAGGTCGACCACAGGAAATTGTGGCAGGCGAGCGTCGAGGGCATCGCCGAACTCGCGACGCAAAATCCCGACCTCCAATTCGTGATCGAATACAAGCCGCGCGAGCCGCGCGTGCACATGAGCTATGACAGCATGGCGCGCACTTTGCTCGGGATCGAGAAGATGGGTGTGCCCAACGTCGGCATCCTGCTCGATTTCGGTCATTCGCTCTACGGCGGCGAAAGCCCCGCCGACGCCGCGCAGCTCGCGATCGACCATGGCCGGCTGTTCGGCATGGACGTGAACGACAATTTCCGCAGCTGGGATGACGATTTGATGGCCGGGTCGGTGCACCCGATCGAGCTGTTCGAATTCTTCTACACGCTGCGCAAGAACAAGTGGGAAGGCGTGTGGCAGCTCGACCAATTTCCGTTCCGCGAGGACAGCGTGGAGGTCGCCAATGGGGCGATCGGCTTCCTCAAGGGGATCGAGCGCGCACTCGACAAGCTCGATTTCGAGGCGATGCAGGCAGCGCAGGACCGACATGACGCAGTGACCGCGCTCAAGCTCGCACGCGAGGCATTGTTCACCTCATATTGATGGGGTGACGGCGCCGCGCTTCGCCGCTAGGGAAATAATATGATTATTTCATCAGCCACCGACTTTCGAGAGGCGGCGCGGCGCCGGCTGCCGCGCTTCCTGTTCGATTATGCCGATGGCGGTGCCTATGCCGAGGAAACGCTGCGCCGCAACGTCAGCGACCTGGCCGGCATCGCGCTGCGCCAGCGTGTGCTCAAGGACGTGGCGACGATCGATCTGAGAACGACACTGTTGGGTCGCGACATGGCGCTGCCGGTGGCGCTTGGGCCGGTCGGGATCAGCGGCATGTATGCGCGCCGCGGCGAACTCCAGGCGGCGCGCGCGGCGCGCGGCGCGGGCGTCCCGATGTGCCTGTCGACCGTCTCGATCTGCTCGATCGAGGAGGTCGGGCAAGTGGCCGACCCCTTCTGGTTCCAGCTCTATGTGATCCGCGACCGCGCCTTCATGAAGGACCTGATCGCGCGCGCCAAGGCGGCGGGGGCGAAGGCGATGGTGTTCACCGTCGACATGCCAGTACCTGGCGCGCGCTATCGCGATGCCCATTCGGGCATGTCCGGACCCAACGCCCCGCTGCGCCGCGTATTGCAAGCGATGGGCAAGCCGGCCTGGTCGTGGGACGTCGGGCTGCGCGGCCGACCGCATACGCTCGGCAACCTGCTGCCGGTGCTCGGCAAGGATAGCGGGCTCAACGATTATATGGGCTGGCTCGGCGCCAATTTCGATCCCTCGATCCAGTGGCGCGATCTCGAGTGGATCCGCGCCGAATGGGACGGACCGCTGATCATCAAGGGCATTCTCGATCCTGAGGATGCGCGCGAGGCGGCGGCGATCGGCGCTGACGGCATCGTCGTCTCCAATCATGGCGGACGCCAACTCGACGGCGTGCTGTCGAGCGCGCGCGCCTTGCCGGCGATCGCCGATGCGGTCGGCGATGCGCTGACCGTGCTCGCCGACGGCGGCGTGCGCAATGGGCTCGACGTGGTGCGGATGCTGGCACTGGGCGCGAAGGGCGTGCTGCTCGGGCGCGCCTGGGTCTATGCGTTGGCGGCGCAGGGCGAGGCCGGCGTCGCCAAATTGCTCGAGCTGATCGCGAAGGAAATGACGGTCGCGATGACCCTGACGGGGGTCAACCGGATCGATGCGATCGACCGGTCGATCCTGGCCGAACCGGTAAAATAAGAGGATTGGGATGAAGCTTCTCGAAGGCAAGACGGTGCTGGTCACCGGCGGATCGACCGGCATCGGCCGCGCGGCGGCGATCGGTGCGGCGCAGCATGGCGCGAATGTCGCGATCAATTACGCGTCGAGCGACGACAAGGCGCAGTCGTGCGTGGCCGAGATCGAGGCGCTCGGGCAACGCGGCATCGCGATCAAGGGCGACGTCGCCCTCCCCGAGACCGCGACCGATTTCGTCGCGCGCTCGGTCGCCGAGTTCGGCCATGTCGACGTGATGGTGTCGAACGCCGGTATCTGCCCGTTCCACGCTTTTCTCGACATGCCCGTCGAAACCGTCGAGCGCACTTTCCGCGTCAACCTGCACGGCGCCTATTTCATGGTCCAGGCCGCCGCCAACCAGATGGTCAAGCAAGGCGATGGCGGCGCGATCGTCGCGGTGTCGTCGATCTCGGCGCTGGTCGGGGGCGAGTTCCAGACGCATTACACCCCGACCAAGGCCGGCGTGCATTCGCTGATGCAATCGGCCGCGATCGCGCTCGGCAAGCATGGGATCCGCTGCAATTCGGTGCTGCCGGGGACGATCCTGACCGAGATCAACAAGGACGACCTCGCCGACGCGGAAAAGCGCAAATACATGGAGGAACGCACACCGCTCGGCCGGCTCGGCATGCCCGAGGATCTCGCCGGGCCGATCGTGTTCCTGGCGTCCGACATGGCGGCCTATGTCACCGGCGCGGCGCTGCTGGTCGATGGCGGCATGTACGTGAACCTGCAATAGAAGAGGCTGCAAACCCGCTACAAAAGAGGAACCAGACAGCCAAGTACCGGCTGCTGTGGGAGGCGGTCTACGCAGAAAGGGGCTCGTCCCCCGGTAAAGTGCGCCGACGCGCCACAGCGCCCGGACATGGCTGCCGCGAAGCGGTGGGACGAAAAAGGCCGCTGGAGCGGTCGGACGCTTGCCAGATAGACACCGCTATCTGGCTGCGCCCCCTCTCTCCCAGCAGCCTTTTTCCTCTCCATCTCGACCTCATTAGTAGCGGGTTTGCAGCCTAACATGTCGATCAAGATGCCCGCCCCCGACGCAACGGTGCTCGCGCGCCGCGGGGAGATCGTCGCCGCGATGCGCGCGATCGTGCCGGGCGAAGGCGTGATCGACCGTCCCGACGAATTGCGTCCCTATGAATCCGACGCGCTGACCGCCTATCGCCAGCCGCCGATGGTGGTAGTGCTGCCCGAGACCACCGAACAGGTCGCCGCGATCCTGCGCTGGTGCCATGCCAATCGCGTCAAGGTCGTGCCGCGCGGCGCCGGCACCTCGCTGTCGGGCGGCGCGCTGCCGCTGGCCGATGGCGTGCTGCTCGGCATGGCGCGGTTCAACCGCATCCTCGAGATCGACTATGCCGACCGGCTGGCGGTGGTGCAGCCGGGCGTCACCAACCTCGCGATCACCCGCGCGGTCGAGGACGAGGGCTTCTATTACGCGCCCGACCCGTCGAGCCAGATCGCCTGCACGATCGGCGGCAATGTCGCGGAGAATTCGGGCGGCGTGCATTGCCTGAAATACGGCCTCACCACCAACAACGTGCTCGGCGTCGAATTCGTCACGATCGAGGGCGAAGTGCTGCGGGTCGGCGGGCGCGGGCTGGAGCCGGCAGGGCTCGACCTGCTCGGGTTGATCGTCGGGTCGGAAGGGCTGCTCGGTGTGGTCACCGAAGTGACGGTGCGCCTCCTGCCGCGGCCCGAGACGGCGCGCGCGCTGTTGATCGGCTTTCCGGAGGTCGAAGGCGCCGGGCGCTGCGTCGCCGACGTGATCGCGGCGGGGATCATCCCGGCGGGCATGGAGATGATGGACAAGCCCGCGGTCCATGCCGCCGAGGCGTTCGTCCAGGTCGGCTATCCTCTCGATGTCGAGGCGCTGTTGATCGTCGAGCTCGACGGTCCCGCTGCTGAATGCAGCCATTTGCTCGAAGAGGTCGAGAAAATCGCGCGCGCCAATGGCGCGGTCTCGATCCGCATTTCGACCGACGATGAAGAGCGGACCGCCTTCTGGGCCGGGCGCAAGGCGGCCTTCCCCGCCGCGGGCCGGCTGGCGCCCGATTATCTCTGCATGGACGGCACGATCCCGCGCCGCCGCCTGCCCGACGTGCTGACGCGGATGCGCGCGCTGTCGGATCATTATGGGCTGGGCGTGATCAACGTGTTCCATGCCGGCGACGGTAATCTCCACCCGCTGATCCTCTACGATGCCAACAAGCCTGGCGAGCTGGAGCAGGCGGAAGCGTTCGGCGCCGATATCCTGAGATTGTGCGTCGAGGTCGGCGGCGTGCTGACCGGCGAGCATGGCGTCGGGGTCGAAAAGCGCGATCTGATGCCGGTGATGTTCTCCCCCGTCGATCTCGCGCAGCAGCAGCGCGTCAAATGCGCGTTCGACCCCGAATTGCTGCTCAATCCCGGCAAGATGTTCCCCGAACTGCATCGCTGCGCCGAGCTCGGCCGGATGCACGTGCATCGCGGCGCATTGCCCTTCCCCGATCTGCCGCGTTTCTGACCATGGCCGATGCGATCCGCCCCGACAGCGCCGATGCGCTCGCCACGATCATCGCCGATGCGGCAGCCGACGGCACGCGGCTGCGGCTGCGCGGCGGCGGCAGCAAGGGCGCGATCGGCGCGCCGACGCCCGAGGCGCGGATCGTCGACATGCGCGGCTTTGCCGGCGTCGTCGATTACGACCCGCCCGAGCTGGTGCTGACGGTGAAGGCGGGTACGCCGCTCGCCGAGGTCCAGGCACTGGTCGCCGACAAGGGCCAGATGCTGGCGTTCGACCCGTTCGACCATGGAGCGATGCTCGGCGGCGCGGACGGCGAGGCGACGATCGGCGGAATCGTCGCCGCCGGCGTCTCCGGGCCGACCCGTCTGAGCCGCGGGGCGGCGCGCGATCATCTGCTCGGATTCGAGGGCGTGTCGGGCCGCGGCGAGCGCTTCGTCGCGGGCGCCAAGGTGGTCAAGAACGTCACCGGTTACGACCTGTCCAAGCTCGTCGCCGGA
>NZ_JBQCCN010000017.1:0-8882 GCF_051962185.1 Sphingomonas sp.
CGCGGACCGGACGGGCTTTTGCCATTGCCCCAATCTACGCCGCGATGTAGAACATATCAAGAACAATGGAGGGATGAGATGGCCAAGCTCAATTATGTCGAATTGCCCGTCCAGGACGTGGCGAGCACCAAAGCGTTCTTCTCGGCGGCGTTCGGCTGGGATTTCACCAATTTCGGCCCGACCTATGCCGCGACGATGAGCGGCGAAACCGATCTCGGGCTGCAGGGCGATCGCGCCGACTGGACGGCGGCACCGCTGGCGGTGATCCAGGTCGACGATCTCGAGGGGACGGAAGCGGCGGTGAAGGAAGCGGGCGGGACGATCAGCCAACCGATCTTCGCGTTCCCGGGCGGACGGCGGTTCCACTTCCGCGACCCTAACGGGAATGAGTTGGCTGCAATGCAACCGGGCGGGGAGTAAGGCTGCGCTATCCGTCGCCCCATCCGTCATCCCGACCTTATCCCGGGATCCGCCGTGACACGCGTCATGCCCATGAGCCTCTGGCCGTGAGGCCTGCCGCCCGGCGGATCCCGGCACAAGGTCGGGATGACGAAAGAAGGGTGGCGGGGGCTTACCGCTCCAACAGCCGCGGCATCAGTTCGACGAAATTGCAGGGCCGGAAGCGGCTGTCGAGCTGGTCCTTGAGGATCAGGTCCCAGCCGTCCTTCACGGCGCCGGTCGAACCGGGCAGCGCGAAGATGTAGGTACCGCCGGCGACGCAGGCGCAGGCGCGCGACTGGATCGTCGAGGTGCCGATCGTCCGGTAGCTCAGCCAGCGGAACAGTTCGCCGAAGCCCGGGATCATCTTCTCGGCGATCGCTTCGACCGCCTCGGGCATGACGTCGCGGCCGGTGACGCCGGTGCCGCCGGTGGTGAGGACGACGTCGATCTCGGGATCGTCGATCCAGATCGCCAGTCGCTCGACGATCATGTCGAGGTCGTCGCGCTCGATCGTGCGCGCGGCGAGGATATGACCGGCGGTGGTGAGCCGTTCGACCAGCGTATCGCCCGATGTGTCCTCGGCTGGGCCGCGCGTATCGGAAACGGTCAGGACCGCGATCCTGACCGGCAAGAATTCTCGACTTTCGTCAATCGCCATCGATTCGACCCCGTTCGTGCCGAGCTTGTCGACGCACGTTGAGACTCACCGTCCCGACCAGCGGGACGAAGGGGGCAGTTAGATCACTTGGCGGGAGGAGTCAGCCGTATCGCGCTCGGACCCGGCAGGCCGGGGAATTTGGGCCACATGTCCTGCGCCAGCGCCGCCTTGCTCGGCGACTTCAGCCGACCTTCCTTGCTTTCGTACATCCAGTAGTTGCGCAGCACGGTGGTGACGTAGCCGCGCGTTTCCCAATAAGGGATCGACTCGATGTAGAGCAGCGGATCGCCACCGTCCCGGACGATGCCGTTCCATTCGGTCACCGGCACTGGTCCGGCGTTATAGGCGGCGATCACCTTGGGCAGATAGCCGCCGGTGAATCCCTGGGTGCTCAGCCGCTCGAGCGTGCGCTGGCCGACCGCCATGTTGACCGACGGCAGCGACAGCGATCCGCGATCGACCGTAATGCCGCGTTCGCGCGCATAATCGACCGCCGCGGCGGGCATGATCTGCATCAGGCCGTACGCGCCGGCCGGGCTGATCACGTCCTTGCGGAAACGCGATTCCTGGAGCGCATGGGCGTAGATCAACGCCTTGTCGACGGTCCAGCCGCCCGCCGGCGCCCATTTCGGGGCGGGGAAGCGCGCGATCGTCGGGGCCTTGGTGCCTTCGGGGCAGTTGTTGCCCAGCCACATCACCGTCTCTGGCAGGTTGAGCGTCTCGGTCAGGCGGACCAAAGAGGCATATTCATCCTTGGGACCGATCTTGGCCTGCTGCTTGAGCACGTCGTCGGCCAGGTCGGTTTCCCCGATCTCGACCAGCGCCGCGGCGACGCGGACGTTGGGGCGGTTCTGCAGCTTGTCCCAATCGGCGAGCATCAGCTCGTCGGGAACCGGCGGCTTTTCCTTGATGCCGAGCTGCTGGCGCGCGAGCATGCCGTAGAAGGTCTCGTCGAGCTGCGCGGCGTTCTTGAGCCGCGCCTCGACCAGTTGCGGCCGGTCGCACTTCATGTCGGCGCGCGCCGCCCAATAGAGCCCTGCGGCCCGCAATTCGATGTCGCTGGCGCGCGCCGCGACGTTGACGAAGGCGCGGGAGGCCTCGGTGCAATCGCCCTGGCGCCAGGCGGCGAGACCGCCGACCCATTCGCCCTGGACCGCCCAATCGCCGGTGCCGAGCCGCGCCTTGGCCGCCATCATCCGCGCGTTGGTGTCGTTGCCCTGCAGATAATAGATCCAGGCGACGCGCTGCTGCCACTCGATTATCGCGTCGGGCGTGAGGTCGGTGGTGCCTTCCAGCAGAGCCTGCGCCGCCGGGCCATCGTCATTCTTGATCAGCGGCTGCATCTTGAGCGCGAGCTCGGCGGCGGCGAGATCGTATTTGGTCGCCTTGGCGCGGCCGCGGGTGGAGGCGCCGTTGTTCCACACCAGCCGCTGCTGGAAAGGAAGAGTCGGGCCGGTCACGCCGCGCGCGGCGAGGATGCGCGCGATCGTCGGCGCTTCGGGCAATTCGGGCGCCGCGGTCAGCACGGCGAGCAGCGGGTCGTTCTCGACCTTGGGCGACCCCTTGGCGACGTAGAGTTCTGCGAGCGCGATCGAATGGAGCGGACCGGGCTTCATCGCGGTCAGCTGCATCTGGGCATCGTCCCAGCGCTTTTCGTGAATCGCCTTGAACACGGCGGTGTAGCCGGTGCGTTGATCGGCATCGAGCTGGGCGGGGATACCGCGCGTCATCACCGCCGAAGCGGGCATGCCGTCGCCCGCGAATGCCGGAAGCGGGGCAAGCGCCAGCGCCGAAGCTACGAGAAAACGCGCGACTTTCACTCAACTCCCCCCATCAACAATCTGAGGTCCTTCCAGGCATCGGCCTTGGCGGCGGGCTTCTCCAGCAGGAAGCGCGGATGGAAGCTCGCCACGACGTTACTTGTCCCGCCGTCATGGTTAATCGGGCGTAAACTTCCACGGGCATGGGCGACATCCATCCCCGTGATGGCACGGCTCGCCGCATTGCCCAGCGCGAGCACCCTTTTCGGGCGCGCCAGCGACAGATGATGGCGGATCAAAGCTTCGAGCTTGCGGCCGGTCTCGTCAGTCACGCGACCGGCCGGCGGGCGCTTCACCGCGAGCGCCGCCAGATAGATCGACTGGCGATTGCGACCGATCGCGGCGAGCATGCGGTCGAACAGCGCGCCGACATTGCCCGACAGCAATTGGCCGGCGGCATCGTCCTCGCGATCGGGCATGTCGACCACGATCATCAATCCGCTCGCGACGTCGCCTTGCGTGCCCAGCGCGCGGCCGGGCCAGCCGGATTCCGGAGGGGCGTCGCCGAGCCGCCACAAAGCGAATTGCTCGAGCGTTTCGGGCAGTTTGGCGGGGCCGGCGGGCGCTTCCTGGACCTGGGCCGGCAGGCGATCGAGCACCGGTGCCGTAGCGGCGCGCGCCAGCCAGTCGCGCGGGCTCTCGTCGATCTCGCAGTCGACACCCGCGTCGCGCCACCATTCGAGCGCACTGGCGATACTCGCCCGCCAATCAGGATTCAGGTCAGCCCCCATAGCTGATCGGCATAGAGTCCCAGCTTGACCGCGGGGTCAATTCAGGGGCACCGCTTCCCCGACAAACCGTTGTCGTCGCACGACGACCGGTCACAAAAGAGTCCCAACGGGAGGAAAAGGGATGAGCGAACGCGAGTCGATGCCGTACGATGTGGTGATCGTCGGCGCGGGTCCGGCGGGCCTGTCGGCGGCGATCCGCCTGAAGCAATTGGCGGCGGAAAAAGGCGGCGAGATTTCGGTCTGCGTGCTCGAAAAGGGCTCGGAAGTCGGCGCCCACATCCTGTCGGGCGCGGTGGTGGATCCGCGCAGCCTCGACGAGCTGATCCCCGATTGGCGCGACAAAGGCTGTCCGATGGCCGAAACGCCGGTCACCGACAACCAGCATTGGGTGCTGACCAAGAAGCGGCGCTTCAAGCTGCCCGAATTCATCTCGCCGGGCTTCATGCACAACAAGGGAACTTACACCGGCAGCCTGGGCAATCTGTGCCGCTGGCTGGCGGGGCAGGCCGAGGAACTGGGCGTCGAGATCTTTCCGGGCTTTGCCGCGGCCGAGATCCTCTACAGCGACGACGGAAAGGTGAAGGGCGTCGCCACCGGCGACATGGGGGTCGCGCGCGACGGCGAGCACAAGCCCGATTATCAGCCAGGGCTCGAGCTCCACGCCAAATACACGTTGTTCTCCGAAGGCGCGCGTGGGCATCTGACTCGCCAATTGGTCGATCGTTTCGACCTGCGCGCCGATTGCGAGCCGCAGGTCTATGGCCTGGGCATCAAGGAGCTGTGGGATATCGATCCCGAGTTGCACGAGCCCGGCCGCGTCATTCACACCCAGGGCTGGCCGCTCAGCGAGAGCGGATCGGACGGCGGCGGGTTCCTCTATCACCAGGCCAATGGACAGGTCGCGCTCGGCTTCGTCACCTGGCTCAATTATTCGAACCCTTATCTGTCGCCCTTCCAGGAATTGCAGCGCTGGAAGACGCATCCGCGGATCGCCGAGATCCTGAAGGGCGCCAAGCGCGTGTCCTATGGCGCGCGGGCAATCAGCGACGGCGGCTATCAATCGGTGCCCAAGCTGATGATGCCGGGGGCCGCGCTGATCGGCGACAGCGCCGGTTTCCTCAACGTGCCGCGGATCAAGGGCACGCATACCGCGATGAAGTCGGGGATGATGGCGGCTGAAGCGGCGTTCGACGCCGTCCAGGGCGGGCGCGAGGGCGACGAACTGACCGCTTATCCCGACGCCTATGACGCGAGCTGGGTGAAGAAGGAACTGTCGGTCGTCCGCAACGTCCTGCCGCTGGTCGAGAAATATGGCGAGTTCCTCGGCACGATCCTGTCGGGCATCAACATGTGGCTCGAAAGCTGGGGCATCCGCATGCCCTATACGATGAAGCACCACGCCGATCACACGACCCTGTGGCGCAAGGACCTGGTCAAGCCGATCGACTATCCCAAGCCCGACGGCGTGCTGACCTTCGATCGCCTGTCCTCGGTGTTCCTGTCGAACACCAATCATGAGGAGGACCAGCCGGTCCATCTGACGCTCAAGGACCCCGACATCCCGGTCGATTACGACCTGCCGATGTATGACGAGCCGGCGCAGCGTTACTGCCCGGCGGGCGTGTACGAAATCGTCGGGCAGGAAGAGGGTAACCCAAAGTTCGTGATCAACGCGCAGAATTGCGTCCACTGCAAGACCTGCGACATCAAGGACCCGACCCAGAACATCGTCTGGGTGGTGCCCGAGGGCGGTGGAGGGCCGAATTATCCCAATATGTAAGCCTGTCGTCGCGCTTACGGCGCTCACGGCGGCGCTCGTTGCCGCGGGCGCGCAAGCCCAGGATTACGGGGCGTTCGGGCGCGCGCGCATCGCCGCCGCCGATGGCGATGTCGGTGCGGCGGCGCGGCAATATGGCATCGCGCTGGCGGGAGCGCCGGGCGATGCGGTGGTTGCCGGGCGCGCTTTCCGCCAGGCGATGGCGGCTGGCGACCTGCCGCTCGCGCGACGCGCGGCGGCGGCGCTGGGGCCGGATGCGCCGCCCGACACCAGGCTGTTGCCGCTCGCCGACGCGGTGAAGAGCGGCGATCCCAAGGCCATCGACAAGGCGCTGGCGGCGCTCGACAAGACGCCGTTCGACTTCTTCGTGCCGGTGATCCGTGCCTGGCTCGCGCTCGGGCAGAGCGGCGATCCGGGCGCGGCGCTCGCGGCTACCGAACGGAGCGGCGCGATCCGCCACGTCATGTTCGAGCAGCGCATTCTGATCGAGATCGCGCGCGACGACATTCCAGTGGCCGCGAAGGCGCTGGAGGACGAATTGCGCGGCGGCAGCGGCGGGCTCGACCTGCGCTATGCCGCGGCCGAATTGCTGATGGGGCAGGGGCAGGATACGCTCGCCGGCCAATTGCTGCGGGGGCCCGATCCCGAAGTGGCGACGGTGCGCGGCGCGATCCGCCCGGTGAAGGCGACGCCGGCGATCGGCATCGCCCGACTCTTTACCCGGATCGCTGCCGACCTGACCGACCCCGGTACGACGCCGATCGCGATCACGCTGGCGCAATCGGCGCTGATCCTCGATCCGCAGGACGGCCGCGCGCGGCTGTTGCTCGCAGCAGCGCTCGAGCGGCAAGGCGCGCACTATCGCGCTCTCGCGGTGTTAGGCGAAATCCCACCGGGTTCCGGCTACCACACGCTCGCCGGGTCGATCCGGGTCGAAGTCCTGCGTGCCAAGGCCGACATGCCGGCGGCGATCGCCGCTGCCAAGGCGCTGGCCGATGCCCCCGGCGCCGATGCCGAGAGTGCCGAGCATTACGGCAATATGCTGCTGATCGCGGGCCACCCGCTCGACGCGGCGACGGCGTTCGAAAAATCGCGCGATCGGCTGGGCGCCGATGCCGGCTGGACGATCTGGCTGCAGATCGGATCGGCCTATGACAAGGCCGGGCGCTGGCCGCTCGCCCAGGCCGCGCTCGAACGCGCGGTGGCGCTGGGGCCCAATCAGGCGGTCGTCCTCAATTATTTCGGCTATTCGCTGGTCGAGCATGGCGGCGATGTCGCCCGCGCGGTGACGATGCTGGAAAAGGCCAACAGCCTGGCGCCGGGCCAGCCGGCGATCGCCGATTCGCTGGGCTGGGCCTATTTCCGGAGCGGGGATACCGGCCGCGCCTTGCCCCTGATCGAATCGGCCGGCGTCGCAGCGCCCGCGGATGCCGAGATCGCCGAGCATCTGGGCGACGTCTATTGGGCGGTCGGCAGGCGGTACGAGGCGCGCTACGCCTGGCGCGCGGCGCGGGTGGCGGCCAAACCCGATGCTGCGGCGCGACTCGACGCCAAGATCCTCGACGGTCCCGCCGCGACACGCTCGTGACGATCGTCGAGGCGGCGCCTGCCAAGATCAATCTCGCACTCCACGTCCGCGCGCGGCGCGACGACGGCTATCACGAGATCGAGACATTGTTCGCGTTCCTGCGCGACGGCGACACCGTGTCCATCGCGGAGAGCGAGCGGGATAGCTTCACTCTGACGGGGCCGTTCGCGCCGGCGCTCGAAGGGGAAAGCGGTAATCTGGTGCTGGCGGCGCGCGATGCCTTTGCCGCGGCGCACGGGCCGCTGCCGCCGCTCGCCATCACGCTCGACAAGCATTTGCCGGTCGCGTCGGGAATAGGTGGCGGGTCGGCCGATGCGGCGGCGACATTGCGTGGATTGGCACGGTTGAAGGGAATCGATCCGGCGACGCTGGCGGATATCGCGCTCGAGCTGGGGTCGGATGTGCCGGCCTGCCTGCCGGGACGAAGCGCGATCGGCGGCGGACGTGGGGAACGGCTCGAGCCGGTGTCGGGGCTGACCGACATTCCCGTCCTGCTGGTCAATCCCGGAGTCGCGATCTCAACGGCGGCAGTATTCCGCGGCTGGGACGGTACCGATCGCGGGCCACTCGTCCACCATCACCCCGGCCCTGTGCCGGGGTCTGCCGCGCCGCAAATCCCGGAGGATGAGGGTTTGCGGCACGGTGGATGCCGGGACGAGCCCGGCATGAGGGAATGGCTGGTGATCGCGACTGACAGTCGTAACGACCTGGAGGCCCCGGCGCGCGCTATGGCCCCGGTCATCGGTGACGTGGTTGGCCTGCTCGCCGCGCAACCGGGCGTGATCTTCGCACGCATGTCAGGCTCTGGCGCCACCTGCTTCGCATTGTTCGCCGACCAAGCCGCCCGAACCGTCGCGCGCGTTACGGTCGCCGCCGCTCATCCCGATTGGTGGTGTCTCGAATCGACACTCGCGTGACAGTTTCGCGTGCCAAGGCGGGACCGCCGCGCGCCGCTTAACCATCGTCCGCCGCCGGAATCCTCAACTGGCCCCCCACTTGCTGAGCGATCGCTACGCAGGTCCGTCTCCACGCCGCGCCCGCGCATGGTCTCCGGCCTCCCGCTGGACGTCATCGGTCGTGGGAGCGGCTTCGGCCGCTCCCCGCCACACCGGCACGCGTAATAGTCTTGCGCGAATCGGCCTTGTCGCGACATAGGCGTTCGCGCCATGACCCATATCTTCGACAAATCGAAACTCCCCAGCCGCCACGTCTCGGTCGGTCCGGAGCGTGCCCCCCACCGCAGCTATTATTACGCCATGGGCCTGACCGAGGAGGAGATCGCACGCCCGTTCGTCGCGGTCGCTTCCGCCGGCAACGATTCGGCCCCGTGCAACACCACGCTCGACGCCCAGGCCGACGCCTGCCGTCGCGGCGTGGAGCAGGGCGGCGGCATGCCGCGGCGTTTCAACACGATCACGGTCACCGACGGCATCGCGATGGGCCATCAAGGAATGAAATCCTCTTTGGTCAGCCGCGAGGTGATCGCCGATTCGGTCGAATTGTCGGTGCGCGGCCATTGCTACGACGCGCTGGTGGGCTTCGCGGGGTGCGACAAGTCGCTGCCGGGCATGATGATGGCGATGCTGCGCCTCAACGTGCCGTCGATCTTCGTCTATGGCGGGTCGATCCTGCCCGGTCGGTTCCACGATCGTGACGTCACTGTGGTCGACGTGTTCGAGGTCGTCGGCAAATATGCTGCCGGCGCCTGTCCGCTGAGTGAGGTTCACGAACTCGAAAAGGTCGCCTGCCCAGGCCATGGTGCCTGCGGCGGCCAATATACCGCCAACACCATGGCCTGCGTCGGCGAGGCGATTGGTTTGTCGTTGCCGAACAGCAACATGGCGCCGGCTCCTTACACATCGCGTGA
>NZ_JBQCCN010000018.1:0-31347 GCF_051962185.1 Sphingomonas sp.
CGATAGACCGGCTGCCCGAGCCGCCCATAATGGTTACGGTGGAGATGGTCGTGCGCGTTGATCAGCCCGGGACGTAATTCCGCCTGCGGGCAATCGAGCACAATGTCGACCGCCCCTTCGGGCGCGACGCAGCGACCGCCCTCGATGCCGACCGCGCGGTTCCGAGCATTGACGAGCATGCGCATCACCCCTCTCGCCGAAAAGCGAGCGCGAGTACCACCGGCAGGTCGAGATGCTCGCGATAGAGCGCCCCTCGCCCGGCGGCCGCATAGAGCGGCTCGACCGCCGGGCCGATCACCGCCTCGCGCGTCGCGACCGGGACCAGCCCGGCGGCGCGCGCCGCACCGGCATGCGCGGACAAATCGTGGACGTGATGCTCGACCTCATGCACGCCATCGGCATCGCGGAAGGTGCGGCGGTGCCCGGCGGCATGCGCCTCGGCATGGAAGTCGCTGACGATGATCATGCCGCCCGGCGCGGTGACCCGCGCGAGCTCGGCATAGGCGCAATCGATCTCGGGCAGATGACCGAGCACCAGCCGGCACCAGACCAGGTCGAAGTGGCGATCGGGGAACGGCAGATGGCGGACGTCGCCGACCATCGCGCGAACGCCGGGCGCCACTGCGCCGCGACCGATCCCGGCGTCGAGCATTTCGGGGCTGAGGTCGATCCCCACCGCCTCCGCCGCGCCACAGTCGATCAGGCGACGCCCGGTGCCGCACCCGACATCGAGCAGGCGCTTGCCGCCGAGCGGCGGGGTCATCGGCTTGACGAGCTGATCCTCGAGCAGGCTGATCGCGGTCTCGCGGGCATAATGAGGCGCCCATCGCCGATAGCCGTCGCGTGCGCTCAATGCCGGCATGCGGCCGTGCCCTCGAACGACGGATTGCTGATGGAAGGCAATGTTTCACCCCTGTTGTCGACCCTCTGTTCCCGGCGCGATCTGGGGGGTTCAACGCGCGATTTTTCGGCGTCGTCACTGAACCGGGCAGGCCTCCGAAGGCACTGACGCTCGGTTCGCATTGGGCGAATCGTGCTGAAAAGGGGTGTGCATCAATGCGCCTGAGCAACGTCGTCGCCGCCACTGCGGCCCTGTCGCTGATCGCCGTTCCGACCATCGCCGCCGCTTCCCCCGCCAACCCGGCGGCGAAACTGTCGCTCGCTAACAAAAATGTCCGCGCCGGCGCCAAGGCGAAGGACGGCAATCGGATGCGCGGGGGCGGTGCGGGTTTCCTCTATGCCGCCGCCGCGATCGCGGTGGTCGTCGTTGCCGCGGTCGCGCTGGGGCACAACAGCAGCGACAGCAAGCCGGCCAGTTCCTGAGCCCCCACGCCGGTCGATCGCCGGCTTTGGGCACGGAAATAGCGGCGCGGATGCCGCTATTTCTGCTTTCGGGGGACTGGATTTGGCCACGCATTCGATCGCGCGCCGCTACGGCCAGCCCTATCGGCTGATCGTGCTCGCCACTCTGCTGGCGATACTCGCCGTGGCAGGCGGCGCCTCACGTTACGACGAAGACCAGCAGATGATCGCGCGGCTGGCCGGCGTTGCCGCGATCTCGGCGACACTCTGGCCGCTCGAGATCGAGACGCTGCGCCTGCAGAAACGGCTGCTGGTGATGATCGCGGCCGTCTATGCGCTCGTCCTGGCCCAGTTGGTGCCCCTGCCGCCGGCTTTGTGGGCCGCGCTTCCGGGGCACGGCATCTATGCCCGGATCGCCGAGGCCAGCGGCACGACGGGCTGGCGGCCGCTCAGCCTGACACCCGATCTCACGCTCAACACGCTTGCCGCGTTGCTACCGGCCACCGCCGCGACGATCGCCGCGCTCTATTGCGACGGCCGGTCACGGCTTCGGCTCGCCTGGGGTCTGGCCGCGCTCGCCCTGGTCAGCGCATTGCTCGGTCTCGTCCAGCTGGCCAGCGGCGGCGACGCGCTCCATTTCTATCGCGGGAGTAGCGAGAACGCGCCGGTCGGCCTGTTCGCCAATCGCAATCACCAGGCGGCGTTGATCGCTTGCGCCTTGCCGCTGATCGGCGCGCTCGCGGGACTATGGCGGCGCGCCGGCGGCCGGCCGCGCGTCGTCGCGGGCACGGCACTGATCACCGCGGCCTTGTTGCTGTTCGCCGCGGTGTCGACGGGATCGCGGATGGGGCTGATCCTGCTCGCGGTCGGGGGCGCGACCGCGCTGTGGGCTTATGCGGCGACCGGACAGCGCCTGGTCCCCGTCCATCGTCGACATTGGGCCGCCGGTGCGGCGGCACTGGTCGCGGCGACCGGCGCGACGGCCGCCGCTGCCGCGCGCAGCGGGGCGATCGACCGCCTGATGAACACCGACCCCGCCAGCGAAAGCCGCGCCGCGATGCTGCGCCCGCTACTCGACACGGCGCGTGCCTTCCTGCCGCTAGGCGCCGGCTTCGGCGCGTTCAACGACGTCTATCGCCGATTCGAGCCCGACGCCTTGCTGTCGACCATCTATATGAACCAGGCGCATGACGAACCGCTGCAGCTCGCGATCGAGGGCGGCGTGCCGGCCTTGCTGTTGCTCGCGCTGTTCCTGTGGTGGTGGGCGCGCACGGCGGTCGTGGTGGTCCGCACCCGGGAGTCGGTGACGCGCCGAACGCTCGGCATCGCCGCGATCGGCATTACCAGCATCCTGATGCTGTCGAGCCTGGTCGACTATCCGCTGCGCACGCCGCTGCTCGGCACCTGGTTCGCGATCGCCGCGATATTGATGCTGCGCGCGGCGCGTTTACCGGCCAAGCCATGATACGGACCTGGCGCGGTTTGCCGGGACGGATGCTGCGCACGATCGTAGCAACGCGGGGCGCGGTGGTGGCGCCGCTCGGCGCGGGCTGGGAAAGCGACCTGACAGCGATCCGCGAAACTCGGCGCCGCGTGCCGATGCTGTTGAGCGATGCCGCCGCGCTGCAGATCCTGATCGCGGTTCGCGCCGCTCGGCGGCGGGGCGGCGCGATGGCCGAGGCGGGGGTGTTCCGGGGCGGTAGCGCGCGGCTGATCTGCCACGCCAAGGGCGATGCGCCGCTGCATCTGTTCGACGTGTTCGAGACGCTCCAGGCCGGCGCCACGCAAGATCCCAGCGCGGGCGAAACGCTGGTCCGCGAGCATTTCGGCGCGGTGCATGGCGCCCGTGCGAGGGTCGAAGCCTTACTGGCGCCTTATCCCGGCGTGCATGTCCATGCCGGCGTCTTCCCCGATACCGCCGCCGCGGTCGCCAGCGAGCGCTTCGGCTTCGTCCATCTCGACCTCGATCTGCCGGGGGCGACGCGCGCCGCACTCGCTTTCTTCCATCCCCGGCTGTTGCCCGGCGCGATCCTGATCGGCGACGATTATGAAGATCGCCAGGTCCGCGAGGTATTCGGAGCGTTCTTCGCCGATCGTCCCGACGCCGTCATCGAATTGCCCTGGGGACAGGTCATGGTCGTCAGTCAGGGCTGAACGACGGCCCTATTTGGCCGCGACCTTGAGCGTGCCGCGCATCATCGCGTGGAAGATGCAGTAAAACGGGAAGTTCCCCGCCTTTTGAAGCGTCATCCTGCCGCTCTGCCCCGGCGCCACGCGCAGGTCGAAGCTGTGGTCGCGCGCGGTCACGGTGTGGGGAACGCTGTCCTTGTTGACCCAGACGATCGTGTCGCCGACCTTCGCCGCGCCCGGCAACGCGCCGTAATTCATGTTCGCCATGGCGACGGTATATTGCTTGGGCGCGCCCTCGGACGATGCCGCCGTCGCCAATGCCAACCCACCGACCGCGACGGCGATCCGCGCCATCCCGAACACCATCGTCGTGCGAACACCCATCGACCTCGAGCCTTTCTGCTGGTTCATCGGGTTGATGCCAGCGGGGCCGCGAAAGGTTCAGGGTCGTCAGAAACTCCAGCTCACGCCCGCGGTCAGCGCGGTCTTGTCGTGAAGACTGCCGGCATAATATTCCCTGCCCGGCCCGCCCCCCGACAACGCGGCGTGGAGATCGAAATTGCCCAGGCGGCGCGACACGCCGATCCGCCAGTCGTAGCGCGTCTGGCGGCCGGGGAAATATTGCGTCGGGGTCGATAGATAGACCAGCGAACCGAGATGGCCGTTGATCCGCCAGTCCTTGGCCGGCCGGACCGTCGCTTCGATCTCGCCGTACAGGGTCGAGACGTCGGACCGGTAATAATCGGGCGAATAATAGATCCGCGCGGAGAAGGGATCGGCGACCAGCCCGAGATAGACTTCGGTGTAATCGTGCGACCGGGTGGTTCGGTCCGGCGCGCGATACTGGCTGCGCAACAGGCCGCCATCGATCGACAGCTTGCCGCTCAGCCGGCGCGCATAGCCGATATTGCCTTGCACGCCGAGGAACAAAGGATCGTCGCGACCGAGCATGCCGGTCGCCGACAGGTTGAGATACACGCCGGAATCGTCGTCATAGCCGATCTGGGCGGTCGCGACCGGGCGGCCGGCGCTCAGCGAATAGCCGCGCAGGCGATAGTCGCTTTCGATATCGATGCTGCCGCTGACCTGGGCCGAGGCCGGCGTAGCGACGATCCCCGACAGGATCAGCGCCGCCAGCGCGCCGGCGCGCCGGGCGCTAGCGCCGTCCCCCCGCGACGCGGCGGCCGATCGCGCACGAGCAATCACAACTGGGCGACGTCCGGAGCAGGGTCGCGCAAGCGTCGATCGCGCCGCCCGACAAGCGCGTCAGCGCGACTTTCGCCGCGCGCCCATCGGATTGACGAACGAGCGCGATCAGCCCGCTGACATGCGCGACCGCATAGGAACTGCCATTGACCAGGTACCATTTACCCCCCGGTTGTGTCGTCGGCACGTCGCGACCGGGCGCACCGTACACGCGCGCGGGCAGGGACTGCAAAGATTCGTCGGCGACGGCAATAACGCCGGGCAAGCAGGCGGGGAAACCGCCCTGCGGTAGCGACGGATCGAAGGCCGCCACCACCGAGATGTTGCGGGCGACCGCGATGGCGACCAGTCGCGCGAGCAACGGATCGGCCGGCCCGGCCAGGCTCAGGTTGACCACTTCCGCTTTGTGCTCGATCGCATATTGGAGCGCGCGCGCCAGGCTGAGGCTGTTGCACAGCGTCGGACCGGCGGCGGTCTGCCAACACGCGCGCAGGGCCATCATCCGCGCGTCGGGCGCGATGCCGGCGATGCCGATGCCATTGCCCGCCTTGGCGGCGACGATCCCGGCGACTCCGGTGCCGTGCGCCTCGGCGGCGGTGGCGCGACGATTGGAATCGGGATTGGCGACGAAATCGAGATCGGCGACGAATTGGCCGGCGAGATCGGGATGCGCGACGTCGATCTTGCTGTCGATGATGGCGACGGAAATGCCGCGGCCGGTGGCGATGCGGTGGAGATCGGCGAGCCGCCAGGAAGCGGCGGCGGGCTCGGCACGAAAGAGCGGGTCGTTGAGGACGGTGCCGCCCGGCGAGCCGCGCGCCTGATAGACTTGCAGCGGCTGCGACCAGGCGACTCCGGGTTCCTTGGAGACCTGCGCGATCGCGGCGTCGAGCGCCATGCCGTCGGGCACCCGCATGACATAGCAATCGACCCCGATCAGCGGCATCGGCCAGCCGTCGATCAAGGTGAGCCCGTTGCGCCGGGCGATCCCCGCCGCCAGCCGCCGCCGCGCCGCCACCGCGGTAGTGTCGCCATAATTGCCGCCATAGCTGCCGCCGGGGCGAAAATGCGGCGGAGCCATCTTGAGCATCACCAATATCTGGCGATCGGCATCGGTTGCGCTCGGCTGCTGGGTATAGGCGGGCTCGACCGCGGCCAGCGCAGCGATGCCGCACAAGGCCAGGCAGAGCCGGAACCAGCCGCGCCAGGTCATGGCTGCGACCCGGGGTCGATCGGCTCGGCCAGGGATACCTGCGGTATCGCGCGCAGACCGGCAAGCGCCTGGACGCGGCGTTCAGGCGCGATCCGCACGACATAGGCGCCGCTCGCGGTCGGGCCGTCGACGATGCGCGCACCGGCGTTGGTCAGCGCCGCACGCAGGTCGCCGTCCCGGGCGTCGGGCTTGAACATGACCAGCGCATTCCCTGGCGCTGCGGTCGGCGCCGATCCCAGCGCGCGATAGGTCGGACCCGCCGGCGACGGCGCGCCCGGCAGGATGGCGACGGCGAACGCGACCGCCGCGGCGGCCGCGAACGGACCGCCGAGCGCCCAGCCCATCGCGACCTTGCGCCGCAGGAACGGCACCGGCTCGGCCAGCCGGCGCGGCGGGCCCGCGGCGTCGATCCGGTCGCTCAGCGCCGTCCAGGCGTGCTCGACGTCGATCGGCAACGCCGCGACATCGCGCGCCAGCACTTGCTCGGACGCGAGCTCGGCGCGGCAATCGGCGCACTCGGTCAGATGCGCGTCGACCAGCGCTTTCTCGTCGGGTTCGAGTGTGCCGTTGATATACCAGGGCAGCAATTGCTGGGCCTGTTCGTGCGGGCTGCCGCGCAGCCGAATGATCTCAGCCATCGAAAATCGTCCTAAATCCAGTCTGCCAACTGCCCCGCCAGGCGACGCCTGAGGTGGCGGCGGGCATGAAACATGCGAGTCTTCACGGTATCGACCGGGCATTCGAGGATCTTCGCGATCTCACGATACCCCAGTTCGTGAAAATATGTCAGGTCGACCACCGCGCGATGCGCGGGCGACAATTCGTCCATCGCGCGCATCAGCAACGCGTTGATGCGGTGGCGGCTCGATTCCTCCTCCGGCCCGGCATCCTCGCTGACCCGGTTCTCCGAATCCTTGTCTTCGATCGCCTCGTCCTGGCGCTTCAGCCCTTTCATCGCCTTGCGGTACGCGATGGCGAAGATCCAGGTCGACAGCTTGCTCGCGCCGTTGAAGCTGTCGGCGCGATCCCACACCACCATCATCGTGTCGTTCAGCACTTCCTCGACCAGCGTCGGGCGACGGATGAGGTTGAGCAGGAACCGCGTCAGCCGCGGATGGTAGAGACGGTACAGATCCTCGAAAGCGCCGCGATCAGCCTGGATGATGCGCGCGAGCAGCGCCATCTCGATCTCCGCCGCGCTGCCGCGAGTCCGTTCCTTCGCTATCAATCTGATGTCACTGTCCATCGCACGCCATGCCCGCCATGCCTCGTATGTGCGAACCGGTTGTCGAATAGTTCAAGGCGACCCCGACGGCCGTCGGAAGCGTCGCCACGATGGTACGGGAGATGACGGGACACCGATAGGGCTCCGTCGATGCGCATCCGGGACGGGCAGCGGTGCGGGGGCCGCCCGGACAGTGGGCGCCCCCGCACCGGATCGTCCGGCAAATACGCGCCGAACGCCCCCCCACCCCGCCATTGCGACGCCGATTCCGGTCAGCACCGCGCATGACGAACAGGACCGTGGCACGGCAGAACGGCACGAGGGAGTCGCGGCCGTCGCCTGCCAGGTCGATGTCGATAATCGCGGTCTGGACCATTTTTCACGCGCTCGGAAGCGCGGTTAAATACCTAGGAGGGCGGTACGGTGACGGTAACCCGCCGACCGCGATTATGCTGTCATACCAGTGCCGCTACGTAGGTTTACCGAGCCGACAGTCAGTTTGTGCGCGGTTAGCCTGTGGCGGCCCCATTCTATCCGGACGTTGCCCCTTGCCCCTGGATCTCGTCGTCCTGCTGATTTCCGAAAACGACCTGCGCAGTGCCTTGACCGCGCGGTTGACGATGCTCGGCATGAACGTCGTCACGCTCGGCCCCGAGCAGATACCCGGCGGCTTGCCGGGGGCCACGATCGCCAACGGCGTGCTGATCACCGACGACGGCGGCGTGGGACTTGGCGCATGCGAAGCGCAGGCATGGTTGCAGGTCATCGTACTCGATGAATCACCGAGCGCGCCCGAGGATCGTCCGTTACGCCTGCCCCGGACCGGCGCGACCCGCCACGTCGTCGAGGCCCTGGCGCGGTGGCGTGATTCCTAGAACGAGATCCGATTGCTTCGGACCAACCGCTCCAGGTTTGTCGTCCGGCGTGTTCGCCACGCAAGCGCGTGATTCCACGCGTCGAAATCGGGTTGGAGCCGTACTGCCCTTAAGCTGGAATGAGACCGGCCGCGAACGCGACGCGAAGCGCCTCCGACAAGCTGCGCACGCCCATCTTGGTCATCAAATTGGCGCGATAGATTTCCACCGTGCGCGGACTGATCGATAGGTCGTAGGCGATGATCTTGTTCGACCGCCCTTCGATCAAGCCGGTCAGCACGTCGCGCTCCCTGGGTGATAACGCCTCGACACGGGCGCGCGCGGTTTCCACCTGCGCCGATCCCGCGCTGGCGTGTTCCATCCGCGCAAAGGCGTTGTCGATCGTCTCGAGCAGCGCCTCGGGCTTGTAAGGCTTTTCCAGGAAATCGAAGGCGCCGGCCTTCATCGCGCGCACCGCGATGTCGATATTGCCTTCGCCGGTCAGCATGATGACGAGGAAGCGCGCGGGCGATTGCGGCCCGAGTTCCTGCAACACCTCGAGGCCATTCTTGCCGGGCATATGGAAATCTAGCAGCAGCACGCCCGGCTCGAGCTCGGCCGCCCGCTCCATGAACTGGTCGCCCGACCGGAAATTGCGCACCGCGACGTCGGAGCGCAACGACAACAAGCCGTGCAGCGACGCCCGCACCGCGTCGTCGTCGTCAACCAGGTAGATGTTCCGGATCATCTTCCAGCTCCTTGAATACCGGCAGGGTGAAGCGGAACACCGCCCCACCGTCCGGCCCGTTTTCGGCGGTCAGATTGCCGCCATGCGCTTCGACGATACGGCGCGAGATCGACAGGCCGACACCCATCGCGGCGCCCGATTTGGTGGTCGAGAAGCGCGCATAGAGCCGCTCGCTCAATTCCTCCGGAATGCCCGGACCGCTGTCGTGGATCGCCAGCTCGACCATATCGTCGTCGCCACTGCGCGACGTGATCGCGATGCGGCGCGGACTTCCCGGCGGCGCCGAGCGCAGCGCCTCGACCGCGTTGCGCAACAGATTGACCAGCACTTGCTGGATCTGGACGCGGTCGGCGAAGATCGTATCGAGCTCGCGATCGAGATCGTAGCTGACCTCGATCTCGTTACGGCTGCCGCCGAACAGGACCAGCGCGACGGCCTCCTCCACGACATGTTCGAGCGATTCGGGGCGCATCTCGATGTCGCGCTTGGCCAGGAAGTCGCGCAGACGCCGGATGATGTCGCCCGACCGTTGCGTCTGCTCTTCGGCCATCCGCAACAATTCGACCACGCGCTCGCCGCCGGCGCCCTGTTCGATCAGCATCCGCGTCGCCGCGATGAAATTGGCCGTCGCGCTGAGCGGCTGGTTCAGCTCGTGCGCGAGATCGGCGGCCAGTTCGCTCATCGCCCGCTGGCGAGAGACGTGCGCCAGTTCGGCACTGAGCTCGGACAGCCGCTGTTCCTCGAGCAGGCGCGGCGACACGTCGCGGATGATGCCGGTGAAGATGCGCTCGTCGCCGATCCTTGCTTCGCCGACGTTGAGCTCGATCGGGAACAGGCGGCCGTCGGCGCGGCGCGCGGTCAACTCGCGGGTCTTGCCGATGACCTTGCGCTCGCCGGTCCGCAAATAGGCGCCGATCGCTTCGTCGTGATGCGCGGCATAGGCGCCCGGCATCAGCATCTTGACGTTGCGCCCGATCGTCGCCGCAGCGGCATAGCCGAACATCGCTTCGGCGGCCGGACTGAAATTCTTGATGATACCGCGCTCGTCGATGACGACGGTCGCGTCCGGTACCGTCTCCATGATCGACTCGAGCCGCATTTCCGCCTCACGCCGACTGCGCTGCGTCACGTCGACGATCGAGCCGATGGTGCGGACGAGGTTGCCTTCGTCGTCGTACAGACATCGCGAGGTCCCCTCCAGCAGACGAGGTGGCCCTGCCTTGGCGACGAAGTGATATTGGAATGCGAACCGATCCTGACGATCGGCGACGGCACGGTCGACCGAGGCGAGCACGTCGGTGACGTCCGCCGGATCGACATGCGCACGCCATGCATCGAAACTGTCCAGCGTCCCCTGGCGCAATCCCAGCCGCTGTTCCGACCCCGGCGACCAGCTCATCCTGCCGCTCGCGACATCCCATTCGAACACGCCGATGTCGTTGACCTCGGCGGCGATCGCCAAGCGGTTTTCGCTGACGCGCAATTCCTCCTCGGCAGCGACGCGCGTGGTGATGTCGAGCATCTTGAGCGCGATCACGTCGTCGCGCCCGGGGCGATGCAGCGATCGGCGGTATTCGACGACGTGCAACTCGGTGCCGTCGCGACGCCGTTCGACGAATTCGGCCTCCTCCTGATCGGCCAGAGGATCGCCGTCGCCCTCCGCCTGATATCCCTCGACCCGTCGCGAGCGCAGCAGGTCGTGCTTGTCGCGCCCTACCGCCTCCTCCGCCGACCAGCCGTAGAGCTCGGTGCAGCCGCGCGTCCAATGGAGGATAGTACCGTCGGGCCGGACCAGCGCGATCGGTGCGCTGTCGAGTGCATCGCTCAGGTCGCCGATCGCGGTCCGCTGGCGCGCCAGGCGATCCGAGACGAACAACAGGATCGTGCCCATGATCGCCATGTTGGCCAGGATCGCGATCAAGCCCGCGCCGGCGACCGGTGCCGCGCCGGTCCTGATCGTCCATTGTTCGAGCACGAACGGAATCGCCGGCAGCACGAACAGGATGGGCAAAATCAGCCAGCGCAGCGGCTGGCCGATGCGATCGGCCGAGAGCAGCCCGGACCAGCCCGTTTCGTGCTTCCACCACAGGAACGCGCTGGCGGTCGCCAAGGTCGCGACGCTTGCCGGCAAGGTGGTGATGAAGAACTGGCTCGGCGGCGTCGCATAGCCGATCCAGAACAAGGCGATCGCGGAATAGAGACCCAGGCAAATGGCCAACGCCGCCAGAATGTTGCCGGCACGATCGAACAGCAGGCGGTGCCGCTGCGCGAGCGGGATGGTGGTACCGAGCAGCAGGAAGGCGAGGATCGTATTGGACCCCGGACGGCCGGGATGGGCCGCGCCCGAAGCCGCGATCTGATCGGGAAACAATATCCGCTCGATTCCCAGCCGGCTCCCCAGCCGACTCTCGACGATCGCCAGCACGGTGAGCGCCAGCACGGCGAGCGCCACCGGCGTCGCGCCGCGCCATTCGAGGATCGCCGCCGCCATGGCGAAGGCCAGCAGCAGATGGCCGATAAGCGTCAATGGCCAAGCGGGAGCGTAACTGACGCCGAACGACGCGAGATCGGGTATCTTCAATACCCAGCCCATGAACGACACGAATCCGGCCAACGCGGCAATCGCTGCCAACGCCAAGGCAATCGTATCACGCCTCGATGCGCTCTTCCCTAGGCGCATTTACCAGGCATCTTTCCCCATCCTTGCCGCCCATCGCGACGGCCAGACACGATATATCCATCCGCCACGAAACGTCGACGGAAATAGTTGATAACATGCAACAATGTGTCTGGGCCACGGGAAAAAGGGGCCGTTTTGGATATATAATGGGGTCAAGCGGCAATCGGCGCGCGGCCACGATAGCCGATCCGCTGGTGCCGTCCGAAGCCGAGCCGCAACGCGATCGCCTGCAACAGCGCGGTCACCGCGTGGCCGGCCTTCTCGGCAAGGCTGAGACGGCGCGGGTCCTCGAGTTCGAAGTCGCCCAGCCACAATTCGTCCATCGAGCAACCCTGCAGGTTGATCGCCATCGCCGAATCGTTTCCGACGGCGTCGACCGCTTTCGTCGCTCGCGCGACCTGCGCCGCCGCTGCGGGAAGGCGGTCGAGCAGGTCAAGCAATGTTAGTTCGTCCGGGAACGGCTCCACGAGCGCGTCGGTCAGGTCGGCCGAGCGTTCGACGCGCGGCTCGGCGGCCGGCTTGGGCGCGGCGATAAAGGCGGGCGTCGCGTCGGCCGCTGACGCCAGGGGCACGGCAACAGGGCGTTCGGCGACCAACACATCCGGCATCGCGACGGGCTTCGCCGCCACGGCCACCGGTGACGTCATGACAGGCTCCGTCAGGACGGGCGCCGGCCGGACAGCGGGGCGGACCGCGGCGGAGGCAACGGCGGCGGCCGCCGCTGCGAAGGCCGAGTCAGGTACCGAGGTGGCCGCGGCGGTCGCCGCCAGCGGCTGCGCGGCCGGTCGGTGGCCCTGCGCGATCAGCGCGACGCGGACCACGCCGTCGAGCGCGTCGGACACCGACGCCCCCCACGCCAATTCGACGTCGGGTGCCGCCCGCGCCGCGATCGCTTCGACGATCGCGTCGAGTTCCATCAGCGACATGTCGCTGCCGCCGCTGATCGATATCATCAGCTTGCCGGCACCGGCGATCTCGTCGTCGATCAGCGGACAGGCCATCGCATTCTCGGCGGCGATGACCGCGCGATCCGGTCCGCCGGCGCCCTCGCCGAATCCGATCACCGCGCGGCCCATGCCATGGATGATGTTGCGCATCTCGGCGAAACCGATCTGCTTGAGACCAGGTGTCACGAGCAGATGCGCGATCCCGCCGACCGCGTCGGCCAGCACGCCGTTCGATGCGGTCATCGCCGAGCGGAAGGTCATGTCGAGGTCGCCGATGCCGAGCAGGCGCTGGTTGGGCACGACGATGATCGCGTCGACCAGGGGCTCGAGCAAGGCGATCCCCTGATCGGCCCGGGCGGCGCGGCGCGCGCCCTCGAACTCGAACGGGCGGGTGACCACGGCGACGGTCGGAATACCGCGCTTCTTCGCGCATTCGGCGAAGATCGGCGCGGCCCCCGTCCCCGTGCCGCCGCCCATACCCGCAGCGATGAAGCAGAAGTCGACATCCTTGAGCGCGGCGTCGATATCCGCGACCACTTCCTGCGCCGCCGCCCGCCCGACTTCGGGCCAAGCCCCCGCGCCGAGCCCTTGGGTCGCCAGCCGGCCAAGCTGCAACTGGGTCCCGACCCCCAGTCCGCGCAAGGCTTGGGCATCGGTATTGGCGGCGATCAGTTCGACGTTCGGCAACTCCTCGCCGACCAGATCGGCGACGCCGTTGCCGCCCGCGCCCCCGACGCCGAAAACGGCGCTGCGTGGCGTCATCGCCTCGATGTGACCCATAAAGCTCATGTCCCTGTCCTCGACTCGCTTCAACATGTCGAGACGTATCGCGTTAACCATCCGAGTCGGGCCACAGGGGGAATCTACTATCGTAGAAATACGCATCGCTCTCGTGACGATCTTGGAAGGACCGTCTCCGAACCGTCACGATACCGTGGAATCACCTAGTGCGCTGTTCATGACCATCGCTCGGATTGCTTGCTCTTTATTCGCTCCTCCTTCATCTCCGTCCGGCGCAGACTATTTTATTGCTTGCCCGGGCCGATCAGATGAACCGATCGTCGCTCGTCACGTTGAGGATCGAGCTGGAGGGTCCCGGATGCGCAGAGGGTGGATCGTTGGAACGGGCGCGATCCTGGCGCTGTTCGCGCTGGCCTATCTGGCTTCGCCTTACCTCGCCGTGCGCGACTTCGTCGCTGTGGCAAAGCGAGGCGATGTCGAAAAGCTGGCGGCGTCAGTCGACTTCGCGGCCGTGCGCGCCGGCCTCAAACCGCAGCTCGCCGCGGCGGTGACCGCGCGAATGGAGCGCGACCCGGCGATGCGCGGCAACCCGCTCGCCGGGCTGGGCGTGATGCTCATGCCGTCGATACTCAATCGCATGGTCGACAGCGCAGTCACGCCACGCGGCATAGCGACCCTTGTCGCCCTCGGCAGGATGGGCCATGCCGATAGCGGCGGCGCCGCGCCGTCGAGGATCGACTATGACTATGGCTATGTCGCTCTCGATCGTTTTCGCGTCACGCTGCGGCGGCACGACGACCACGAACAGGCCGCCAGTCTGATATTCGACCGCAAGGGCCTGTTCGGATGGCGGCTCGTTCGTGTCGACATCCCGCAAAGCACATTGGCCGGCCCCGACGCTTCGGGTCCATCCTCGGGCTGATCAGTCCGCGCCGGTGCCGCCGCCGCTCGCGGGCTTGCGATAGTCGAGCGCCGGGGCGCGATCGCCGAGCAGCGCCTTGTACTTGAAGTCCGCACCGCGCGCCGCGAGCAATTCCTTCCTGGCTTCGGCGAGCACTTGCGGGCTGTCGAACAATTCCGCGGCGGTGAGCGCGATGGTCTTGGCGGCGACGACACCACCCTTGGCGCCGATGCTGTTTCCCGACGCCGCCACCGCCTGCCAGCTGTGCGCCGGCGTGCCCGGTACCCAGGTCGCCGCGTTCATGCCGATCGTCGGCACGACCCAGCTGATGTCCGACACGTCGGTCGAACCGCCGCTGTCGCCGGTCCAGATCGGGTCGATCGTGTAGACGCTCTCCAGCGCCTTTTGCGTCGGCAGCGTCTTTTGCAGCGCCGTCGCCCACTGCGTTTCCTCGGGCGACCATTTCTCGCCCCCCACTGTTTGCAGGCTGCGCTGCATCACCGTCGCCAGCGTCTTGCTCGCGAGCATCGAATAGACGCCGCCGGTCGCCTCGAATTTGACCGTCGTGCCCGTCGCCAGCGCCGCGCCGTCAGCGGCTTTCTGCACGCGTTCCATCACCGATCGCACGATCGCCGGATCGGTATTGCGGACGTAATAATAGCTTTCCGCGAAGTCGGGCACGACGTTGGGCGCCTGGCCGCCATTGGTGACGATGTAATGGATGCGCGTACCGATCGGCACGTGCTCGCGTAGGAAATTGACCGCGACATCCATGACCTCGACGCCGTCGAGCGCGGAACGGCCCTTGTCGGGCGCGGCGGAAGCATGCGCGGCCAGGCCGTAGAAGCGGAACTTGCCCGAGATGTTGGACTGGCTCTTGCCGACCGCGACGCCGTTCTGGTCCGCGGGATGCCAATGCAGCACCGCGTCGACATCGTCGAACAGACCGGCGCGGACCATATAGACTTTGCCCGACCCGCCTTCCTCGGCCGGTGTGCCATAGACGCGGATCTCGCCTTGGATCTTGTTGGCGACCATCCAGTCCTTGACCGCCATCGCCGCGGTGATCGACGCCGCGCCGAAGATGTTGTGGCCGCAGCCATGCCCCGCCGGCTTGCCGGCGATCGGCGCGCGCTCGGGCCTCGCTTCCTGCGCGAGGCCAGGCAGCGCGTCGAACTCGGCGAGCACCGCGATCACCGGGCCCTTGCCGTTGCGAAAGCTCGCGACGAACGCGGTCGGCATGCCGGCGACGCCCGCGCTGACCACGAACCCTGCCTTCTTGAGCTCGCTTTGCAGCAGGCCCGAGCTCCTGGTTTCCTGAAACCCGACCTCGGCATAGTCCCAGATCGCCCTGGCGGTCGTCGCCAATGCCGGCGCGCGGCCGTCGACATCGCTCAGGATCGCCTTGCGCTGCGCTTCGGGCACGGCCTGGGCATGGGCAACGCCAGGGGCGGCCAGCGCGGTGGCGAGAAGCAGGCTGCGGATCATCGTCATTCCCCCATCTTGTCGTGCTGGCAGGCCGGCGATCAGCGGACGCCGACCGCCGCAGCATCGGGCCGCCTGGTATCGGCCGCGCCCATGAACCGGTCGCCGTCGACCATGATCGACTGCACGCTGCCCATCGTGTTCGACGGGCGTACCTTGTGCCCCTTGGCCTCGAGCAAGGGGACGATGTCGGGCGAATAGCCTTGTTCGAGTTCGAGCGCACCGTCGCCGCCCGCCTGGTTCATCCGCGGCCGCTCGGCGGCCTCGGCGACGTTGAGGCGGAAATCGATCACGTTCGACAGCATCTGCACCATCGTCGCGATGATGTAGCCGCCGCCGGGCGTGCCGGTGACCAACCACGGCCTGTCGTCCCTGAACACGATCATCGGCGTGATCGTCGACCCGACGCGCTTGCCCGGTACCGGCGCGGTCGCCTTGTCCTGGTCGCGCCCCTTGCCCCAGGCGAGGTTGCCGAGCGAGTTGTTGAGCAGCACGCCGGTGCCCGGCGCGACGACATGCGCGCCGTACGAGGCCGACAAGGTATAGGTATTGCTGACCGCGTCGCCCGCCGCGTCGACGATCGAGAAATGCGTCGTGTCCTTGCTCTCATAGGGATAGGGATTGCCGTCGGGCACTTCCTTCTCGCCCAGCGAGCGGTCGGGGCGGATCAGCTTCGCGCGCTCGGCGGCATAGCCCTTGCTGGCGAGGCCGGTCGCCGGCGTCTTCCAGTCCGGCGCGCCGCCGACCAGCCGGCGATCCGACCAGACGATCTTCATCGTCTCGGCGAGGAGATGAAGATTGGCGACGCTGCCCCAGCCCTTCTCGCGTACCGGGAACTTCTCCAGGATGTTCATCGCCTCGGCGACGCTGACGCCCGAGGCGGTCGGCGGCATATAGGCGATGCGGTAGCCGCGATAGCTCGACCAGATCGGCGACGAGACGATCGGCCGGTAGCCGGCGAGGTCGACCGTATCGATGATTCCGCCACCCGCCTTGATCCCGGCGGCGAGCTTCCGCGCGAACGCCCCGGTATAGAAACCGTCGCGGCCCTTGGCGGCAATCAGTTTCAGCGTCGCGGCGAGATCGGGTTGCTTCCACACCTCGCCCGGCTTGTAGGCACTGCCGTCGGGCTTGAAATAGACCGCCAGCGCAGCCGGATCGTCGGCCATGTCCTTCTTCTGCTCGGCATTGGCCTGGGCTTCGTCGTCGGACAGCGCCACGCCCTTTTCGGCCAAAGCGATCGCCGGCGCGATCAGCGCCCCCCAGGGGAGCGAGCCGAAGCGTTGGTGCGCTTCCCACAGACCCGCGACGGTGCCGGGGATCGACACCCCCTTCATCGAATAGCCTTTGGCACGGTCGAATTTGCCCTTCGCGTCGAGCAACAGGTCGGGCGTCGTGTTGCGCGAGGCCTGGCCGTAATAGTCGATCGCCAAATCGACCGCCGGCTTGCCGTTTTTCGGGGCCATATGCACCAACATATAGCCGCCGCCACCGATATTGCCGGCGCGCGGCAGCACCACCGCGAGCGCGAAGCCGACCGCCACCGCCGCGTCGACCGCGTTGCCGCCCCGGCGCAGGATATCGGCACCGACCCGCGCGGCGATCGCATTCTGGCTGACGACCATGCCGCCGCGCCCGATCGCCGGTTTGTGGATCTGTTCATAGGCGACGATGTCGCCGCCCGAAACCGGCTTCGAAGCCGGTTCCTCCTGCGCTTGCGCGATCGGCGCGATCGCGAGCGACAGCAAAGCGAACGACAGCGCGCCGCGCCGCGGCCCGCGCATCAGAACGACGCCCGCATGCTGGCGTACCAATAGCGGCCGTAGGGATTGTACATCGACCCGAGATAGCCCGAGGAGGACAAGGGCGGCGCCGCGTTGGTCAGATTGCGCACGCCGATGCGCAGCCGGTATTTGCCTTGCGCCTTGTTGCCGACGCTGACCTGACCATAGAGGTTGAAGGTCATCCGGTCCTCGATCAGCCACGGCGCGCCGGCCGAATCGATCAGCCCGGTATCGTCGACGTCGCTGGTATATTGCGTGTACCCGCCGAGCTCGAAATTCTTGTAATCCCAGATCAGCGATCCGCTGACTTTCCAGCGCGGCTTGCCATTCTGGCGGACGAGGTCGCCGCCGCCCGAGATGAAGGTCCCGGCATTGATCGTTCCCGCCGCGCGCGCGTCGAGCAGCGTCTGGATCTTGGGCGACGGTTGCAGGAAGAATTTGTCGAGATAGGCCGCGTTGGCGTTCAGCGTGAAGCGGCCGATGCCGAAATCGGGCAGCCGCCAGTTCAAGCCCAGGTCGACGCCCGCCGCGGTTTGCGGCAGCAGGTTGACGTACTGGTCCTTGACGTAGAGCACGCGGCCGGCCGGATCGAGCCCGGTGCCGGCGAACAGGGCGATATCGTCGGCGGTCGGCGCGGCGCGAATGACGTTTGGATCGCTCTTGCCCTGGACGCGCAGCAGATAGTCGTTGATCAGCGCATTGCCCTCGCCGAACAGCCCGACGATGCCCTTTTGATCGATATGCCAATAATCGGCGGTGAAAGTGATCCGGCCGATCGCGTCGTCGAGGAAATGCGGCTCCAGCACGACGCCGGTGGACCAGGTGTTCGACGTCTCCGGCTTGAGATTGGGGTTGCCCGAGCGCTGAGCCGAGGTCGAGAATCCTTGCGAGCAATTGGCGAAGCTGGAGATCGCGCCGCTGCGCAATTGCGCTTCGCAGCGGACGTAATCGGTGCGCGTGTTGGAGCGCGTCACGACGGTCGCGTTGATCTGTTCCAGGTTCGGCGCCTTGAACCCTTCGGCATAGGAGCCGCGCAAGCGGATGCCGCGAATGACGTCCCAAGCACCCGCGATCTTGGGCTTGGCGACGCTGCCGACATCGCTGTAATTCTCGAACCGCCCGGCGAGCTGGAGCTCGATGCTGCGGATCAGCGGGACGTTCATCTCCGGGCTGATGACCGGCACCGCCAGTTCGACGTACGCGGCCGCGACGGTGCGCTTGCCATGGGTGTCGGGCGACGGGCTGGTGCCGATCAGGTCGGAGCCGTTGACCGCGCCGCTGATCGCATCGGTGAAGGTGATCGTGCCGTCGACGCGCGGATCGCGATCGTCGTTCTGCGTCTCGCGACGCACTTCGCCGCCGATCGCGATGCCGACGTCGCCGCCCGGCAAATGGAACAGCGACGCGTTCGACCCCTTGAGGTCGATCATCGCCAGGGTGGACTTGCTGTTGCGCGTCGTCCGGATCTTGATCGCGTCGATCGCCGCACGGCTGCTCGGCGTGGCGTCGGCACCGCTGACATCGTTCAGATTGCCGCCGTTGAACGGGTTGTAGGCATCGGGCGTCGACAGCGCCAACTGGCGCTGCAACAGGGTCTGACTGATGCCGTCGGAGGAGTCGCGGACCGTCGCTTCGGAATAGACCGCGGCGCTTTCCCAGCGAAAGCCGAGGAAGTTCCAGCGCAACCCGCCGAGCAGGCGGTATTGGGTGTTCTTCACGTCGACGATATTGGGGCCGACGTCGGAAAAATTGTAGCTGCTCAGCGTGACCGGCAACCCCGCCGCCGGCGCATTGATGCCCGCCAGCCGGTTGGGATTGGCCTGACCGTTGGCGAAAGTGACCGGGCCGAACGGGTTCCAATAGTTCGACGCCGGAATCACCAGCGGCCCCGAACTCAGCGTGCCGGTCGATGCCTGGACCGAGCGGGTCTTGGCCACATAATAGCCGCCCTCCCCGAAGAATTCGAGCCCGTCGGTCAGCTGGTAGTGGCCGGTCAGGAACAAGTTGAGCCGCTGCAGCGACGGCATCACGTCGGTATTGTAGGCGTGTGGAGCGTCAAATCGGAGATTGCGGTCGCCGGCGGCCGAACTCGTACCGTCGTCGATGCAGAGCCCGTTTCCCAAGGCCGCCTGACAACCGGCATTGGTCGTGGGCTTGATGTGGAATTGCCCCGAGGCGTTGGTCAGGCTGGTCGCGCCGATCTTCACCACGACGTTCTTGTACGTCTGGAACGACCCCCAGGGGGTTATCGTGCTGCGCCCGTCGAGCGACGTCGAGCCGGCGAAGCGCGTCCCGTCGAACAGCGGGCACCGGTTGTCGCTCGCGGTATAGTCCTGATCCTGCGCCCTCAGCGCGGTGCGGCGATCGTAGCTGGCGAACAAGGTGATATTGCCGCGGTCGGCCAGATTCTTGCCGAGCAGGACATTCAGCGTGTTCTCGGCGAGGTTCGTGCCTTCGGCCCAGCCGGTCTGCCCCTCGATCTGAGCGCCGTCGAAATCGGTTTTGAGCACGGTGTTGACCACGCCCGCCACCGCGTCCGACCCATAGATCGCCGCAGCCCCGTCGCGCAGCACTTCGAGCCTTTCGAGCCCGAAGACCGGGATCGCGTTGGTATTGTAGGTCAGCGTGGGAACGAGATTGTCGTCGGCGCGGCTGGTCGGGTGCGCGACCACCCGCCGCCCGTTGAGCAGCACCAGGGTATTGCCCACCCCGAGATTGCGCAGATTGACCGACCCGACGTCGCCGCGCGCCGAATTCGAGCTGTTGGGAAGATAGCTCGAGTTGAAGCTGACGTCGCCCATCTGCGGGATCGAGCGGAACAATTCGTCGCCCGACACCGCGCCGGTCGCCTCGATCTGCGTCTCGTCGAGGCGGGTGACGGGCAGCGCCGCGGTTACCTTGCTGCCCTTGATCTGGGTACCGACGACGACAATGTCCTTCTGGACCTGCGCGTCGGGACTGGGGCCGTCCTGGGGATCGGCGGCGGGCGCCGCCGCGGCCGCCTGCGGCGCGGCCTGTCCCTGCCCCGCCACGACCTGCTGGCCGTCCGCGCGGGTCAGCGCAGAGGCGCGCAGCTTGGCGCCGTTCTTCTCTATGGCGAGCACGCGTACGCTGCGCGGTCCGGTGAAACGGTAGGTGTAACCGGTCTTCGCCAGCAGCCGGTCGAGCACTTCGCGCGCCGAATAGGTGCCGCTGACCCGCTGCACCTGGACCCGCGAGATGTCGGGATCGGTGAAGATCATCTGCAAATTGGTCTGCTGTGCCGCCTGGAACAGCGCCGAATCGAGCGACCCAGCCGGCAGGTTGACGGGATACCGGGCCTCCGCCGCCTGGGCGGCCGCCGGCGCCGCGACGACGACCGCGGCACTCGCGAATAACAGATGACGAAGATGCATGATCGATCCCCCTAATCGCTATGACGCCGCCCTTTTTGCTGGGCGATCACGCTAAACGACGCATCGGGCCGGCGAACGCGAACCGTCCCGGGAAAATTTTCCTCCATTGTGGTTTTAGGGTTCGCCTTTGCCCCGCGCGCGCGTCGTGGCAGGGAAGCGGCAAGCTTGGCAGGGGAATTCCGTGGAGGGAATCGCGCGCAACGATCGGGCGCCCGACGGCGACGAAGGCCTCGAAGCCTATCGCGCCGCGCTGCGTGCCTTCGTTTCGCGGCGAATTTCGGACCCGCACGAAGTCGACGATCTGGTTCAGGAGGCGTGCGCCCGGCTGATCGCGCGCCGTCGCGAGCAGGTGCTGGAGGAACCGCGCGCCTATCTGTTCCGCATCGCCGCCAATCTGATCGCCGACCGCCATCGCCGCGCGGCGCCGACCACCACCCTGGTCGACGACCAGCTCCCGCCGGTCCGTCCGGCGCAGGAGGACGGCCGCCGCGTCGCCGACCTGCAAGCCGCACTGGAGGCCGCGCTGGACGAATTGGGGCCCAAGTGTCGCACCGTCTTCATCCTGCGCCGCTTCGACGAGCGCAGCACGGGCGAAATCGCGCGGGAGCTCAGGATCAGCCCGCGCATGGTGCAGAAGCACCTGACCCATGCGGTGACGCATCTTTACGCGCGCCTCGGCCATCTGATGGAGCGCGGCCAATGACCGGCCGGGCCGACGATCGCGGGCTGGGGCCGCGCGCCGACGCGGTGTTCGGCCGCTTTCTGGCGGGGCAGCAGCACGATTTGCATCCCGCGGATCGCGAGGAAGCGGCCGCCTTCTGGCAGTGGCTCGGCGGGTTCGATCGTCCGCAGGAGGTCGTCGAGGAACCGCATGCCTGGTGGCGCTGGGCCGCCGCGGCGATCGTGTTGCTCGCCTTGCTCGGATCGGTCCTTTGGATCAGCCGCCCCCCGGCCGAGCGCAACTTCGCGCAGCATTACGCGACCGGCCATGCCGAACGCCGGATCGTTCGCCTTGCCGACGGATCGACCATCACCATCGCGCCCGACAGCCGCGTCGCGGTCGACTACGCCCCGGCCGAGCGCCGCATCCGCTTGAGCGCGGGCGAAGCCCTGTTCGAAGTCGCGCACAACGCCGCGCGACCGTTCGTCGTCGAGACGCCGCACGGCGAGGTCAAGGCGGTCGGCACCGCGTTCGACGTCGAGATCGCCGAGCGCGAAGCGGAAGTGACCGTGGTCGAGGGCGTGATCCGGATCGCGCTACGCGCCGACCCCGACGGCGCGGGGCCTGCCGAACCGATCGAGAAACTGGCGCGCAAGGGCGAGCGCGTCGCCTTCGGCATGTCGACCCGCGACGGCGGCAGTACCGGCTTCATCCGCCAGGTGCGCGATCTCGACGCCGAGGGCGCCACGGCCTGGACGCGCGGCAAACTGGTGTTCCACGGCGAGCCGCTGCGCGACGTCATCGCCAAGATCAATCTCTACGCCCGCGGCCGGGTGATACTGACCGATCCGGCGGCCGGGTCGATCCCGGTTTATGGCGTGGTCGACCAGGGCGACACCGCGGCGATCCGCGAACTGATCGCCAATCCGCGCGCGGTCGCGGTCGAGGACGAGGAACGATAGGCGATCCGGCGTCGCGAAGGGCAAGCGAGATGTAGCTACCGCAAGGCCAGTGCGGACGGTCGATCGTAATAGGACTGAGCTGTAATCAGCCGTGCCTTGCGTCAGCCGTCATACCCTCGCCGTAACCGTTACCTGGGGAACGATCCGGAGCCGCGAACACAAAGGTCATTGTTCTATTCGAACATCGGCCACTTTCATGTCGTCCTTTCTGACCCAAACGCGAGTCCTGCCGCCCGCCCAGTCCTTGCCTTTATCGTAATCGACCAGCCAGAATTTCCCTTGATCCCGTACCGTATAGTTGCGGTCGGATTTCCAGCCGATCGACTTGGCCAGATGCTCGCTCGCTACCCGCTCCGCCTGTTGCGGCCCGCTTTGGACGGCGCAGGCGCCCAAGAGAAAAGACGCGATGGCAAGCGCGGCCGGCTGCTTCATTCCGCGTACCTGTCATCGGCAAACGCTGCGGCGTGGCCTCCGCGGCGGTGTTCAAGCAGCATGTGCCACGATCCAATTTCCTCTTGTTTGGGGGGCTGTGCGCAAACAGCTACTCCCCCGGCCGATACTTCCGCTCGACATGCCCCTTGAGCTCGTCGGGATAGAAATAGACCGGGCGCAGCCGCCCCTCGGCATAAGGCCCGATCTGGTCGGCGAAATGGCGCGACGCGGGGTCGCCGCTCTGGCCGCCGGCCATCACCGCCATCGCCTTCACCCGCGGGCCGAACTCGACCACCGCGACGAAACTATTGCCGCTGGTGCCATAATAGCGCTTGGTCCCCGGCCAGGTCTTGGCGCCGAACGACGCCAGGCTGCCCCATTGCGCCGAGGTGAAGGATACCGGGGTCGATGCACCGGCATCGTCGAAATGCGGATCGATCGAATCGTCGAGCCGCTGGTAACGATTGATCTCGCGCCACGGCACGCGCCAATCGCCGAAGTCGCGCTGGAGGCGGTCCGTCGCCGCAGCCAGCGCGTCGAGCTTGTCCGACGGCTTGACCCGCGTCGCGATATAGTCGGGCACGTTCATCCGCTCGGCCTGGGCGAAGCTGCCGACCTCGCGCCACAAATGGTCGCCCCAGAATACCGCCAGGCTGGTCGCGGTCGAATCGTAACCCCAACGACGATCCCAGCCGCGCAGCAGCGCGATCGGCTCGGCCAGCCTGGCGCGGCGCGGATCGCCGGCGGGCAGATCGTCCCATGCCTTGACCAACCCCGGCAGCAATTGCGCGAAGGCCGGCAGGAAGGAATCGAACGCCGCGACGCGCAATTTCTCCGGCGTCCAGCCGCTCTTGCCCTTGAGCAGCAAATCGGCGTGCGTCCCGCGCGCATTCGGACCTACCTGGTCCATGTAGCGCGGATAGTTCGCCGCCTTCGGGCTGTCCGGTCCCGCCGCGTCCCACGGCCAGTCGTTGGTATTGTGCACCCAACCCACGCGCGGGTTGAGCACGCTCGGCAGGCTGGGCAGCGGATGCAGGCCTTTCCAGTCGGTCGCCGGATCGCTGCCGTCGACCGGCTTGGTATAGTCGAAGCGATTGTCGCGGATCGGCATGAATTGCGGCATCAGGAACGCGATCTCGCCCTTGCTGTCGGCGAACAACGTGTCGTTCGACGAATTGGCCTTACGCTGAGCAACGGCCAGAAAGCTGGCGAGATCGGTGGTCTTGGTCCTGAGCCAGCTTTGCTCGAGCGCCGGTATCGGCTTCCACATCAAGGCCTCGGCGATCCAGCGCCCGCCCTTGATCGCGACGATCGGGCCGTGATGCGTACGCCAGGTGGTGAAGCGCCGTTCGCCGAGCAATCCGTCCGACTTGCGATAGCGCAAGGTGACGATGGCGCTCCCGACCGGCCGCTCGGCGGCGCCGTAGCGATAGACATAGCCGCCGCCGCGCCTGGTTACGCGCTCGGCGAACTGGTCGACATTGTCGACGGTCGACGAGGTGTGCATCCACCCGGTCCTGGTGTTGAAGCCCTGGTAAATGAAGAATTGTCCCCAGGTCGACGCGCCATAGGCGTCGAGCCCTTGATCGCTCGACATCTGCGCTTCGGAGCGGAAATAGAAACTGGTGTGCGGATTGATCAGCAGCAGCGCCTTGCCGCCGCTGGTCAGTCTGGGCGCGATCGCGATGCCGTTCGAGCCCGACGGCTCGCGCGGCACCATGCCGAGTTCCTCGGGCGTCGGCGGCGTCGGCTTGCCGTAGAAGGTCTTGAGGTCGCTCAGCGAGATGCGCTCGATGTCGCCGCCGATACTGCCTTCGGTGAAGCTCAGCGCCATCCACGGCTCGAACCGGGTCAGCACCTTGGGCTTCACTTGCGGATGCGTCGCCAGGTAGAAATTGAGCCCGTCGGCCCAGGCGTTCATCAGCGATTTGAGCCATGGCGCGCTCGCCGCATATTCCGCCTTGAGCTCCGCCGGATCGACATAGAGCCGCTGGCGCAGGTCGCTCCAGATGGCATCCTCGCCGGCATCCGGTGCCTCCGCGGTACGACCGAGCGCGGTCAGGTAATTCGCTTCGACGCGAGAGAAATCGTCCTCGGCCTGCGCATAGATCATGCCGAAAACGGCATCGGCATCGCTCCTGCCATGCACATGAGGAATGCCCCAATCGTCCCGCGTGATAGTCACGCGCGCGGCCTCGACTCTCCAGCGCGCCATATCGGTGCCTGTCCGACCAAGGGCGGGGTCGGGCGCGGTCGGCGCCATGGTCAGGATCGCGAGGGCTAGGAGCGGGAGGCGGAGGGCTCTATCCATGGGCCAAGCGTAACGCGACAATCGGGAGAAGACCATGCGGCGGCTGATACTCTTGCTGGCGATGCTGCTTGGGCCGGTGGCCGCCCTCCCCGCTGCCGAATCGCCGCGTCAGGCGATCCTGCTGAAACCCGCGCGCGTGTTCGACGGGATCGACGGCAAGACCCATGCCGGCTGGGAAGTGCTGGTCGAGGGCGATCGCATCGCCGCGGTCGGGCCGAACCTGTCGGCACCGGCCGATGCCAAAGTGATCGACTTGCCCGGCGAGACGCTGATGCCGGGGATGATCGAGGGGCACGGCCACCTCTTCCTCCATCCCTATAACGAGACGAGCTGGGACGATCAGGTGCTGCACGAGCCGCTGGCGCTGAGGACCGCGCGCGCGGTGGCGAGCGCCAGGGCGACGCTCCTTGCCGGTTTCACCAGCGAACGCGACCTCGGCACCGAGGGCGCGGGCTATGCCGATGTCGGGTTGAAGGCGGCGATCGACCAGGGGATCGTGCCCGGGCCTCGCCTCAACGTCGCGACCCGCGCGATCGTCGCGCTCGGCGCTTACGGCCCCAAGGGGTTCGAGCCCGGCGTCGCCATCCCGCAAGGCGCGGAGGAAGTGTCGGGAGTCGATTCGATCGTCGCCGCGGTGCGGCGGCAGATCGCCGGCGGTGCCGACTGGGTGAAGCTCTACGCCGATTACCGCTGGCGCCCCGGCGAGGACAGCCGACCGACGCTGAGCCTCGAGGAGATGAAGGCCGCGGTCGCCGCCGCGCACGATGCCGGGCGCCCGGTCGCGGTGCATTCGGCGACCGCCGAAGGGATGCGCCGCGCGATCGCCGCCGGGGTCGACACGATCGAGCACGGTTATGGCGGCACGCCGGAGATTTTCGCCGACATGGCGAAGAAAGGCATCGCGCTGTGCCCGACGCTGGCGGCATCGGACGCGACCTCGCGCTATCGCGGCTGGAACGGCAGCGAGCCCGCGCCCGAGGCGGTGCGGATCAATCGCCGCAGCTTCCAGTTGGCGATGAAGGCCGGCGTCCATATCTGCGTAGGCGGCGATGTCGGGGTCTTTCCGCATGGCCAGAATGCGCGCGAGATGGAATTGATGGTCGCGGCCGGGATGAGCCCGGCGGATGTGCTGATCGCCGCGACCTGGGGCAATGCCCGCTGGTTCCATCTCGACAACAAGCTCGGCGCGGTGAAGCCGGGGCTGCTCGCCGACCTGGTCGCGGTCGATGGCGATCCCGTTGCCGATATCGCCGCTGTCCGCCATGTACGGATGGTGATGAAGGGCGGCGCGGTCGTCACGGGCTGAAGGGAAGAAGCCGGATGGACATGTCGAAACCGACCCGCGTGCGCGACGAGCCGCTCGACGCCATGCGCGGAATCGCGATCTTCGGAATGGTGCTCGCCAACCTCCAGGGATCGGAAGCGCACGCCTTCTGGTGGATCAATCACGCGCCCTGGGACGGGCTGACCATCGCCGATCTGGTGTTTCCGATGTTCCTGCTCGCGGTCGGGCTCGCGCTGCCGCTGACGATGGACGGGCGGATGCCGCGGCCGTCGATCGCCAGGATCGTGCGACGCTCGGCCTTGCTATGGATCATCGGCTTCGGGATCAGCCTGATCGTCCATTTCAGCCTCAAGCTGTCGGAGATCCGTTTCACCGGCGTGCTCGAACGGATCGGCATCGTCTATCTGATCTGCGCCGTTACTTGTCGCCAGACGACGACATGGAAAGGCCCCGCGATCGCCGCCGGGGTGCTGATGCTGGTCCATGGAATCCTGCTCCACCTGCCCGCCCCCGGCGAACTGATCGGCAGCATGCGGCCGGGCGAAGGGATGAGCGGCTGGTTCGACCACACGATCCTTGGTGGCACCCGGCTCTATGGCCATCCCGACAATGCGCCGCCGTTCGATCCGGAAGGGCCGCTGTCGACCCTGTCGGCGATCGCCACGACGATGATCGGGATCGCCGTCCAGCGCATGTCGGTGCGGCGCAAGAAGCCGGTCATCATGATCGCCGCGGTCGCCATATTGTGCCTCGGCCTGACCGTCGCCGCGGCGTGGTTCTGGCCGATCAACAAGAATCTGTGGACGCCGACCTTCACCCTGGTCAACGCGGCGATCGGGCTCGGCCTGCTCGCCTTGCTCAAGATCGCCTGGCCGCGCGTCGGTGGATCGCGGATCGCGCAGACCACCAGCGCCTTGGGGGCTGTTTCGCTCACGCTCTATGTCGTCCACGACGCCGTGGCGATCGTGATGATGAAGGTGCCGATCGGCGACGCCCATCTCGGCAAGCGGCTTCTCGATGCGATCGCGGCGACCGGCCTGCCGCTCGACTGGACGTCGATGCTGTATGCGATGATCCTCGGCGCGATCTCGATCGTCATCGCGCTGTTCCTGCGCCGGCGCGGCTGGGTGCTGAAGGTTTAGCGCGTCATCCCCGACCAAGCGGGAGTGATGCAGCTATGGAGAGGCGCATCATCGTCTTTCGCAGGGGAGTCGCTTCGTTCCTATCGATACCGCCACGCGTCCATTATGTTCGCGGGCAGGAGAATGGAGCAGGCGATGCCGTCCGACGATCCGATGGGCCCCGACACGCGCTTCAGCTATCGCTGCACGCGCTGCAACAGCTGCTGTGTCGACAAGAGGATCCAGGTCAATCCGTATGAGATCGCGCGGCTGGCGCGGAATCGCGGCGTGTCGACCGCAGCGGCGCGCGACGCCTTCACGCTGGACGGCGCGCTGCGCCAGCACGACGACGGGCGTTGTATCTTCCTGGGCGAGCAAGGCTGCACGGTGCATCCCGACCGGCCACTGGTGTGCCGGCTGTTCCCGCTCGGCCGCGTGATCGACGCGGCGGGTAAGGTCCATTTCCTGCACTACCCAGATCCGCACGCCGCGCGCGGCGAGTTCGGCGAGGCGGGTGTGGTGGCCGATTATGTCGAGGCGCAGGGCGCGGGCCCGTTCATCGTCGCGGCCGACGCTTATTTCGGGTTCTTCTGCCGCGCCAACCAACGGCTGAGCGCCGATACGGCGATCGCTCCCGATCAGGCGCGCGACCTGCTCGACATCGACAGTGAGGTCGCGAGCGCCTGTGCCGAGCGCGGCGTGGCCGAGCCCGACGATCTCGACGCGCGGATGCGGCTCCATATCGAACGGCTCGACGCGATGCTGGAAAGCTGAGCCCGAACCGGGCGCGCAAAAAAGCGAAGGCCGCGCGACCCGTTGGGATCGCGCGGCCTTGCTTTTTGTCGGTGCGGAGGTCGCCCTCCGCGCCATCACCCGATTACTGGGCGACGTTGCTGGCGTTGCCGGCGACGTCCGCGACGTTCTCGTCGGTGATGTCGGCCAGGTTCGCATCGTCGGCGTTGGCAACGACAGCGGCATTGTTGTCGATGACGTCGTCGGCCTTCTTGCCGCCGCAAGCGGCGAGGCCGAGAATGACCGGAGCGATAACCGAAAGAACCACGAGCTTCTTCATGGACAAACTCCCATAATTTCCAGGCCGCGCCCCCGCTCGGCACAGCGCCTCGCGAATTGGTCCTGGGTCAGTCCGTCGGCGCCTATGCCTCAATTCCCAGCACGTTGATAGGAAAAAATGCACCGTTCGTCGCAAGCAGCACTTTATCGGCGATCCGCGACATCCGGATCGGCCGGCCCGCGTGGCCGCGTCGGCGGCGTCAATTAGCTTTACGCTTCGTTTACCACGGCGGGGGCAAAAAGGTCCCAATTGGGGCGATGTGCGCCCGTGGGGACGTTTATGGATTCGCAGCGCGGCTACGAAGAGGACCGGTCAGGCACCGATCACGAGGCCGCCGACCAGGGTATCGACGATCCGTCGTCGGCGATCGGCACCGACGAGCGCCGCATGCACGTGCGCGCCTATAATCATTGGGTCTCGCTGCTGCGCGGGCGCGCCTACCCGTCGATCGAGGATCTCGATCCCGCCAATATCGCCGATTTCGGCCCGCATTCGGTGCTGCTCGACTTCACCGCCGGGATCGACGATCCGGGAATCGCCTATCTCGGTCGCGCGCTGCGCGACGAGACCGGGCTCGACCTGTCGATCACGCATATCTCCGAAGTCCCCAGCCGCTCGCTGCTGTCGCGGCTGACCGACCATTATCTCCAGATCATCGCCAACCGCGCCCCGATCGGCTTCGAGGCCGAGTTCGTCGGGACGCGCGGCCACAACACCATGTACCGCGGCATCTTGATGCCGTTCTCGTCGAACGACGACACGATCGATTTCATCTATGGCGTGATCAACTGGAAGGAACTGGCCGACGCCGCGACGCAAAAGGCGCTGAACGCGGAAGTCGATACCGCGCTCCGCACCGCGCCCAAGCCGCAGGCAACCGCCCCGGTCTGGGCGGACGGTCCCGCCGCCGATGTATCGTCGGGCCCCGAGCCGGAGGATCTCGCCGGCAAGCTCGCCCAGGCGCGCGAGACCGCGCATGCCGCGACCACCGCCGACACCCGCAGCCGCGCCGCGCTCTACCGCGCGCTGGGCCGCGCGCACGATTTCGGGATCGCCGCCGAGGCCGATGCCGGCGCCTATGAGCAATTGCTCGCCGATGCCGGCGTGACCGTGCAGGACCGCGCGCCGATGACCGCGGTCGCCAAGCTCGTGTTCGGCGCCGATTACGACAAGGCGCGGCTGACCGAGTTCGCCGCGGTGCTGGCGCATGCGCGCCGCCATTCGATCCCTGCCGGCCAACTGACTCAGGTGCTCGAAACCGTCGAAGGCGGGATCAAGGCCGTGGTCGCCGCCGAGCGCGCCGCGCGCAATCCGGACAAGGAAGAAGCACGCGACCCGCTCGCCGAGATCGCCGAACGGCTGGTGCTGGCCAGCGTCGAATTCGCCACCGGCCTCGCGCCCGGCGAGCTGGTCGTGATGCTGGGCCGCACGACCGGCGAAGGCACGGTCGACATCGTCGCCTCGGTCGCCAACGACCGCGCGCTGGCCGCGCGGACGCTGAAGGCGGCGAAGTAACAAGAGTGCTTCGGCGGCATCGGCCTCACGGCCCAACACCGTCACTTTACATACATCGTCATCCCGGCCTTGTGCCGGGATCCACTGTGCCGCAAGCGCGGAAATCGAACCTCTAGCTCTTCAGCCAGCCTCCCGGTGGATCCCGGCACAAGGCCGGGATGACGGTGAAGGGGCCGGTCACACTCATAAGATTCGTCAGGCTCGCCCTGCTGCTCCCGCCCTACCCAAATCCCACCCGCATCAAGTTACATCCGAAACTATCCTTGAGCCTTTTGTTTCGCGGGCGCATAGGGCGGTCATGGCCAAGACTACGCTGAAATCGCTGTCGGACGCGCTCGCGGACCGGCTGACCAAGGGTGCTTTGCCGGGAGAGTTGCAGGGGTTTGGAAAGGCGGAACGCGCGGAAGCCGCGACCTTCGTCGCCACCGCTGCCTATAACCGCCCGCCCGGCGCCCCGACGATGGTGATCGAGCCGATCGCGGCCAACGATCCGCGCCGCCGCATGCGGGTCGCCATCGTCAATGACGACATGCCGTTCCTGGTCGATTCGGTCGCGGCCACCATTGCCGCCCAGGGCATCGCCGTCGATCGCATCATCCACCCGGTCATTCCGGTCACGCGCGACCCCTCGGGCGGGCTGATGGGGGTCGGTGAGGGCCAACCCGAGTCGATGATCTATATCGAGATGGAACGCGCCGACGCGCGCGAACGCCGCTCGCTGATCACCGCGCTCGAAGCCAATCTCAAGGATGTGCGCGCGGCCGTCTCCGACTGGGTACCGCTGCAGGAAGCGATGGCTGCGGACGCCGCGACGCTGAAGGGCGAAGGCGCCGAATTGCTGCGCTGGTTCCTCGATCGCCATTTCACCCTGCTCGGCCACGGTGCCTTCGCCGCCGACGGCAGCGTCAAGGCGCCGCTCGGCATTTGCCGCAACAAGCACGAGACCCCGATCCTGGCCGAGGCGTCGCGCGCGCTGGCGATCCAATGGTTCGAACAGGGCAATGAGGCCCCGCTTCTCCTCAAGTCCAATTTCATCTCGAGCGTCCATCGTCACATCCCGCTCGACTTGGTCGTCGTACCGATCCGCGACGGCAAGAAGGTCGCCGGGTTGTCGATCCATGCCGGCCTGTGGACCTCGGCCGCGCTCAACACGCCGCCCGACGACATTCCCGTGCTGCGCACACGGCTTGGCGACCTGCAGAAGAAATTCGGCTTCGACCCCAAGGGTCATGCCGGCAAGGCGCTCGAGCACGCCTTGACCACCCTGCCCCACGATTTGCTGATCGCCTTCGCTCCCGACGCGCTCGAGGAGGTCGCGTTGACCGCAATGCGCCGGGCCGATCGGCCACGGCCGCGGCTGGTCATGGCCCGATCGAT
>NZ_JBQCCN010000019.1:0-8825 GCF_051962185.1 Sphingomonas sp.
GTTGCCGGTGGCGCTGACCACAATGTCTGCGCGATGCGCGGCGTCTTCCAGCGTCACCACCTCGAACCCGTCCATCGCCGCCTGCAGCGCACAGATCGGATCGACTTCGGTCACCAGCACGCGCGCGCCGGAGCCCTTGAGCGATGCCGCCGAACCCTTGCCCACGTCGCCGTAACCGCAAACGATCGCGACCGTGCCGGCCATCATGACGTCGGTGCCGCGACGGATCGCGTCGACGAGCGATTCCTTGCAGCCATAAAGGTTGTCGAACTTCGACTTGGTCACGCTGTCGTTGACGTTGATCGCCGGGAACGGCAGCTCGCCCTTCTTGGCGATCGCGTACAGGCGGTGGACGCCGGTGGTGGTCTCTTCCGACACGCCCTTGATGTTCTTGACGGTCTCGGTGAGGTAGCCGGGCTTGCGCTTGATGAATTCCTTCACCGCGCGCTGCATCTCGATCTCTTCCTCGTTCTCGGGCTCGGCGAACGACTGACCCGCCTCGACCTTGGCGCCCCACAGCGCGAACATCGTCGCGTCGCCGCCGTCGTCGAGGATCATGTTGCAGGTCTCGTCGCCCCAATCGAAGATCGAGCCGACATAGTCCCAATATTCGGCCAGGCTCTCGCCCTTCACGGCGAACACCGGCACGCCCGACGCGGCGATCGCGGCGGCGGCATGGTCCTGGGTCGAGAAGATGTTGCAGGTCGCCCAGCGCACCTGCGCGCCGAGCGCGGTCAGCGTTTCGATCAGCACGGCGGTCTGGATGGTCATGTGGAGCGAGCCGGTGATGCGCGCGCCCTTGAGCGGCTGCGACGCGCCGAATTCCTGGCGCAGAGCCATCAGGCCGGGCATTTCGGTCTCGGCGATGTTGATCTCGGCGCGGCCGAAATCGGCGAGGGAAATGTCCTTGACGACATAATCGGTCGGGCGGTCGAGCACGGTGGCCACGTCAAAAGTCTCCGGAAAAAACGGTTGATGCGCGGCGCCGTACAGCCTCCGCCGCACGATTGCAATCTCGATATAAAGATTTCTTTATATGTTCGCCGAGGCGACCGCCGCGGGCGCCGTATCGTCCCGCTCGCGTAGCCGATAGGGTAAGGTAAGCCAGGCGATCACGCCACGTGGCTGGCCGATCTCGGCAAGGCCGACATCGGGCCATTCGTCCTCCGCGGGAAAATAGACGGTACCGAACAGGCGATCCCACAAGGTCGTGAACGCCCCGAAATTGCGATCGAAATGGCGCTCCTCCAGCGAATGATGGATGCGGTGAAAGCGATTGTCGCAAAAGAAGATCCGGAGCGGCCCGAGGTGGACGCTGGTCGGCGAATGGATGAACGAGGCGTGAAGGTGCAGGACCACCGCCATCGCCGGCGCGAGATAGCCGATATCGCTGCCGAACAGACTGGCCGGCGCGAGGAGCAGTACGGCCTGGAAGAGCGGCTCGGTAATATGGTGATAGGCGTTGACGGCGTTGAGCTCGCGGATCGAATGATGGACGGCGTGATAGCGCCAGAACCAGCGATGCTGGGCGCGGTGGCACCAGTAGAAGAAGAAGTCGTAGACCGCCGCCCCGGCGATCGGCGCCAGGATCATCGCGAACGGACCGGCCCAGCGAAACTGCAGCGGCAAAATCAGCAGCGGTTCGATCCCGATCCAATGCCATAGCGACCGGAACATCGCGTAGGTCGCCGCCATCACCGGCAGCCAGATCGCCCAGAACAGCACTCCCGCTATGCGGCCGCGCGCCGAGTGGCGGTCACGCGGCAGCAGCAACTCGAACGCCGTCATCAGGGCGAACGAGAACAGCCAGGGCGTCGCGGCCGGCAGGACGGCGGAGAGAAGCTCGGCGATGCGCATCCGCCCGACCTTGCCACGCGGATCACTCTCAAGAGGTTAAGCGGTCCAGCGACGATCGGCACGCGCGGAAAATTTTTTCCGCCCGATGTCACATCGCGTGAGCCCAGCTCGTCATGCAGGCGTAATCTTCGAAAGGACCGATCATGACCCCCCGCATCAATCCCTACGCCGCCGCGCCCGAGATGGTTCAGGCATTCCTCACCTTGTCCAACAAAGTGATGGAAAGCGGCCTGGAAAAACCGTTGCTCGAACTGGTCAAGATCCGCTCGTCGCAGATCAACGGCTGCGCCAACTGCATCAATATGCACACGTTCGAGGCGCGCCAGGCCGGAGAAACCGAACAGCGCGTGCATCTGGTCGCTGCGTGGCACGAAGCGCCATGCTATACCGATCGCGAGCGCGCGGCGCTGGCGTGGACCGAGCACCTGACGCTGATCGCCGACAAGCGCGCGCCCGACGACGTCTATGCCGCGCTCGACGCGCAGTTCAGCAAGGAGGAACAAGTCAAGCTCACCATGATGATCAACGTGATCAACGGCTGGAATCGCCTGGCGGTCGGCTTCAACCTGTTCGACCCCAATCTGGGTTGGAAGGCGTGAGCGACGCCGCCCAAACCTTCGACGCGCTTCGGCCCAAGCTGATGCGCGTCGCCTACCGCATGCTCGGCTCGGTCGCCGATGCCGAGGATGTGGTGCAGGACGCCTGGCTGCGCTGGGCCGACGCCGACCGCGCCGCGGTGCGCGTGCCAGAGGCGTTCCTGCGCCGCGTCGTGACCCGTTTGTGCCTCGACCAGCTCAAATCGGCGCGCGTCACGCGTGAGGAATATATCGGCCCGTGGCTGCCCGAGCCGATGGTCGAGGCCGAAGAGGTCGAGGACGTCACCCTACCGCTGATGCTCGCGCTCGAACGCCTCTCGCCGCTGGAGCGCGCGGCGTTTCTGCTGCACGACGTGTTCGGCGAGAACTTCGACGACATCGCCGAGAGCCTGGGCCGCGACAGCGCGGCATGCCGCCAACTCGCCAGCCGGGCGCGTGAGCATGTCCGGGCGGAGAAGCCGCGCTTCCCGGTCGAGCGCGAACACGGGCTGGAGATCGCTCAGGCGTTCTTCGCGGCGTCGCGCGGCGAGATCGGCCAATTGGGCGCGATGCTGGCGGACGACGTCAGCCTTTATTCGGACGGCGGCGGCAAGCGGCCGGCAGCGGCGCGCGTCATGCTCGGCGCCGATGAGGTCACCCGCACGTTCGCCGCGATCGGGCGGTTGTTGCGCGGCAATTTCGGCGAACTGATCCGCTTCGCCTGGATCAACGGCCTGCCCGGCTTCGTCACGCGCGAATATGACGGCGTGCTGCAGACCACCGCATTGCTGATCGAGGACCATCGGGTCAAGGCGATCTACGTGATGCGCAATCCGGATAAATTGCGGCATTTGGAGGGAACGCTGCACTAAAATTCCTCCCCGGAACGGGGAGGATTTTTCTAGCCGCTAAACCCGCACCACCACGCTCGCCATGACCGAGCCATGAAGGCGAAAACCCAGGCTCTCGTACAGCCCGATCGCCCCCGCGTTGCTGGCATAAGCGTGCAACCAGGGCGTCTCGCCCCGCGCCAGCATCCGCTCCGCCACCACGCGCATCAGCGCGCCCGCATAGCCCCGCCCGCGATGATCGGGATGCGTGCAGACCCCGCTGACCTCGCTCAGACCGGGCATTTTCATCCGCTCGCCCGCCATCGCGATCAATCGTCCATCCTGCTTCACGCCGATGAAGGCGCCCAACCGGTTGGTATGCGCCGCATAGGGCCCCGGCTTGGTCAGCATCGCGAGGTCATACATGGCGGGCGCGTCGGCCTCGTCCAAGTCGACGATCTCGAATGCCGGGGACTTTCCCGGCGTCACGCGCTCGCACACCATCTGGACGCATTCGGCCTGGCGCAGGAACCGCGTACCGGGCGCCGCCGGCCAGGCATCGCGCTCGACCACCCACAATTCGCCTCGCTCGGGCACCAGCGCTGCCAATGCCGCGAGGCTTTCCGGCGACTGGTCCGCCGCGGCGCCGAACAAGCCATAATCGCGATCGACCCGCCAGGCACGCGCGTCGCCCTCGGCGATCTTGGCCCAACGCGTCGTCAGCGCGCTCCAAACCGGCCGATCGAGTTGTTCCAGTCCCATGCGCTACGGGTCAGGCCGTCCCGGTCTGGCTGGCAAGCAGGCGCGCGTCGATCCCGGCACGCTCGAACCCTCCGGTCCAGCGGTCGTACGCCTCGGTGTCGAACAGCAATCGTTCGTCGCCGGCGACGTTGAACCAGCCATGGCGCAGCATCTCGCCGTCGAGCTGGCCCGCGCCCCAGCCGGCATAGCCGAGCGCTACCAGCCAGCGGCTCGGCCCCTGCCCTTCCGCGATCGCCTTCAGGATGTCGATCGTGCCCGACAAGGCCCAGCGCCCGGCGACCTCGATCGTATTCTGGCCCGACCAGTCGGTCGAATGCAGCACGAAGCCGCGCCGAGGCTCGACCGGCCCACCGAAATGGACCGGCGCGTCAGGCGCCTCGCCGGGTTCGATCTCGAATTGCTCGAGGACGTCGTGAAGGCCGAGGCCCTCGATCGTCGCGCCGATGCCGATGCCGATCGCGCCTTCGGCATCGTGCCCGCACATCGCGATCACTGCATGCTCGAAGCGCGGATCGCCGATGCCGGGCATCGCCAGCAGGAATTGTCCGGTGAGAAAGGGCGCGGCCGACTCCATCAGCGGCATCTTAAGCTGGTCGGACCGCTGCCGTCACGGCTTGAAATTCCCGCCAGCGATGCCAAGTGCCGGACGCGCGGCGCGTTGACGCGCCCAACGGGAGACAACGACATGACCATCGCCGTCGGCGACAAGCTGCCCTCCACCACCATCGTCAAGGCCACCGAGAACGGTCCGGAGCAGGTCAGCTCGGACGAGTTCTTCGCCGGCCGCAAGGTCGCGCTGGTCGCGGTGCCCGGCGCCTTCACCCCGACCTGCTCGGCGCGCCACCTGCCCGGCTTCCTCGACAAGGCGGACGACATCAAGGCCAAGGGCGTCGACGAGATCGCCTTCACCTCGGTCAACGACGCCTTCGTGATGGGCGCCTGGGGCAAGGCCAACGATGCCGCCGGCAAAGTGACCATGCTGGCCGACGGCAATGCGGATTTCGCGAAATCGGTCGGTCTCACCTTCGACGGCTCCAAATTCGGCATGGGCGAGCGCAGCCAGCGCTACTCGATGATCGTCAACGACGGCGTCGTCGAAGAGCTCAACGTCGAAGCGCCGGGCGAGTTCAAGGTCAGCTCGGCCGAACATCTGCTCGAGCAGCTCTGATCGCTTTCCGTTTCTTCGCGTAGGCGAAACAATCAAGCGCGGCTGTGGGAACGCGAGGGGCAGCCTTCGCGTTTTCGCAGCCGTTGCTTTTTTTGGGGAGATCGTCATGGTCGATGAAACCACCACTACCGCCACCGGCGCCGATAGCGCGACCGCGCCCGCCGCTGACTCCTCGCTGATCGACAATGCGGTCGAAACCGCGAGCGACGCACTGGACGTCGCGCTCGCCGAGTCCAAATCCTTCCTGTCCAAGGCGCAGGAAACGCTCGCCAACGCGGCCGGCAGCGCGATGAATACGGTCAAGGAGCATCCGATCGCCGCGGCCGGGATCGCCGCCGGTGCCGCCGCCGCCGTGGCCGGCGCCGCTTATGGCGCGTCGAAACTGTTCGCCGGCGACGCGTCCGACGACGACGGCTCGACCAAGGGCTGACGCGTTGCCGTAACGACCGCGACTTGCCAGCGTCAGCCGACTGCTTTAGCCGCATCGGATGACGCAGGCTTCCGATATCGTCGCCGAACTCTCTCGGCTCTATTCCGCCTCGGTCGAACGCCTCCAGGACGCGCTGACGACCTATCTCACCACCGGCGAGACGCCCGACCCCAAGTCGCGCACCGATGGATCGTTCGCTTATCCCGAAATCAGGCTGATCTACCGGCACGACCATGATCGGCCGACTCCGCTGCGATCGTTCGGGCGGCTGTCCGAAGCGGGCGATTATCGCATCAGCGTGACCAAGCCGGCGATCTTCGCCGATTACCTGACCGAACAGCTCACCTTGCTGATCGAGGATTACGACGTCGAAGTGTCGGCGGTCCCCGGGCGGCAGGAAATTCCCTTCCCTTACGTGCTCGACCCCAGCCACGCGCTCAATCTCGACGAGGTGTCGGCGGTCGAACTGGCGCGCTGGTTCCCCGCGACCGACCTCGCGCATATCGGCGACGAGATCGCCGACGGCCTCCCGACACCCGGCGAGGCGCGGCCACTCGCGTTGTTCGACGGCTTGCGGACGGACTTCAGCCTGGCGCGGCTGCGGCATTACACCGGCACTCCGCCCGAGCACGTGCAGCGCTACGTGCTGTTCACCAATTACCACCGTTATGTCGACGAATTCGTCCGCTGGGCCTTCGCGCAACTCGGCGAGGGTAGCCGCTTCACCGGCGTGTCGGGCGCGGGCGGCGTGCTGTTGCGCGCGGGCGACGATCTCGAGGCGGCACTGGCCGACACCAGCGCGTGGCGGCGACACCAGATGCCGGCCTATCACCTGATGGCCGACGATCGCACCGGTATCACGCTGGTCAACATCGGCGTCGGGCCGTCGAACGCCAAGACGATCTGCGATCACCTCGCGGTGCTGCGGCCCGAAGCGTGGCTGATGATCGGGCATTGCGGTGGCCTCAGGCCCAGCCAGCGCATCGGCGACTATGTCCTCGCCCATGCCTATCTGCGCGACGACCATGTCCTCGACGACGTGCTACCGCCCGAAATTCCGGTGCCGGCGATCGCCGAGGTCCAGGTCGCGATGGCCCGCGCCGCCGAGATCATCAGCGGCCAGTCGGGCGAAGAGCTCAAGCGCCGCCTGCGCACCGGCACGATCGTCACGACCGACGACCGCAATTGGGAGCTTCGCTACACCAAATCGGCACTGCGCTTCTCGCTCAGCCGCGCGGTCGGGATCGATATGGAATCGGCGACGATCGCGGCGCAAGGCTATCGGTTCCGCGTGCCGTACGGGACTTTGCTCTGCGTCTCGGACAAGCCGCTCCACGGCGAGCTCAAGCTGCCGGGTCAGGCCAATCGCTTCTACGAGCGGGCGATCAACGAGCATATGCGGATCGGCATCCAGACTTGCGAGGAATTGCGGCGCGAAGGCGCCAAGCTCCACAGCCGCAAATTGCGCGCCTTCAACGAGCCGCCGTTCCGCTGATCCGGACGTTAACCCGTCATGGGACTATCACGACCCTGAAACATTCTGGTATGCGAGGGCGTTAGCGACCAAGAGAACAGGGGATCATCTCTCATGGCCACGACGCCCAGGAAGACGACTGCCAAGCCCGCCGCCAAGGCGCCCGCCAAACCCAAGGCCGCAGCGAAGCCGAAGGCCGCGCCAAAAGCTAAAGCCGCTGCCGCCCCCACGCCCGAACCGGAAGTGACGGCGGCCGCTGCGTCGAAGGCGCCGGCCAAGGTACCAGCTAAAGCCGCGCCCAAGCCCGCGGCCAAACCCAAGACGACGACGAAGCCGGTCGCCAAGACCGCCGGCGCCGCCGCCGCGACGACGCCCAAGCCTGCGTCGAAGGCAGCGGCCAAGCCAGCCGCCAAACCGAAGGCCGCAGCGAAACCCAAAGCGACGGCCAAGCCGAAAACGACCGCTGCCGCGAAGCCCAAGGCGGCAGCCGCTCCCAAAGCCCCGGCCGCGCAGAAAGCGCCGAGCGCACCAAAGGCCGCCACAGCACCGAAGCCTGCGCCAAAACCGACTCCTGCCGCGGCCGCCCCCGCTCCTTCGACCCCTAGCCGCGCCGCGACGATCGCCAAGCGCGGCGGCATTGCGGCGGGGATCGCCGGGGCGATCGGCGCGGTCGCGGCGATCTTCACATTGCGCGGTAGCAGCCGGAAAAACGGGCCGAAGGACGAGGAATCCTGAGGTCCGCCCGCAGCTAGCGTTTGGTATCCAACCGGTACGTCACCGTGAGCGTCACCTCGGTGGTGACGGTGTCGTCCGTCGATTTCTGGAACATGGCCAACGCCGGTACCTTACCATTGTTCGCCTGAAACATCGCCGAGAAGTCGGTCTTTTCGCTGATGGCGGTCAGCACAGCATTCCCGAAGCCCAGGCGGTTGGCATAACCATCCGCCTCGGTCTTTGCTTTGACCATCGCATCGGCCTTCGCGACGCGGCGGGCCGCCGCCGCGTCGTTCAACGATGATAGCGGCGTTCCTGTATTCCGAACGCCCGGAATGCTCGCGATTGCCGCTTTGACCTTATCGATCGCCGCGCGATTGGGCGCGGTGATCGTGACGATCGCGCTCACCTGGTTCTTGCCTTCGACCTTGGCGTCGACGTTGCCCCTCGCCAGGCTCATCGCCGCAGCGGGGTCGCTTGAGAACAATTCGAACTCGCTACCGTCTCGTATGACCGCGTTAGCGCCGGCCGCCGCCACCTGGTCGAGCACGGCCTGTTTTCGTTTGGCGAGCAACGCCGCCGCTGCCGTGTCGCTATCCGCGCCCGCGACGATCACCCCTGATATTTCATATCGGTCGGCGGGGGTTTCGGCATGCCCGACGGCGACGATCTCAACAGTGACCGGTTGCGCGTCCGCCGGTGTCGCCAGAGCGAGCATCATCCAGAAAGGTGTAATTACCATCCGCTCGGTTTCCCCTTGTTCTGCTCGTCGAGCCATTTCTTGAGCGGCGCGAAATAGTCCATCATCGCCTGGCCCGAGATTTCGCGGCTGCCGGTGAAGACTTGGAGCGCGTCGGGCCACGGCTTGGACTGGCCCATTTCCAGCATCTTCTGCAGGTTCGCGCCGACCTGCTTGTTGCCGTAGAACGAGCAGCGATGGAGCGGCCCGGTCCAGCCGGCCTGCTTGCACGCCGCCTGGTAGAATTGGAACTGCAGCAAGCGCGCCAGGAAATAG
>NZ_JBQCCN010000020.1:0-4623 GCF_051962185.1 Sphingomonas sp.
TGTTCGCGCGCAACCTCTACAATTTCCTCTCGACCTTCTGGGACAAGGAAGCCGGCAAGCCGGTGCTCGACGAGGAGATCGGCGATGCCGTGCGGCTGACCAGGGATGGCCAAGTCGTCAACGCGAGACTCACGTCGTGAGATTAGGGGCATTGGCGTTCGCGATAATGCTGACGCTCCTGCCCGGCGCGGCTTTGTCGCAGAATGCGGCGGATAGCGGGTCGATCCGCTATATCTTCCCGACGCTTCTCGTGCCCGACCAGCCCGCGGAGCGATCGAGGATCGTTTCCAAGAAAGACCCCTGGTTTTCCGGCAAGGCGGTTCCGGTCCGAGCGATGGCACTCGATAAAGACGTTCCGATAGCCGAGGCCGGTCTGGTTCTGTCGAAGGGCACAGTGTTGTCGGTCGCCACCAGCGATCATCTGATCGCTTGCCAGCAGAATATTGTCGTTTCCGCCGGGGTCGGCGGCATGGGGCGCTCGCCGATCTGCCTGGTCGACCTCGATCGGGACGGCAGGTTCGACGGATGGTTCAAGAGCAGCATCGAGATCATCTGGGGATGCTGCAACGGCCATCTTCAGCGAAGCCATGTTCGGCCGATCGACTCGGTCAGCGCCACCGAGCTTTCGCCCGGCGAGGTTCGCGCGCTCAAACCCTGGGGATATTTCTCGATCCGCTACGCCCAGGGAATGCTCACTTATTGCCTGGGCGTGTCGGATGTATGCCTGCAGAAGGCGCCGAGGATAAAACCGACCGACAGCGAACAGCAGACCGAATTCATGGGCGGTCTGTTCGGCTACCGACAGCAGGCGGACGGGAAACTGGCTGTTCGGATGATTCGCGATCCGCAGGAGGCAACGTACTAGTCATGGACTTCATCTCGATCCTGTCGATCTTCGTGCTGGCGGTATTCGTCGGCTATTATGTTGTCTGGTCGGTAACGCCGGCACTGCACACGCCGCTGATGGCGGTGACCAACGCGATCTCGTCGGTGATCATCGTCGGCGCGCTGATCGCGTCGGCGGCAGTGACGATCGGCGAGGGCGGCGCGACCTCGAAATGGCTCGGCCTGCTCGCGGTGGTGCTCGCCAGCATCAACATCTTCGGCGGCTTCGCGGTCACGGCGCGGATGCTCGCCATGTACAAGAAGAAGGACCGGCCGGCCGCGGCCAAACATTGATTTCGTCATCCCGGGCGTGTCCCGGGATCCACTCATCCACTTGCGCCAGGTGGCGCGGTGGACCCCGGCACAAGGCCGGGGTGACGGTTGGGGGTTGAATGGAACAGGTAACGATCAATCCTTGGGCGGCGTTGGCCTATCTGGTCGCGGGGGTGTGCTTCATCCTAGCGTTGCGCGGTCTGTCGAGCCCGACCTCGAGCCAGCGCGGCAACCGCTTCGGCATGATCGGCATGACGATCGCGGTCGTGACAACGTTGGTGACGCACTATCCTCGCGACATCGATTCGAAGGTCTCGGATGCGAGCTCCATCTTTTACGGATTACCGGCGCCGGATCTGGTGACTGCAACTCAGATATTGGCGGCGATCGGCGTAGGCGCGGCAATCGGTATTATTACAGCTCGGCGGATCGCGATGACGGCGATGCCGCAGTTGGTGGCCGCGTTTCATTCGCTGGTCGGCCTAGCCGCTGTGCTGGTCGCTGGCGCGGCTTTCCTCAATCCCTTGGCATTCGGTATCGCAAAGGTGCTAGTGTCCGAAGTCGGTCAGCCGACGACCTTGATCTTCGCCCAGAGCCGTATCGAAATGGGTCTCGGCGTCGCGATCGGTGCGATCACCTTCTCGGGATCGGTGATCGCGTTCCTCAAATTGAACGGCAATATGGGCGGCAAGCCGATCATGTTGCCCGGCCGCCATGTCATCAACCTGGCGGTGCTCGCCGGCATCCTCGGGCTGGTCGCCTATTTCACCCAGGACCAGTCGCCCTGGGTGTTCTGGACGATCACGGGCCTCAGCTTTGCGATCGGCTTCCTGCTGATCATCCCGATCGGCGGCGCCGACATGCCGGTCGTGGTGTCGATGCTCAATTCCTATTCGGGCTGGGCCGCGGCGGCGATGGGCTTCACCCTCCACAACACCGCGATGATCATCACCGGCGCGCTGGTCGGATCGTCGGGCGCGATCCTCAGCTACATCATGTGCCGCGCGATGAACCGCAGCTTCATCAGTGTGATCGCGGGCGGCTTTGGCGGCGAAAGCGGCGGCGGTGCGGCGGCGGCCGCGACCGACCGTCCGTGGAAGCGCGGCTCGGCCGAGGATGCGGCGTTCCTGATGAGCCAGGCCGAACAGGTCATCATCGTGCCCGGCTACGGCATGGCGGTGGCGCAGGCGCAGCATGTGCTGCGCGAGATGGCCGACAAGCTGAAGGAAGAGGGTGTCCGCGTGAAATACGCGATCCACCCGGTCGCGGGGCGCATGCCCGGGCATATGAACGTGCTGCTGGCCGAGGCCAACGTCCCCTATGACGAGGTGTTCGAGCTCGAGGACATCAATAGCGAGTTCGCCCAGACCGACGTCGCGTTCATCATCGGCGCCAACGACGTGGTCAATCCGGCGGCCAAGACCGACAAGAGCTCGCCGATCTACGGCATGCCGGTGTTCGACGTGAACAAGGCCAAGACGGTCCTGTTCATCAAGCGATCGATGGGCGGCGTCGGCTATGCCGGGGTCGACAACGACGTCTTCTATCAGGACAATACCATGATGCTCCTCGCCGACGCCAAGAAGATGGTCGAGGAGATCGTGAAGGCGCTGGGCTGACCATGGCCAGCGGCGCGACGCCGACCGCACGGCCCGGAGCGCTCGTGCTCGGTCAGACCGGTGCGCGCATCCATCTGGCCGCCGCGGCGGTCCGAGCCGGTGCCGAGGTCGTTGCCGAGGCCGATTGGTCGGATGCCGTTTTGCCCGGCGCGACGGGCGCGCAAATCGTCATCGCCGCGCTCGACGATCTTGCGGGCGATAGGCTGCACGATGCGGTCGATCGGCTCGGCCATGTGCCGGAAACCGAATTCGGGCTGATCGTCACGCTGACCGAAAGCCAGATCGACGCGGTCGCGGCACCGTTGCTTGCCCGCCGCATCACCTTGCTGTGCGATCCTCAACCGGCCGATCTCGCCGCGGCGATCGCGCAGGCCCTGGTCGCGCCGGCCGAACCGGCAGCGCGCCCGCTTCCCGCGAATGTCGCCGATCAGCGCAGCGAGTACGGCTTGCCCGCCGAGCCGGTGCAGGTCGCGGCCGCCGACGTCCGTAAGGCGATTCGCGCGCGACGGCTGCGCAGCCGGCCGTTCCCCGATGTGCTGTTCGAGGACCCCGCCTGGGACATGCTGCTCGACCTCTATGCCGCGCATCTCGAACGTGGCCAGGTGTCGGTATCGAGCCTGTGCATCGCCGCGGCGGTGCCGCCGAGCACCGCGCTACGCTGGATTTCGAAGATGACCGAAGACGGATTGTTCGTGCGCGAGCCCGACCCGTTCGACCGCCGCCGCGCCTTCATGGCGCTGAGCGAAGCGGCGCTCGATCGCATGAACCGCTATTTCGCGACATTGGCACAGAACGGCCTGGCGATCGCCTGACCCCCTTGCGCTCGCGGCCAAGCCGCGTCACAGGACAGCCGTACGGGCGGTTAGCTCAGTTGGTAGAGCATCTCGTTTACACCGAGAGGGTCGGCGGTTCGAGACCGTCACCGCCCACCATTCCGGTCGCCGCCTTCCTCATAAAGCGCGGACCAGGGTTCTCGCCTCGGCGATCCAGGGCGGGTCGCTGACCACTTGCTGGCGCTGCCCGGCGCCGAGCGGGAGAATTTGCAGCCGTTCGCCTTCGCGCCCGATCAGCCGGCCGAACAGGAAACGTCCGCCGGGGCGCGGCACCAGCACATCGCGATTGAGCGCGCGGGCAAAGCCGTCGGGCTCCAGCCGCGCGCACCAGATCGTGTCGCCGGCGCGATAGTCGCCGATCCCGGCCGCGACGGAGATCGCCACCGCGCCGGGCTCGGGCCGCGGCGCCGGGATCGTCGCCGCGCGGGCGGGCGCGAACACGCCGTCCGCGCCGAGCACTGCCGCGACCGGCAGGCCCGCCTGGTCGGGCAGCGTCACGAGGTCCGCCGCTTCGACGCCGAGCGCCGCTGCGATGCGGTTGAGCCAGGCGACCGACACGGTGCGCATGCCCGTCTCCAGCCGGCCGATCGTCTGCGCGGTGGTCGGCGGCACGCAACGCCGCGCGACATCGTCGAGCGTCATGCCCTTGGCGCGGCGTACTTCGCGGATCGCGGTGATCATGCTGTCCTCCAACAACCAGATCGGTTCGCGAGTTTCAGGCAGATAGGGTGTCGTTGGCAAGTTTTTTCGGGAGGCCGGAGCCGTCGGGATCGATCGGGCGCGCGAGAGACTGAGAGCGTTCCCACCAATCGCGAATTGGCTCGGCATCATCGACCGAAGGGGGAACAATGGTCGGGGCGTACTATACTCTCCCCGTCATCCCGGCCTTGTGCCGGGATCCGCCGGGCGGCAGGCCTCACGGCTTGAGGCTCAACGGCATCACCGGCGGCACGGCGGATCCCCGGACAAGCCCGGGATGACGGTTTAAGCCAGGGGCGCGGCCTTCCTCCCAA